>DAHWJK010000234.1:0-5366 GCA_027344185.1 Thiobacillus sp.
GCCGATCACCGACAGCCAGAAATGCCATTTGCCGAGCGTCTCGTTGTACATGTGGCCGGTCCACTTCGGCAGCCAGTAGTAGATGCCGGCGAAGATCGCAAACAGCGCGCCGGAGACCAACACGTAATGGAAGTGCGCCACCACGTAGTAGGTGTCGTGCAACTGGATGTCGACCGGCGCAATCGCCAACACCAGGCCGGAGAAGCCGCCGATGGTGAACAGGCAGACGAAGGCGATGGCGAACAGCATCGGAGTCTCGAAGGTCATCGACCCCTTCCACATCGTGGCCACCCAGTTGAAGACCTTCACCCCGGTCGGCACCGCGATCAGCATGGTCGAGAACATGAAGAACAGCTGCGCGGCAGCGGGCATCCCCACCGTAAACATGTGGTGCGCCCACACGATGAACGACAGGATCGCGATCGAAGCCGTCGCGTACACCATCGACGCGTAGCCGAACAGCGGCTTGCGGGCGAAGGTCGGAATCACCTGCGAGACGATGCCGAAGGCCGGCAGGATCAGGATGTACACCTCGGGGTGGGCGAAGAACCAGAAAATGTGCTGGAACATCACCGGGTCGCCGCCGCCGGCCGCGTTGAAGAAGTGCGTGCCGAAGTTTCGATCGGTCAGCAGCATGGTCACCGCACCCGCCAGGACCGGCATGGTGGCGATCAGCAGGTAGGCGGTGATCAGCCAGGTCCACACGAACAGCGGCATCTTCATCAACGTGATGCCAGGGGCACGCATGTTGAGAATGGTGGTGATGATGTTGATCGACCCCATGATCGACGACAGGCCCATGATGTGGACGGCCAGAATCGTCAGGTCGTAGGAAATGCCGCCCTGGATATACAGCGGCGGATACATCGTCCAGCCCCCCGCGACCGCGCCGCCCGGCAACAGGAACGAGGCCATCAGCATCAGGCCGGCCATCGGCAACAGCCAGAATGCCCAGTTGTTCATGCGCGGGAACGCCATGTCGGGCGCGCCCAGCATCAGCGGCACCTGCCAGTTCGCGAAGCCCGAGAAGGCCGGCATGATCACGCCAAAGATCATGATCAGCCCGTGCATGGTGGTGAGCTGGTTGAAGAAGTCCGGGTTGGTCAGTTGCAGGCCGGGCTGGAACAGTTCGGCACGGATCAGCAGCGCCATCGAACCTGCCGCGAACAGCATGATGAGTGCGAACCACAAATACAGCGAACCGATATCCTTGTGGTTGGTGGTGGTCAACCAGCGCATGATCCCGGTCGGGTGACCGTGGCCATGATCGTCGTGGGCGTGTGCAGCATCAGTCATCGTGTGCTCTCCTCTTGATTTTGTTTACTGCGCTGCGGGTGAGGCGGCTTCGCTGGCGGCCCCACTCCGTGCTGCGGCGATATCGGCAGGCTGGACCTGATCACCCGTCTTGTTGGCCCACGCATTGCGCTGGTAGGTCACCACCGCCGCGATGTCGGCATCGGACAGCTGGCCGGCGAAGGCTGCCATTGCCGTGCCCGGTTTGCCGTTCATCACGATATCGATGTGCGCGGCGATCGGGCCGGTTGCGACCGGCGAGCCGCTGATCGCCGGGAACACGCCCGCCATCCCCATGCCGTTGGCCTGGTGGCAGGCGGCACAATTGGCCTGATAGACCTGCTCGCCGCGCGTCACCAGTTCCGACATCTCGAAGGTACGGGTGTTGTCCGCCGTCGCGACTGCCGCTGACCCTTTCTTTTTCGCCACCCAGGCCGCGTAGTCTTCTTCCGAGACCACTTCGACCACGATCGGCATGAAGCCATGGTCCTTGCCGCACAGCTCGACGCACTGGCCGCGGTAGGTGCCGATCTTGTCGGCGGTAAACCAGCTGTCGCGGATGAAACCGGGAATCGCATCCTGCTTGGCGCCGAGCGCGGGCACCCACCAGGCGTGCAGCACGTCGTTGGCGGTGATCAACAGGCGTACGCGCTTGCCGACCGGCACCACCATCGGCTCGTCGACCTCGAGCAGGTAGTGCTCGCCCTTCTCGGCCTTGCCTTCGATCTGCTCGCGCGGCGTCGCCAGGGTGCTGTAGAAGCTGACGCCATCGTTGAGGTAGTCGTAGCCCCACTTCCACTGGTAACCGGTGATCTTGATCGTCATGTCAGGATTGCTGGTGTCCTTCATGTCGATCACCACCTTGGCGGCGGGATAGGCCATGCCCATCAGGATCGCAAACGGGATCACCGTCCAGATCACTTCGACGGTAGTGTTTTCATGGAAATGTGCGGCCTTGTGGCCCACTGATTTGCGGTGCTTCAGCAGCGAATAGAACATTGCGCCGAACACCACGATGAAGATACCCAGACACACCAGCATGATCAGGTTGTGCAGGTCGAACACATCCTGCGCCACCTTGCTTGCCGGTATTTGCAGGTTGTAAGCGTACTCTGCCAGTGCCGACTGACTGAAAGCCAGCACTGCCCCGATCATCCCTACACGTTGCCACTTCTGTTTCATCGCGTCCCCCGTCCTCTCGTCCCCAAATTATTGGTGTCGTTGCGGCGTGCGTTGCGTTACGGCCTGCAACCTGCGCGCTCGTTATCCCTGCAACCTGCTGCGCAACGTGGCGGCCAGCTGCAGCCGCGCCTCGTCGCTCAGATACTGTCCCACTTCCGTCGCCCGGCCATGCGAACTCAGACTGAGTCGGCAATCCCTGCCGGGCGACCTGCAGTCGCACACCACACGCGCCCACTGCCGGTTCATTTCACGACGGCCGGCGCGGGTGCCGCAATGCCATTCCAGCACCACCGCGTCGCCGTCGATCATCAGGGTTTCGTAGTCCCCCGCCCGCCTGCGCAGCGCTTCGAAAGCCCAGGCCAGCAAGCCGATCTCCAGTCCGGCAAACGGCAGAATCAGCCAGTAACCCAGATACGCGAAGCCGATCGCCATGGCAAAGCACACTGCCGCCAGGCTCCAGAAAACGAGCCGTTCCTGAGTACGGGTCAGCGAATGATTGGGGCGGGATCGAAAGACAAACGCGCCTGCAGACCCGCCCTCACAGTCGTCCAACTTCACCTGGTGCATGTCAGGAATCGCGGAAACCACGTGCGGCAATATGTCGCGGACAGTACCACGACGCTCCGTCCCTGAACAAGCGGTACGATGGTATTAAGTTATTGATTTATTTATAAAATATTGTTATTTTAGAATATTTTAATTATCTAACTCTACAGGCAGCGTCAGCCATTGCGGCATGCATTCCGCAGAAAATCCTGCAGACTGGAAAGCCTGCACACCGAGGCGCGGCCCCGGCAATCGCGCCTGCAGCGCCGCTAGATTTTCGGCCGGGAAAATCATCGTCGGGTCGATCTGATTGCCGACCCAGCCCGCCCATGGCAGGTGCCGCTGCGCGATCGATTCGGCCGTCAGCATCGCGTGATTGAGGCAACCGAGACGCAGGCCCACCACCAGCACGACCGGCAGCCCGAGACGCTGCGCCAGGTCGGCCATGTCTTCGTCTTCATTCAGCGGCACGCGCCAGCCGCCTGCGCCTTCGACCACCACCACATCGGCCGCAGCGGCCAGCCGCGCAAAAGCATCGGCGATGACGCCCACTTCGATCCGCACTCCTGCCTGCTGGGCTGCAATATGCGGCGCAATCGCCGGCTCGAAGGCATAGGGATTCACATCACGGATATCGGCGGTGGCATTGGCGGCCTGCAACAGCGCCGTCACGTCCTCATTCAGCCCGCCGGGCGCGCAGCCCGCCGCCACCGGCTTCATCGCCGCCACGCGCAGGCCGCGCGCGCGCAGCGCCCGGATCAGCGCCAGCGCCACCCGCGTTTTGCCGACGCCGGTATCGGTGCCGGTGACGAACAGCCCCTTCACACGCGCCCCAGTTTTCGTTTGCGCTCGCCGATCGCGAACTGGATGACCTGGCGACCGTCCTCGCGTTGCAGTTTGTCGCCGACCCACGCGTGGCCGTAGATCACCTCGAAGGTGGCAGGCAGGCGCCCTTCAACCCGGTTGGATTCGTAGGCCCGCTCCAGCCGCGCCCACGCCGACTTGCCCAGCAGGCCGCGCCGTCGCGCCGTCGCCGCGTTGTGGGCGCCGATGCCCTTGAGGTCGCGCATGAGCGTCTTCAGGTCGGCATAGGTCAGCGTCAACATTTCCATTTCCATCACCGGGCTGGAAAACCCGGCGTGGATCAGCATGTCGCCGATGTCGTGCAGGTCGATGAAACGGTTGACGTGCGGCGCATCGTCGACGGACGCAAAGGCCGCGCGCAATTCCTTCAGCGTATCGGGTCCGAAGGTAGCGAACATCGCCAGCCCCCCAGGCGCCAGTACCTGATGGAAGCCCCTGAACGCGGCTTCCAGATCGTGCGCCCACTGCAGCGCCAGGCTCGACCACACCAGGTTCATGCTGCTGGCCGCCAGCGGCAGACGCGCCATGTCGGCGCACACCAGATGCGTGACGCGCGAAGCCTGCGGCGTGAGGCGTTGCAGGGCGCGCCGTGCCCACGTCGCTTGCGGCAGGCGTGCGCGCGCGGCGTCGAGCATGGCGGGCGCGATATCGAGCGCGCACAGCTCGGACTCCGCATAGCACGCGCGCAGGTGCGCGAGGCCATAGCCGGTGCCGCAGCCGGCATCGAGCACGCGCGCCGGCTTCAGCGCGGTGAATTCGAGGCGCTCCAGCAGGCGGTCGCACACCTCGCGCTGCAGCACCGCGTGGGCGTCGTAGCGGGCGGCGGCGTGATCGAAGGAGCGCCGCACTTCGGCGAAATCAAGTTCGGGTTCAGTCATGGGCAAAGCGTCCGATCGCCGCGGCGACTTCCGCGCCGTGCGACAGATGCGGCGCATGCGCGGCGCGGGCCAATTCGACGTGCCGCACGTGCGGCAGGGTTTCCGCCAGCCAGGCGCCGGCCGACGCCGGCGTCAATGTATCGAGCGCGCCGTGCAGCACCAGGGTCGGCTGGGTCAGGCGCGGCAGGTCCTCGCGCAGGTCGGTGTCGCGCAGGATCGCGAGCCCCCCCGCCAGCGCCGCATCGTGCGCGACGGGCGCGGCCAGCAGGGTCTTACGCAAGCGCTGCAGCAGGGTCTTCTGGTCGTCCATGCCGCGCGTCTGCAGGCTCAGAAAACGCAGCAGCGTCGCCTGCGGGTCGGCCCGCAGCGCAGCGCCGAAATCCTCCAGGTCCGCCGGCGCCATGCCGCGCGTCCAGTCCTGCGCGGCAAGAAATTTCGGGGTCGACGCCAGCAGCACCAGGCGCGCCACCTTGTGTGGATGGTCGAGCGCGGCGCGCATCGCCACCTGCCCGCCGAGCGACCAGCCCAGCAATGTGGCGCCGTCCGGCAGTTGCTGCGCGAGGTCGTCCGCCCAGGCCTGCAGGGTGTTTTCGGCAAGCGCAT
>DAHWJK010000240.1:0-4365 GCA_027344185.1 Thiobacillus sp.
TCGCCGACGCTGAGCCCGCCGATCGCGTAGCCGGGAAAGTCGAGTCCGAGCAGGCCTTCGAGCGAGGCCTCGCGCAGGTTCTCGAACATGCCGCCCTGGTTGATCCCGAACAGCGCGTTGGGGTTTTCCAGGCGCTCGAACTCGTCGCGGCAGCGGCTCGCCCAGCGCAGCGACAGTTCCATCGACGCGCGCGCCTCGGACTCGGTGGTGCGATGCACCTCGTCGCCGCGCCGGGTCTCGTAGGGGGTGCATTCGTCGAACTGCATCGCGATGTCCGAATCCAGCACGGTCTGGATCTGCATGCTGATCTCCGGGGTCAGCAGCAACTTGTCGCCATTGACCGGGGATGCGAAACGAACGCCCTGCTCGCTGATCTTGCGCAGCTCCCCCAGGCTCCAGACCTGGAATCCGCCGCTGTCGGTGAGGATCGGGCCGTCCCAGCCGATGAAGCGATGCAGCCCTCCGAAGCGCCGCACCACTTCCAGCCCGGGGCGCAGCCACAGGTGGAAGGTGTTGCCGAGGATGATCTGCGCGCCGGCATCGCGCAGGCCTTGCGGGGTGATGCCCTTGACCGAACCGTAGGTTCCGACGGGCATGAACTGCGGGGTCTGCACGACACCGCGGCGCAGGCGCAGGCTGCCGCGGCGGGCGCGGCCGCGGGCGTGGTGGAGGGTGAATTCGAGCATGGCGCGACATTGTTCCAGACGCCGATCCGGCGTGGGTTGCGCAGCCACTTCAGGGAGTCGGGCAGAGACGTCCGCGCAGCGCCCGCAGGCCTCGCATCGCCGGGGTCGGGAGCACGATGCGCAGCAAGGTGCGCAGGCTCACGGCGTCGCATACGCGTCGCCGCAGAAGGCTGGACAGGAGCAACGCGAACGCCTTGCGACGATGCACCGGAGCCAGCGCGTAGGCGGCCTGCAACTCGAGATTCCCGAACTGCCGGCGCACTGCGGCGGGATCGTTCAGGCGCAGTTGCGGGTAGCGTTGGTGAAGCATCTTCGCAACATGAAGCGAGTCGAGGTTCATGTCCGGGCTGGACGACACCTGTCCCGCCGAGCGTCGATAGGCGAGTAACGGCAGGTCAATGTAGCCCACGGAGCCTTCGCGGGTCACACGTGCCAGCCATTCCCATTCGCAGGCGATGCGGATGTTCAGGTCGAAGTTTCCCGCTAGATCGAGAGCGCTGCGCCGGAACATCGATGTCCCAGGGTGGATGAAGCTGCCCTGCGCCATCTGCTCGAAGACCCGTCCCGAATGGCACTCGACCACGCTGCCCGCGGGCAGGCCGCAGGCAGCAATCGGCATAATGAGCCGGTCATGTTCCTGGTAGCGTGCCCGCACCCCGCCGTACCGTGCATGGCAGCGCGAGTAGTACGACCCGATCGACGACACCTCAAGCACTCCGCTGGAGTCGAAGCTACTGAAGTCAGTACTGCACAGCAGCATGGTGGGGTGCTCGAGCAGATAGGCTAGCTGGATCTGCAGTCGTGCCGGATCACACAGGTCATCGGCGTCGAGCAGGGCGATGAAGTCTCCGCGGGCCTCGCGCATGCCCCGGTTGCGCGCTGCGCCGATTCCGGAATTCGGTTGGCGCACCGCGCGTACGTGGCCAGCGTGTCCTTTCAGCAACTCCCAGGTGCTGTCGGTCGAGCCGTCGTCGACGATCACGATCTCGATCCTGAAGCCGACGCGGCTCTGAGCGAGCACGCTTTCGATCGTCTGCTCGAGCGTATCGGCGGCGTTGAACGCCGCGATGACCACGCTGACCAGAGGCTCCGATGAAGCCGGTGAGTTCGCGTTCATGACCGAGCCGCACGCTGTGTCGCGCCTTCGTCGTTGTCGGCCGGAGCCACATCGTCCGGGCAGGGACCTCCAATGTCCCGCAGCGGCGGCGAGGTCGGCGGGCGAAAGACGCCGTGCATGCGGTACGCGAGATCGACGAGTCCCGGGCGGAACGCTCGAATCCCCAGGTTGCGCCGCTCCTGTCGAAAAAAGTGCCGCTTGTAGTCGTGGTCGCCCTTGAGCATGTCGAAGATCTCGCAGCCTTGATTGATCGCCAGTTCCACCGCGTAGCCCATCAGTACGTCGCCGGGGCTGGATTGCGCGTGGCCGGGGTCGAAGCCGCCCTGGAAAAAGCAGAACCGCCGCTTGTACTGCATGCCATAGAGCATCGCGATCGGCTGTTCACCGAGATCAAGGCTGAGCAGTCGCAGACGTCCCTTCGGCAGCAGCGCAGTCATCAGGTCGCGATGGAATCCCACGTATTGCGGACTGGTGAACGCAGGGCGTTCAGTGCGGGTTGCCCAGCGCAGCCGATGCAGCCTGGCCAGCTGCTCGAACGCCGGGCCGACCGCGTCGGGCGTGTCGATCACGCGCATGCGCGCTCCCGGCAGGGCCTCGAACTTGCGTCGCTTGCGCGTCATCGTCTCGCGCCGGCTGCAGCTCAGGCCGCGACGGTAAGCATCCCAGCTGGCAGGAAGCGTGCCATAGATGATCGGGTCCGAGCAGCTGAGCGCCACGCGCAGCCCGGCCTCGGACAGATGTCGTGCGAGCAGTGTCGCCAGCGTCGAGCGTGGCGCCAGGTCCGACCAGTCGAGCATGTCCCAGCGAGGTATACGGCGCGCGAGCATGCGCACCATGCTCGCAGCCGCCTGCGTCTCCTCGTCCGCGAGGAACAGCCCGCCCAGGTCGTCGGGCGCGGTGTCCCCTCCGACTCCGATCTGTCGCAGCTTGCGGGCGATGAACAGGCCGCCAGCCTTTCGATGGGTTTCCAGATAGAGCGGCAGGATGCCCACGACGTCGGGCCCGCGGGTCGCCACGAGGATGCAAAGCTCGCGGCCGACTCCATAGTGCTTCCACCACAGTCGCTGCCAATCCCAGCTCAGGAAGATGCTGCTATCCGGATTCCCCGATTGCAGCTCGGTCCAGGGCTTCTCGAGCTGGTCGAAGCCGCGTGCGTGAGTGACGACGTGCACGCTCGGCAAGGGAGGCGCTTCGGGCATGGCGGGGGAGGGAGGTCAGGCCTGTGGCGAGTGCAGGCGCCAGACCGACAAGGCCAGATCCGGACTTAGCGCGATCCGGGGAAGGCTCCAGTAGTCGGCGACCGGGACGCGAACGAACGCCTCCTGCGTGCTGAAGGCGGCGTCGTAGTGTCTGGCAGCGCACGCACGTACCCGCGCATTGAACGAGCCGTTGGGATAGCACAGCAACGGCACCTTGCGACCCAGCCGGAGCTCGAGCTCGCTTCGGCTGTCGCGTAGTTCCTGCTCGAGCTCCTCGTCGTCGAGTAGGGGCAGGATCGGGTGGCTGAGCGAGTGCGAGCCGATCGTTATGCACGACGGGTCCATGCTCCGGACCTGTTCCCAAGTCAGCGGATCATAGGCTGCCGATTCCGCGGGGTCCGGCTCGAACCCGGGCGTGCCCTTGCGCAGGCGCTCACACGCGTCTGTGCGCGCCTGCAGGCGCAAACCCTTCATCCAGGCGACGACGGAGTCGGCGTCGCAGGCGCTTGCGCCGAGCTCGCGTGCCAGGGGCTCACGGCGACCCGCTTCGAGGTGTCGCCAGCGCGCGCGCACCTCATGGTTCCACAGCCAGCGCCCTTGGTCGATCAGCCTTGGGCAGACGAACATCGTCGCACTCAGTCCAAGTTCGTACAGCAAGGGGTAGGCGATCAGGTAGTGGTTGGCCAGACCGTCGTCAAGCGTAAGCGCGACTTCCAGCGGGGCCGACGGCGCTTGCCCTGTACGCATTGCGGCGACCATCGCGGGCAGAGGGATCACGCTGGCGTGTCGGCGCAGCCAGCGCATCAACGCTTCGAAGTGGCGCAACGGCATTTCGCCGTCGCCGACGCCGTGCAGGGTCAGGATGCGGCGCGCGCCTTGCCGGCGCGCGCGCCACGCGGACGCACCGCTCAGCAGGGCGGCGTAGTGGGCGGTCTGGACAAGGACTTTGCGCATATGTGTTTGTCGTCGGATTCTTATAGAAACAGAAGACGCAAAACGAAACATTGACTCGGTAGGCCCTCATATGCAATGTACAGAGACCCGCGGCGCACGCATACCCCCTCAAGCGCGGGTCCGAAGCGGCCTGCCGGCGCGCTCCGGAGTTCACCGAAGCGATGGCGTGTGCGCCAGCAACATCCCATCCCCGTAGCTGAAAAACCGATAGCGCTCGCGCACCGCATGCGCATAGGCCTCGCGAATCGTTTCCATCCCCGCGAAGGCACTGACCAGCATCAGCAGCGTGGACTTGGGCAGGTGGAAATTGGTCAGCAGCAGGTCGATCCACGCGAAGCGGTGCCCGGGGACGATGAAGATGTCGGTTTCCCCGCTCCAGTCGCGCCAGGGGGCGGGCGGTGCGTCGGGG
>DAHWJK010000243.1:0-10762 GCA_027344185.1 Thiobacillus sp.
GGCTTGCCGGCCTGCCCCTGGGTGTAGACCGGCGGATGCTCCAGCAGCCAGATCTCGTCCGGTGTATCGGCCGCACGCTGCGCAGTGAAATCCTGCATCGCCCGCCAGGTCGGCTCGTACGCGACCCGACCAAGGTTGCGGACGACTGCCTCGGCCCCCTGAATCCTGACCCCTGAATCCTGACCCCTCACAACGCCATCTTCACCCAGGGATGCGCGGTAATCTCGCGATACAGCGCATCGAGCTGGGTTTTCGAGGTGGCGCGCACCACGCAGGTCACCGACAGGTAGTTGCCGCTGGAAGACGCCCGCATCTCGACCGTTTCGGCCTTGAAGTCGGGCGCATGGCGTTGCACCAGCTCGACCATGGCCTGCGCGAAATCGTCGCGACGCTCGCCCATGATCTTGATCGGAAAATCGGTGGGGAAGTCGAGCAGCGTGTCTTCTTCGCTCATGCGCGCGCCATCCGTTCGGTTCCCGGGTATACAAACCGTCTGGCGCGGCGCGCATTCGCGGGCGCTCGCACGTGCCGAGGCGCGCTGCTCATGCGCGCATGACCGCCTGCTTGAAGGCCTGGTACAGCGCGTCCATCTGCTGCGCCAGCGGGCCCGGCACGCCGGCGCCGACCCGCGCGCCATCGAGCCGGACAATCGGCATGATTTCCTTGGTCGACGAGGTCATCCATACTTCGTCGGCAGCCCGCAGCTCGGCCTCGGAGATGGCCCGCACCGCATGCGGCATGCCGTTTTCCACCGCAAGCTCGCGCACCACATCGTAGGTGATACCGGTCAGCATCAGGTTCGACGGCGGCGGCGCCAGCAGCACGCCGTCCTTCACGATGAAAATGTTGCTCGCCGCGCCCTCGGTCAGAAAGCCGTCGCGCAGCATGATGGTTTCCGCGCAGTCGGCATCCACCGCCTGCTGCCGCAGCAGGATGTTGGCCAAGAGCGAAATCGCCTTGATGTTGCAGCGCAGCCAGCGGTTGTCGACCGCGGTGACGGCGCACACGCCGGCCGCTTTCTGCGCGGGCGTCGCGGTCACCAGCGGTTGCGTGAACATGAAGACGGTCGGCGTTGCCGCTTTGGGAAACGCATGGTCGCGCGACGGCTGCCCTACATCAGGCGTCCCGCGCGTCACCTGGATATAGAGCGACTGGTCAGCGAAGTCCTGCAGGTCGATCAGCTTCAGGATGCGCTCGCGCCATCCGGCCGCGTCATGCGGATTGGCCAGACGGATGCCGTCGAGGCTGCCCTGCAGGCGGCGCAGGTGCTCGTCGAGCCGGAACGGCTTCATCGAGTACACCGGCACCAGCTCGTAGACGCCGTCGCCGAAAACGAAGCCGCGGTCGAGCGCCGAAACTTTCGCGTCGGCCAGCGCCAGGTAGTCGCCGTTCAGATAGGCGTTCATTTCACGAAGAACAACCGGATCGAATCCCAGCCGCGACCGAAAATGCCGGCAACGGCGACATCATGCAGCGCAATCAGGGCATAGTCGCCGAGCGGCTTGCCGTCCAGCGTCAACCGCAGCGTTCCCATGCGCTGTCCCTTGCGCACCGGCGCCACGAACGGCTGCTGGGTGATGATTTCGGCCTTCACGCGCGACGCGCTGCCGCGTGGCACCAGCAGGTGAAAGTCCTGCGCAAATCCCATGCTGACCGATTCGCGCGCGCCGCGATAAAGGGGGGCGATCTTGACCGGTTGCTGCGCGCGATACAGCCGCACGCTGTCGAAATTCTCGAAGCCGTAGTTCAGCAGACGCAGGGCATCCTGGGTGCGCTGGGCGTCGGAGCGCGCGCCCAGCACCACGGCAATGCGGCTCTGGGCGCCGCGTTGCGCCGAGGCCGCCATGCAATAGCCGGCCTGCACCGTGCGGCCGACCTTGAGTCCGTTCACCGTGCTGTCGCGCCACAGCAGGCGGTTGGCGTTGTAGTAGGTGATGCCCTTCAGCGGCAGCTCCTTCTGCGCGAAATAGCCGCTGCGTTCGGGAAAATCGCGCGCCAGCGCGCGTCCCAGCAGGGCGAGATCGCGCGCACTCGACACATGGCCCGGCTCGGTCAGGCCGGTGGCATTCATGAAACGCGTCTTGTTCATGCCGAGCCGCTTGGCTTCGCGGTTCATCCGTTCGACGAATACCGCTTCGCTGCCGTCGGCGGCGGTCACCAGCGCCAGAATCGCATCGCCCGCCGACTGCACCAGCATCGCCTGCAGCAGCGTGTCGACGCTGATCTGGTCGCCCGCCTTGAGAAAGGCGCGCGCGCCATCGATCTCGGTGGCGACTTCCGGCACTGTCAGGGTTTCTCCCAGGTTGAGCCGGCCCTTGCGGATGTCGCCGAACAGCACATAGGCCGTCATCAACTGCGTCAGCGAAGCCGGCGCCAGCGGCAGATCGGCCTGGTGCGCGGCCAGTTCGCGGCCGCTGGCCTGATCGATCACCACCCAGGCGCGCCCGGAAATGCCGGCCGGCGCGGCCCATGCGTGGGCTGAAAACAGAAGCGCCAGCCCCAGCCAGAAAATCTTCATCTGCAAAACCTTTTAACCTAAAAACCGCAGTTGACCGCTTATAACTTTATGGAATTCCGTATTCATGCTGGATTCTTCGCCTTCGATCAGCCTCGCCATTTGGGTGATCTCGCGACGCACCCGCTGGCGCGCCTGCCTTTGTCGCTCCTCCTTGCCTACCCGGGTAGGCCGCGCCGTCGCTTCGCCCTAAAGGACTCCGATCCACTATGGGCTAAAGCCCCGTGTGGATCGTATGCGCCAGAAACACGCCCAGACGCACCATCGAGCGCGTCCCACTGCGGTTTCCAGGTTTAATCGCGTCTGAGCAGGACCGCGTTCAAATCGAGGCGTTCCCGTACCCGTTCGCGGTCCGCGTGCGCATCGACGTCGCTGGGGTAGGGGCCAAGCTGCACGCGATGCAGCCTGTCGTTGAGGACCACGCGGGTGCGCTCGGCATCGAGTGCCAGTTCGCGCGTCAGCCGTTCACGCAGCCGCTGCGCATTGTCGGCGCTGGAAAACGCGCCCACCTGCAGGAAAATCCCCTCGCCGAGCGCTTCGCCCTGCGTGTCGTGACTGGCGGGATCGATGCTTTCCACGCGCACCCGGGCACTGCCCTGCCGGAGGTAGCCAAGCTTGTGGGCGGCGGTATACGACAGGTCGATGACGCGCTTGCTGTGGAACGGGCCGCGATCGTTGATACGCACCACCACCGACTTGCCGCTGTCGAGCGCCGTCACCCGAGCATAACTTGGGATCGGCAGCGTGGGGTGGGCGGCCGTCATCGCATACATGTCGTAGATCTCGCCCGATGCCGTTTTTCTGCCGTGGAAACGGCGCCCGTACCATGACGCCAGGCCTTCTTCGCTGAAGGCACGGCGCGTGGTCAGCGGCGTATAGGGTTTGCCCAGCGCGACATAGGTGCGGTTGGCAAAGCGATGCAGCGGCTCGTCGCGCGGCACCGCATCCGGCACCGCATCGAGATTCGCCGGCGGGATGGCCTCGGGGCCGTCGTCGAGGTAATAGCCGCCGCCCTGCGGCGCGGTGGGTACGGGGGTGGGGGTGGGGGTGGAGGTCTTGGCCTGCCGGGCCGGGGTGCTGCCGCAGCCGGCCAGTGCCAGTCCCAACGCGGCCGCCATCAGTATCGGAATCGCCGTCATGTCCGCATTTTAACCTGTCAGGTTTTATTGAGCTGACGATGCGTCGCCACGCTCATCAGGATGCCCATGCCCAGCAGCAGCGTGACGAGCGCGGTGCCGCCGTAGCTCATCAGCGGCAGCGGCACACCCACCACCGGCAGGATGCCCGACACCATGCCCATGTTGACGAAGGCATAGGTGAACAGATTGAGACTCAGCGTCGCCGCCATCAGTCTTCCGAACAGCGTCGGCGCGCGCGCCGCAATCACCAGACCGCGCGCGACGATGGCCAGGTACAGCCCCACCAGCAGGATGGCGCCGAGGTAGCCGAATTCCTCGCCGAACACGGCAAACACGAAATCGGTCGTGCGCTCGGGAATGAAGTCGAGCTGGGTTTGCGTGCCCTGCATCCAGCCCTTGCCGAAGAGGCCGCCCGAGCCGATCGCGATGGTCGACTGAATGATATGGTAGCCCGCGCCGAGCGGATCGGAAGTGGGATCAAGCAGGGTCAGCACGCGGCGCTGCTGGTAGTCGTGCATGAAATTCCACAGCACCGGCAGGCTCGCCCCGCCCACTACGGCACCGCCGACCATCACTTTCCACGGCAGGCCGGCAAAGAACAGCAGGTAAAAACCCGAGGCGCCGATCATCAGCGCCGTGCCGAGATCGGGCTGGCGCAGGATGAGAAAAAACGGCACCAGCAGCATGGCGCCGCCGATGAGGAAATGCTTCGCGCGCAGGATGCCCTCGTTGCGCTGGAAATACCACGCCAACATCAGCGGCAGCGCCAGTTTCAGCAGTTCCGACGGCTGGAATGCCACCACCCCCAGATCGAGCCAGCGCCGCGAGCCGTTGCGAACCTCGCCGAACAGCGCCACTGCGATCAGCAGCACCACCCCCGCCACATATAAAGGCGGGCCGACCTTGGACAGGATATGCGGCGGCACGTTGGCCATCACCAGCATCACCGACAGCGCCAGTCCCATGTTGAGCAGGTGGCCGCTGATGCGCGCCGGGCTTTGCCCCGACGCGCTCGCCACCACCGCCAGGCTGATGCCCAGCAGGACGAGCACCAGCACCAGCAGGATGCCGTCGAGATGACTCAGCCTGCGCACGATCCAGTGGCTAGTCCGTGCCATTGCCTGTCTCCAGCTTGGGTACGACAGGACGCTTTCCCGTCAAGTAGTAATCGAATACGGCACGCGCGACCGGCGCCGCAGTGCCGCTGCCGGAGCCGCCATTTTCCACCATCACCGCCACCGCGATGGTGGGGTTGTCGGCCGGCGCATAGGCAATGAACAGCGCATGGTCGCGATGCCTGAGCGCCAGCTTGCTGGCGTCGTAGCGCGCGCCCTGGCGGATGCCGACCACCTGCGCGGTGCCGGTCTTGCCGGCAATCGCATAGGGCGCGCCGGCTGCCGAGCGGGCCGCGGTGCCGCCCGGACTCATGACGTCGAGCATGCCTGCCCGCACCAACTCGAGATGGCTGGGCGCAATCGCCACCTGGCCGCGCGTCCTGCCGGGCAGCGGTTGCCAGTCGCGGGCGTGAGGGTCGCGCACCGCATCGACCAGACGCGGCTCGACCTGCTTGCCGCCGTTGGCGAGCATCGCGGTCATCACGGCCAGTTGCAGCGGCGTGGTCAGGTGATAGCCCTGACCAATGCCGGCGATCACGGTTTCGCCGGGATACCAGGGCTGCTTCCAGCGGCGCTGCTTCCAGTCCCGCGAAGGCAGCAGGCCGGCCGACTCCCCTTCGAGATCGATGCCTGTCTTTTCGCCCAGTCCGAACTTCGCCAGGTAGTCGTGCATGCGGTCGATGCCCATGTCGACGGCCAGCCGGTAGTAATAGGTATCGCAGGATTGCGAAATCGATTTGCGCAGGTCGACCACGCCATGTCCGCCCGCTTTCCAGTCGCGAAAGCGGTGCCGGCTGTTGGGCAGCGAATAGTAGCCGGGGTCGTCAATGCTGTCGGAGGGCGTGCGCAGGCCCAGTTCCAGGCCGGCCAGCGCCATCAGCGGCTTGATCGTCGAACCGGGCGGGTAGATGCCGCGCAGCACCCGGTTGACCATCGGCCGCTCGGGCGATTCGTTAAGCGATTTCCAGGTTTCCGGATCGATGCCGTCGACGAACAGGTTGGGGTCGAAGCCCGGTTTCGACACCAGCGCCAGCACGCCGCCGGTGTTGGGATCGATCGCCACCAGGCCGCCGAGAAAATCGCCGAATGCCTGTTCGGCCACCGCCTGCAGTTCGACATCGAGATGCAGGCGCAGATCCTTACCCGGCACCGGCGCAATGCGCGACAGCATGCGCACCGCACGGCCGCTGGCGTCCGTCTCCATCTGGTCGAAGCCGGTGCGGCCGTGCAGCAGGGTTTCGTAGCTCTGCTCGAGCCCGGTCTTGCCGATGTGGGCGCTGCCCCGGTAGTTCTGCTCGCGGCCCTCGGCCCGCAGACGCTCGAGGTCGCGGTCGTTGATGCGGCCGATGAAGCCCAGCACATGCGCCATGCCGGGGCCGGCCCGGTAGTTGCGGAACAGCCGCGCCTTGATCTCCACCCCCGGCAAGCGATAGCGATTGGCCGCCAGGATGGCCACCTCTTCATCGCTCAGCTTGCTTTTCAGCGGCACCGTTTCGAACTCGTGCGATTCGGAGAGCAGGCGGCGAAAACGCCGCAGTTGTCCCGGCGTGATTTCGACAAGCTCGCCCACCCGGGCCAGCGTGGCGTCGAGATCGTCAATCCGCGTGCGGGTCAGCTCCAGCGTATAGGCCGAATAGTTTTCCGCCAGGATGCGGCCCTGGCGGTCCAGAATCAGTCCGCGATGGGGCGCCGCGGGGATCAGCGAGATGCGGTTGCTCTCTGCACGCTGCCGATAATGCTCCTGCTGCACGATCTGCAGGTAGTACGCGCGCACCAGCAGCGCGGCCGCCAGCAGCAGGACAAACGCGCCGCCAACCTTGAGCCGGCCCACGAATCGGGCCAGCTCCAGGTCGAGATTTTTCAGCGTTGTGGCGGGGGACATCCGCGATCAGGTCCGATCCTGCAGGCTCTTGCCGTGCCACAGACGCAGAAAGCCTGTCAACAGATACCATAGCAGCGTGCTGCCCAGCACCGGCAACAGGATGGCCAGGCTGTCAGGCGGATTGATCGACAACCAGCCTGTCAGCAGCACCACGAGCTGCACCGCCAGAAAAACCGGGAACATCTGCGCCGCCATACGCAAGGGGTCGAACTGCAGCAGCCGCAAGCGCAGGAACAGCACCAGGTAGACACCAAGCGCATAGGCGATGGCGTGCTGGCCGAACACCACGCCATCCTGAAAATCCGCCAGCAGGCCGAGAAAAAATGCCGCCCCGAAACCGATGCGCGCCGGCTGGTACAGCACCCAGAACAGGACGCCGACCAGCACGAAATCGGGACGCAGCGCCAGCGCCCAGCCGGTCCAGGGAAACTGCTCGAGCAACACCGCCAGCAGCAGGCTGCCGAAAATATGACGCCAGTTGCCAAAAGTCCGGGCCGGCGCGTTCATGGCTGCACCGCCTGCACGTCGGTCACCAGCACCAGGACCGCCTGCGAACGGTCGAGCCCTGCCAGCGGCTGGCTCTCGATCCGCAGGTAGGGGCTCGACTGCGAGCGCGTCACCCGGGTGACGCGCGCCACCGGTATACCGGCCGGATACACCCGGTCGATGCCCGAGGTCAGCAGGCGATCGCCCCGGCGAATGTCCGTCTGTGCCGGCATGTAGCGCAACTCCATCTGGTTGCGACCGCTGCCGGCGGCCAGTCCGCGCTGGCCGGTGCGCTCGATGAAGACCGGCGTCAGCTGGTCGGCATCGCTCACCAGCGTCACCTCGCTCGATCCGGGATAGACCCGGCTCACCTGGCCCACCAGCCCGTTGGCATCGACCACCGGCAGGCCACCGCGCAGCCCCGCCGCTGCGCCCTGATCGAGCGTGATGCGCTGGGCAAACCAGTTGTGCCCCTGATACAGCAGCGCGGCGCGCACCACATGCTGGCCGGGACGGGACGGCAACTGCAGCAGGGCGCGCAGCTCGGCGTTTTCGCGCGCCAGCGATTGCGCGTCATTGAGTTGGTTCTGCATATGCGCGCGTTCGGCCAGCAACGCATCGCGCTCGTTCTGCAACAGTCGATGGCGGGTGAAAAAGCCCTGCAGTTCAAGGGCGACGTCGGAGGGGGCGCGCAACAGCTCGCGCACCGGCTGCAGCGCCACCGAGAATCCGCTGCGAAGGCCATCGAGCGTTTGATAGCGGGTGTCGAGCACCATGCTGCTCACGCCCACCAGCAGCCAGATCAGCAGGCGTGCGTTCGGCCCCAGCTGGCGGACGAACATGAGCTGGCCAGGCATTGCCATCAGCAGCCCCTAGCGACGAAACCGGGGGTGGCTGCGTTCACTCGTTGGTGAACACCGACGCCAGCTTGTCCATTTCTTCCAGTGCGCGCCCGGATCCGCGCACCACGCAGGTCAGGGGGTCGTCGGCGACGATCACCGGCAGGCCGGTTTCTTCCATCAGCAGGCGGTCGAGGTCGCGCAGCAGCGCGCCGCCGCCGGTCAGCACCATGCCCTTTTCGGCGATGTCGGCGCCGAGCTCGGGCGGCGTCTGTTCCAGCGCCTGCTTGACTGCACTGACGATGGCATTGAGCGGCTCGGTCAGGGCTTCGAGGATTTCGTTCGACGAGACGTTGAAGCTGCGCGGCACGCCTTCGGCCAGGCTGCGGCCCTTGACTTCCATTTCGCGCACCTCGGCGCCGGGGAAGGCCGAGCCCATCTGCTTCTTGATCTGCTCGGCGGTGGCCTCGCCGATCAGCATGCCGTAGTTGCGGCGGATGTAGTTGATGATGGCCTCGTCCATGCGGTCGCCACCCACCCGCACCGAGTTGGCGTACACCACGCCGCCGAGCGAGATCACGCCGACTTCGGTGGTGCCGCCGCCGATGTCGACCACCATCGAGCCGGTCGCTTCCGCCACCGGCAGGCCGGCGCCGATCGCCGCCGCCATCGGCTCCTCGATCAGATAGACCTGACGGGCGCCGGCGCCGATCGCCGATTCGCGGATCGCGCGGCGCTCCACCTGGGTCGAGCCGCAGGGCACGCAGATGATGATGCGGGGGCTGGGGCGGAACATCCGCGTGTCGTGCACTTTCTTGATGAAATATTTGAGCATCTGCTCGGTGACGGTGAAGTCGGCGATCACGCCATCCTTCATCGGCCGGATCGCCTGCAGGTTGCCCGGGGTGCGGCCCAGCATCTGCTTGGCCTCCACGCCCACCGCCTGCACGGTGCGCTTGCCGCCCGCCGCCATGTCGGTGCGGATCGACACCACCGAGGGCTCGTCCAGCACGATGCCCCGATCGCGCACGTAAATCAGGGTGTTGGCGGTACCGAGGTCAATCGCGAGGTCGGTCGAAAAGTAGCTGGTCAGAAACTTGAACATGGTGGCCGCGGCGGCTGCGCAAAAGCAGCAAAATAAGGGAAAAAATAAGGGGCCATGATACCCTAACGCGCTTCATTCAAGTACCTCAGCAGGTGGTTTCATGTCCCTCAGCACGGACGACATCAAACGCATCGCCCGCCTCGCGCGCATCGAGACCAGCGATGCCGAGGCCGCGGCCACGCAAGCCCAGCTCAACAGCATTTTCGGCCTGATCGCCGCGATGCAGGCGGTGGACACCGCCGGCATCGCGCCGATGGCACATGCGCAGGAGGTCTATCAGCGCCTGCGCGACGACGCCGTGACCGAGTCCGACCGCCATACGACCTTCCAGGCGGTCGCCCCGGCGGTCGAGAACGGGCTCTACCTCGTGCCCAAAGTCATCGAGTAAGCATGATCCTAAAAACCGCAGTTGACCGCTCATAACTTCATGGAATTCCGCATGATTACTGGATTCGCCGCCTTCGATCAGCCTCACCTTTTGGGTGAGATCGCTACGCACCCGCTGGCACGCCTGGTCGCGCGCCTTCCTTTGTCGCTCCTCCTTGCCTGCCCCGGTAGGCCGCGTCGTCGCTTCGCGCCAGACACACGCCCAGACGCACCATCGGGCGCGTCCAACTGCGGTTTCTAGGATCATGTCCGACGCAAGCCTTTCCACCCTGGCCGCGCAACTGGCAGCCAAGCAGATGTCCAGCCGCGAGCTGGCGCAGGTTTATCTCGACCGCATCGCCGCGCTCAACCCGGCCATCAACGCCTTCATCACGGTCGATCCCGACAAGACCCTGCTCGAGGCCGCCGGCGCCGACGTGCGCATCGCCGCCGGCAATGCCGGCCCGCTGACCGGCATACCGATCGCCCACAAGGACATCTTCTGCACCGACGGCTGGCTCACCACCTGCGGCTCGAACATGCTCTCCAACTTTGTCGCCCCCTATGACGCCACGGTGATCGAGCGCTTCAAGGCTGCCGGCATGCCCTCGCTCGGCAAGACCAACATGGACGAGTTCGCGATGGGGTCGTCCAACGAAACCAGTTATTTCGGCGCGGTGAAAAACCCCTGGAACCTGGCCTATGTGCCGGGCGGTTCGTCGGGCGGCGCTGCTGCCTGCGTCGCGGCGCGGATGGCGCCCGCCGCCACCGGCACCGACACCGGCGGCTCGATCCGCCAGCCGGCCGCGCTCACCGGCATCACCGGCCTCAAGCCCACCTACGGGCTGGTGTCGCGCTACGGCATGATCGCGTTTGCCTCCAGCCTCGACCAGGCCGGGCCGATGGCGCTTTCGGCCGAGGATTGCGCACTGTTGCTGAATGCGATGACCGGCTTCGACCCCCGGGACTCGACCAGCCTGGAACGCGAAAAAGAGGATTACACGCGCGATCTGGAGAAGCCGCTCGCCGGCCTGCGCGTCGGGCTGCCCAGGGAATTCTTCGCCGAGGGGCTCAACAACGAAGTCGCCGCCGCCGTGGAAGCCGCGGTCGCCGAACTGAAGAAGCTCGGCGCCACTCCGGTCGAGATCTCGCTCGCCAATTCGAAGCTCGCGATCCCGGTCTATTACGTGCTGGCGCCCGCCGAAGCCTCGTCCAACCTGTCGCGCTTCGACGGCGTGCGCTACGGCTACCGCGCGCCGGACTACGCCAACCTCGACGACATGTACTGCAAGACCCGCGCGCAGGGCTTCGGCGC
>DAHWJK010000249.1:0-3325 GCA_027344185.1 Thiobacillus sp.
TATTGATCCGGCCCTTAAAAAGTCTCAAGCAGCATACTTGACGCGCGGGTCACGGAAGTAGGCTTTGACGCGATCGGGTTCACTACTGATGACGGCCATGTGCTGCTCGGCAGCGGTGCGCAATCTAGCCTTGGTGCGCACTGGCACCTTGCGTCCGATGACATGCTTGAGATCGGCATTGAGGCGCTCCTCGGGATTCAACTCGGGGCTGTAGCTGGGCAGGTAGAACACCTCCATCTGCGCACTGTGTTCGGCAAGCCATTGCTTGACCGGTTTGCAGTGATGCACGCCCAGGTTGTCGAGGATCAAGAACACCTTGCAGCCCGCATCGGCGACCAATGCCTCAAAGAACTCGATCAACTTCTCGTGGTTGAACGCGCCGTCGATGATCATCCAGCGCGCTTTGCCCTGGTTGGTCACGCTGGCGATCATCGACAGCTTCTGCCGGGTTCCACCGATGGCCATGGCCACCGGTGTTTGACCGCGTGGTGCATAACTGCGGCCCCGTACGTCGGTGTTGACCAGAGCCGTTTCGTCGCCCCAGTGAATCTCTGCTTTTTCCGCCTTGGCGCGCTCGGCAATGGCTGGATAGGTTTCATCCAGCCAGGTCTGCACCGCTTGCGGTGATTGCTCGTAGGCACGCTTGATCGGCTTCTGTGGCGTGAAACCCCACCGTTGCAGGTACTTGCCCACCGAACGCAGATGCAAGCCCACCTTGAACTCGCGTTCGATCAACGCGCGCACCGCTGCACGGCTCCACAGTGCAAAGTCCATCTTCAGCTGCTCGGGCCGATGGTCGCAGATCGTCTTGCGGATCTGCGCTTCCTGCTCAGCGCTCAGCACCCGTTTGTCGCCGTGGCTGCGGCCGCGCTTGCGGGGCGCCAGGGACGCCATGCCTTCGGCGTCATAGCGGTCGATGATCTTGCAGGTCGCCGAGTAGCTCAGACCGACATCGCGCGCGATCTGTCGTTTGTTGACCTTGCGCTTGTACGCCCGGATGACTTGGCGGCGGCGTTCGTGTTGTTCGGCCGGACTGAGCCGGCGGGCGTCTTCGTTATCCATGTGCCATTGGACAACAAGAACCCATAAATAGTTCAGACTATTTATGGGCCTTATCTATAGGTCTCGTTGCTACCGGTTGCTCACGCCATGCGGCACATGCCCCGTGGCGACGTGCTTGCGCGCGGATTCCACATTGGCCGGGGAGTCGTCGAAGAAGATGTCGGCACCGAAGGCGTCTAGGAACGGCCCCTTGTCGCGGCCGCCCAGGAACAAGGCCTCGTCGATGCGCACGCCCCAGCGCCGCAGGGTGAGGATGACGCGCTTGTGCGCGGGTGCGGAACGCGCGGTGACCAGCGCGGTGCGGATCGGTGAGTTCTCGGCAGGGAACGCCGCCTGCAGTCGGTGCAGTGCGGTGAGGAAGCCGCGGAACGGGCCGACCGACAGCGGCTCGTCCGCATGTTCGTGCTCGCTGCGATGGAAGGCTTCGAGGCCTTCCTCGCGCGAGACGCGCTCGCCTTCGTCGCCGAAGATCACCGCGTCGCCGTCGAAGGCGATGCGCAGCTGCTCGCTCATGCGCGGCGGCGCGACGCTAGGCAGGATGGTGGCCGCGGCCACGCCTGCCTTGAGCGCGCGGCCCACGTCCTCGGCGTTGGCGGAGAGGAACAGGTCGGCCTTGAACGGCGCGATGTAGTCGGACGTGGGCGCGCCGCTGGTGAACGCCGCGCGGCTGATCTCCAGGCCGTAATGCTGGATCGCGTTGAAGATGCGCAGGCCGGTGTCGCCGGAATTGCGCGACAGCAGGATCACCTCCACCGGCGGCACGTCACCCGCCAGCTTGTTCAGATCGAGCAGCTTCTGCACCAGCGGGAATGCCACGCCGGGCCTGAGGATCTCGTTCTCGTGCGCGATCTGGAAGCTGCGGTAGGCGTCCAGCCCCTCGCGCTCGAACAGCTCGTGGCTGTTGCCGAGGTCGAACAGCGCGCGCGAGGAGATCGCGACGACCAGGCGATTGTCGGTGGCGGCGGAAGGGTCGTGGGCAGGCATGCGGTCAATCTAGCGCATGCCGTGCGCACAGCGTGAGACGCACGGCGAACGCGATCGCTCAATCCGCCGCGAACTGCTCGTCAAGGATGCGCTGCTCCAGGTTGTGCTCGGGGTCGAACAGCAGGCGCACGCCCTGCCCCGCCGCCTGGCGCACGGAAACCTGGCGCACGTCGCGCACTTCGAGGAAATCGGCGGTGGCGCTGACCGGCCGCTTGCCGGGATCGAGCACACGCAGGCTGACCTCGGTGCGATGCGGCAGGATCGCGCCGCGCCAGCGGCGGGGACGGAACGGGCTGATCGGCGTCAGTGCGAGCACGTTGGCGTCCAGCGGCAGGATCGGTCCGTGCGCGGAGAGGTTGTAGGCGGTGGAGCCGGCGGGCGTAGCCACCATCACGCCGTCGCAGATCAGGTTGGGCAGCTTCACCGCCTCGTTGAGCCTCACCTCGATATGCGCGGCCTGGTTGCTCTGGCGCAGCAGCGAGACCTCGTTGAAAGCCAGCGCCACGTGCGCGCGACCGGCAGCGTCGGTGCGCCGCATCTCCAGCGGGAACAGCTCGGCGGCGTGGGCGCGCGCCACGCGCTCGGGCAATTCATCCAGCCGATGCTTGTTCATCAGGAAGCCGACGCGGCCGAGCTTCATGCCGTACACCGGCACGCCCAGCGCAAGGTGCGCATGCAGCGTCCGCAGCATGAAGCCGTCACCGCCCAGCGCCACGATCAGTTCGGCCTTTTCGACGGGCAGGTCGCCGTAGCGTTCCACGAGCTTGCGCCGCGCCTGCTGGGCGACGCTGGTGTCACTGGCGACGAAGGCGAGGCGCATGGCTGCAGTTGGCTCCCTTGGAATGCGCCCGAGCTTACCGCATGGCCGCGGCGGCACGCCGGAAAAACGAAGCCCCGCACGAGGCGGGGCTTCGGACACGCCGGCAGGATGACGCCTCATCCCAACCCTCCCTGACGGAGGGGAAAGGGATCGACGAGACCTTACACCGGGACCTGTGCCAGTTGCGCCAGGCGACGCACCGCCACCGAGGCGATCGGGTAGTCGGCGTTCTGGGTGAGGATATCGGCCAGCATGCGGCGGGTGTGCTGCAGCGTGGCGTCGTCGCTCTCCAGCCAGGCCTTGACCGGCGAGGCGGTGCGATCGTCGCCCGCGAGCTTCAGCACGCGCTGGGCCAGCGCGCGATGCTGGTGGTTCAGCTCGTCCAGCAGCGAACCGCGCGCCTGGGCATGCCAGTGACCCTCCACCGGCAGCGCCTCGATCTGGTCGCGCAACCATTCC
>DAHWJK010000257.1:0-1588 GCA_027344185.1 Thiobacillus sp.
GTGAATCGCAT
The DNA here is from genome assembly GCA_027344185.1 of Thiobacillus sp. GTDB lineage: Bacteria > Pseudomonadota > Gammaproteobacteria > Burkholderiales > Thiobacillaceae > Thiobacillus. The sequence continues at coordinate 12 of DAHWJK010000257.1, forward strand.
GGCGTCGTCCATGGTGACTTCGACGGTGCGGTCCACCTTGGCCGGGTCACCCGGCTTGCCCGTCATCGACGCAGGTGCTGCCTTCTCCATTGCGGACATGTCATGGCCGCCGGGCATCATCTTGTGGCCATCCATGCCGTGCCTGCCGGCATGGTCGCCCGCCGCCAAGGCAATCGCCGGCAGCACGCCAAAAATCAGAATCGACAGTGTCTTCAGTTTCATCGTGTTGCTCCTAATGGGTTAAGTGATTCGATCGTCGTTGCACTACATCAGAACCAGAAGCGCACGCCGGCAACCCAGCGTGTTTCATCGGTTTTTTCGCCCGCAGCGCGGGCCAGGTCAGCCGTTTTGCCGAATTTACCGGCGCGCTCCACGCCGACATAGGGTGCGAACTGGCGGGTGAATTCGTATCTCAGGCGCAGGCCCGCCACGCCGTCGGACAGACCGCTGCCGATACCCAGGGCCGCGTCACCTTTTCCGTAGGCGTTGATTTCAAGACGCGGCTGCAAGACAAGCTTTTGCGTGAGCAGCAACTCGTACTCCGCACCCAGGCGGAACGCGGTTCTGCCCTTGTCGCCGACATAGGCCGCCGCATCGACTTCGAACCAGTAGGGTGCGAGGCCCTGCACGCCGAAGGCCAGCCAGCCGCGATCGGGGCCCACGCCGCTGTCGTAGCGCACCCCAAGCTGCGTATCCCAGAACGTGGCAATGGCGTGACCCCACAGCAACTCGGTGCGCGCTTCCTGCAGCTTGCCCTGGCCATAATCGCCTTCCGCCTTGATGACTACCCGGTCGTAGTTGCGCCCGAACCAGGCCTGGGCTTCGTAGGCGGTGGCATTCCCCTCGCGCGTGTCCACGCGCTCCAGGCGGTCGACCAGCAGGCTGCCGAAGCTGTGCTCATCGGCAAGACGAAGCTGACGGGGTCCCGGCAAGGCATATTTACCGCTGTCGAGGGTATAGCCGCCCGAGTAGGCATGCGGGTCGCGTGCGTCGGGCGGGGCAGATCCTCCCTGCATGTCCATTTCGCCATGATCCATTGCCGCCGTACCCTGCTGCGGTGCAGGCGGACTGCCGTGATCCATTGCCGGCATCGCATCCTGGGCCGCCGGGGGCCTGGCCGCGTCGGGAGACGGCGCACCCTGATGCTGCGCATGATCCATCGTCCCGGCGGCGGGATGGGTTTGCGCCCAGACAGGCGTCACGCCAAGGCCGACGATTGCCATTGCAAGTACATTCATTCGCTGGATTGTCATCTTTAATGTCCTCTGGTTGCTGCAGGCGCTTACGCCACCACCACTTCGCGGAACATGCCCGCATCCATATGCAGGAGCAGGTGGCAGTGCCAGGCCCAGCGACCGAGGGCGTCCGCGCTGACCAGGAAGCTGACGCGCTGTGCCGGCTGCACGTTGATGGTGTGCTTGCGCGCCAGGAACTGTCCGTCCGGGCTTTCCAGTTCGCTCCACATCCCGTGCAGGTGCATGGGATGGGTCATCATGGTGTCGTTGTGGAGAATGACGCGCAGCCGCTCGCCATAGCGGAAATGCACGGGCGTGGATTTGCCGAACTCGAGGCCGTCG
>DAHWJK010000274.1:0-1615 GCA_027344185.1 Thiobacillus sp.
GGCTTGAGCGGGGACCTACAGAGCTGTGCCCGCGCCCCCTTCCAAGCTCCGGAGTCTTCAACGATCAACATTGCGGCGTCGACAATCTCCGGGTCCTCGACCTTCTCAATTCGGGCCTTGAATCGCCCCGTCTTTCCCGGAGGCTCCAAACCTTGAGAGGATGGAGCCATGAGCAACAAATTGACGAGGTACGCACCCGAGGTGCGTGAGCGGGCGGTGCGGATGGTCCTGGACCACCAGGGCGAGCACAGCTCCCAGTGGGCGGCGATCACGTCGGTGGCCGGGAAGATCGGCTGCAAGGCGGAGACGCTGCGGACGTGGGTCCGCCGTGCCGAGCGCGACAGCGGGCTGCGGCCCGGGCTGACGACCGACGAGCAGGCGCGGATCAAGGCCTTGGAGCGCGAGGTGCGGGAGCTGCGCCAGGCCAACGAGATCCTGCGCAAGGCGTCGGCGTTTTTTGCCCAGGCGGAGCTCGACCGCCGGTACAAGTCCTGAAGGACTTCATCGACCAGAACCGAGACGCCTACGGGGTCGAGCCGATCTGCAAGGTGCTGCCGATCGCCCCGTCGACGTACTACGAACACGCCAGCCGCCAGGCCGACCCGGCGCGCCAGCCCGCGCGCTGGCATCGCGAGCAGGTCCTGGCGCCCGTGATCGACCGGGTCTGGCAGGAGAATCGCCAGGCCTACGGGGCGCGCAAGGTGTGGCGGCAGCTGCACCGGGAAGGCGTGAAGGTGGCCCGCTGCACGGTGGAGCGGCTGATGCGCCGCGCCGGCCTGCAGGGCGTGGTGCGCGGCAAGCCGCGCAAGTGGATCGGCCAGGAGTTGGTCGAGGAGAAGCCGATGGACCTGGTGAAGCGGCAGTTCAGGGCTGACCGGCCGAACGCGCTGTGGGTGAGCGACTTCACTTATGTGCCGACCTGGCAGGGCTTCGTGTACGTGGCCTTCGTGATCGACGTGTTCGCCCGGCGGATCGTCGGCTGGCGGGCCAGTTCTTCGCAGCAGACGCAGTTCGTGCTCGACGCGCTCGAGCAGGCCGTGTGGGCACGTCGGCCCGGCGAGAAGGCCCTGATCCACCATTCCGATCGCGGCAGCCAGTACCTGTCGATCCGCTACACGGACCGGCTCATCGAAGCTGGCATCGAGCCGTCGGTGGGCAGTGTGGGCGACAGCTACGACAACGCGCTGGCCGAAACCGTGATCGGGCTGTTCAAGGCCGAGGTGACCCACCGGCGCTCGTGGCGCAGCCGCGAAGAGGTGGAATGGGAGACCCTCGGTTGGGTCGACTGGTATAACAACCGGCGACTGCTGGGGTCGATCGGCAACATACCCCCGGCGGAAGCGGAGGCGGCGTACTACGCCGGCAACACGGGTCACGCCATGGCGGCGTGACTCAGACGAAACGGCCTCCGGAGAAGCCGGGGCGATTCACCGCTCAGTCACGACAGGCTTCTGAACCATGCGGGCGTCGAGCACCACAACTGTGACCACCGTATGCTCGCAATTTTCTCTAGTTACAATGCTACGCGGCAACGGGCACACAGCCTCGATGGCCAAACGCCGATCTTCCGCCGATGCGGATACTCGCCCCCTGAAACTAAAGCAGTTCAATGGAT
>DAHWJK010000129.1:0-2180 GCA_027344185.1 Thiobacillus sp.
CCGCCGAGCTTGCCCCCGGTCAGGCTGCCGTCGCCGACGATGACGGGCCCCGACGAGGTCTGGTAGGCGACCTCGATCCGGCTGGGGTCGCTGGGCAGAACGGCGGTGGTGAGTCCGAAGGTTTTGGCACCGACCACCAGCGGCTGGCCGTTGCCGATGAATACGTTGACGCTGCCGTCGCCCTGCTTGACGGTGGTGGCCTTGATTTCCTTGTTGAGATCCATGATCAGCTGGTCGCGCTGATCGAGCAGATCGTTGGCGGGCTGGCCGCTGCCGCCCTGGGCGCGGCCGATGGCCTCGTTCAGCGCGCCGATCTGCGTGGCATAGGCATTGATGACGTTGACGCTCGACGTGATCTGGCTGTTGATCCCCTGCTCGATGTTCCGCAGGCGGCCGGCCAGGCTCTGGAAGCGTGCGGTCAGCGACTCGCCGGCCGACAGGGCTGCCTGGCGCGCCGGAATCGAAGACGGGTTGGACGCCATCTCCTGCATGCCGCTGAAAAAACCCTGCAGCGCGGGCGACAGGCCGGAAAGCGGGTCGCCCAACAGGTTGTCGATCTGGCGGATCTCGGCGGCGTAGCTGTCGAGCCCGCTTTTGGTGGATTGGGCGGTGCGCACCTGGCTACCGAGAAACTCGCTGTAGATGCGCTTGATCGTGGTGACCTCGGTGCCCTGGCCCATGAACCCCAAACCGTAGTTCTGCGGCTGGGCGGCGCCCTGCACCACGACCTGACGGTTGTAGCCCGGGGTGGCGGCATTCGCGATATTGTGGCCGGTCGTGCTGAGCCCCACCTGTGCGGCTGCCAGTGCGCTCTGTCCGATACTGAGAATGTTGGTAGCCATCTAGCTGTGCACGGTTAGGTTCGAGAAAGGGAAATCAGGCACTCAATGACTGAATCGGTGGCTTCACCGGTTTCTTAAGCCCACCGGCTCAAGCCTGGTCGAATTGCCCGATGATGCTCATCAGCTTCTGCGCGTATTTCGGGTCGGTGGCATAGCCGGCCCGCTGCAGCCCCTGGGCAAAGCCGGCAGCGTCCTGGCCCTGGGCGATCACGTTCTGGTAGCGCGCGCTGTTGCGCAGCAGGTTGCCGTAGTCGCGGAAGGCATCGGCGTAGGAATCGTAGGCACGGAAGGTGTCCACCTGTTTCTGCGGCTTGCCGTTGACGTATTCGGTGGTGACGATATCGACCGTCTGCCCTTTCCAGCCTGCACCGGCCTTGATGCCGAACAGGTTGTGGCTGTTCTTGCCGTCGGCGCCGCGAATCTCAGATTTGCCCCAGCCGGTCTCGAGCGCAGCCTGGCCCAGCATGAAGCGCGCGGGAATGCCGGTGGCGGCGCTGGCGGCCTGGGCGTACGGCAACAGGCGCTGCACAAAGGCCTCGACATGAGCAGGGGCGTTGCCCGTGCGGGCGGCGGCAGCGGGCGCGGCGGCAGGTGCAGGCTGGACCGGCGTCGGAGCGAGCGGCAGGGCGCGGGGCACCTCCGGCGGATTCAGCGGCAGGCCGCGCGCACCGAGGTCGGCGATCGGCGGCGCGTTCACGCCTGGCGGTATGCCGTTCATCGCGCCGGACAGCTGGCGCACCATCACTTCGGCCAGCCCGATCCCGCGGCTGGCCATGCGCTGCGAAAGCTGCTGGTCGAGCATCGAGGTGTACATGCGGGTCTGCTCGCTGTCGAACATGCCGTCCTGCGGCGTCGCCTCGCGCATGCTTTTCATCAGCATGTTCATGAACACCGCCTCGAACTGCTGCGCCGCCTGCTTCAGCGCCTCGGGCGAAGAATTTTTGGCGTCGAGCCTGAGCTGGTTGACGCCCTGAACGTCGAGCGCGAACTTGGAGGTGAGGTCGGCGCCGCCGATACTCATTCAGATCACCTCCAGCTCGGCACGCAACGCGCCGGAAGCTTTCAGCGCCTGCAGGATCGCCAGCAGGTCCTGCGGGGTGGCGCCGATGGAATTGAGCGCCTTGACCACATCGGCCAGCGACGCGCTGCCCTTCAGCAGCATGACCTCGCCCGGCTGCTGGCGGATTTCGATCTGCGATTGCTGGGTCACCACGGTTTCGCCGCGCGAGAACGGCGCCGGCTGGCTGACCAGCGGCTCGGTGTTGATGACGACGGTGAGGTTGCCGTGCGACACCGCGCTGGGGTCGAGCATGACCGCCTGGTTCATCACCACCGACC
>DAHWJK010000279.1:0-6921 GCA_027344185.1 Thiobacillus sp.
TTCACGCCGGAATCCTTCAGGTTGTTGGCGTGAGCGTGGCCCTGCGAGCCATAGCCGATAATCGCGACCTTGCGCTTCTTGATGAGGGAAAGGTCGGCGTCCTTGTCGTAATAAACTTTCATGGTGGATTCCTGAGAAAAATAAAAATCAGACTTTGAGACTGCTGTTTCAAACTTTGAGGCTGCGCTCGCCGCGTCCGATGCCAGACGCGCCGGTGCGCACGGTTTCGATGATGAAGGCGGAATCGATGGCTTCCAGAAAGGCATCCAGCTTGGAGCCGGTACCGGTCAGTTCGATGGTGTAGGTCGTTTCGGTGACGTCGATGATGCGGCCGCGGAAAATATCGGCGGTGCGCTTCATTTCTTCGCGCCCCATGCCCACCGCCTTGACCTTCACCAGCATCAGCTCGCGCTCGATGTGGCTGCCTTCGGTCAGGTCCATCACCTTGATCACGTCGACCAGCTTGTTCAACTGCTTGGTGATCTGCTCGATGATTTCTTCCGAGCCGGTAGTGACGATGGTCATGCGCGACAGCGTGGCGTCTTCGGTCGGCGCGACGGTGAGCGATTCGATGTTGTAGGCGCGTGCCGAGAAGAGCCCGGCGACGCGCGACAGCGCGCCGGCCTCGTTTTCCATCAGGAGGGAAATGATGTGTCTCATAGCTCCTCCGCCAGGATCATTTCGGACAGACCCTTGCCGCCTTCCACCATCGGGAAGACCTTTTCGGTCTGGTCGGTCTGGAAGTTCATGAACACCAGGCGCTCCTTCAGTGCAGGCGAGAAGGCCTCCTTCAGCGCGCCCTCGACGTCTTCCGGCTTGTCGATGCGCATGCCGATGTGGCCGTAGGCCTCGGCCAACTTCACGAAATCGGGCAAGGACTCCATGTAGGACTCGGCGTAGCGGCTGCCATAGAAGAACTCCTGCCACTGCCGCACCATGCCCATGTAGCGGTTGTTGAGCGTGACGACCTTGATGGGAATGCGGTACTGCTTGCAGGTCGACAGTTCCTGGATGCACATCTGGATGCTCGATTCGCCGGTGATGCAGGCGACCTGCGCGTCGGGGAACGCGAGCTGCACGCCCATCGCGTACGGCAGGCCGACGCCCATCGTGCCGAGGCCGCCGGAGTTGATCCAGCGGCGCGGCTTGTCGAACTTGTAATACTGCGCCGCCCACATCTGGTGCTGGCCGACGTCGGAGGTGATGTAGGCATCGCCCTGGGTCGCTTCCCACAGTTTTTCGACCACGTACTGCGGCTTGATGATGGCGCCGTTCTGGCTGTATTTGAGGCAGTTCCTGGAGCGCCATAATTCGACCTGCGTCCACCACGCATTCAGCGCCGCGGCATCGGGCTTTTCCTTCGCCTGCTTCAGCAGGGCCAGCATGTCGTTCAGCACGTTCTTGACGTCGCCGACGATGGGCACGTCGACCTTGACGCGCTTGGAAATCGACGACGGGTCGACATCGATATGGATGATGCGGCGCTGCTCGCGCGCGAAGTGGGCGGGGTTGCCGATCACGCGGTCGTCGAAGCGCGCGCCGACGGCCAGCAGCACGTCGCAGTGCTGCATTGCCATGTTGGCTTCGTAGGTGCCGTGCATGCCGAGCATGCCGAGATTCTGCTTGTCGGTGGCGGGGTGGCCGCCCAGCCCCATCAGGGTGTTGGTGACGGGAAAGCCCAGCAGGCGCGCCAACTCCAGCAACTGCGCCGAGGCATCGCCCAGCACCACGCCGCCGCCGGCGTAGATCATCGGGCGCCGGGCTTCGAGCAGCATCTGCACCGCGCGCTTCATCTGCCCGCTGTGGCCCTTGACCACCGGGTTGTAGGAACGCATCTCGATCGTGTCCGGGTAGACGAAATCGGTGATGTGCGCGGTGACGTCCTTGGGCACGTCGACCACGACCGGGCCGGGGCGGCCGGTCGATGCGATGAGAAAGGCCTTCTTCATCGTCGCGGCGAGGTCGCGCACGTCCTTGACCAGGAAGTTGTGCTTGACGCAGGGGCGCGTGATGCCGACGGTATCGACTTCCTGAAACGCATCCAGACCGATCGCCGGCGTCGGCACCTGGCCGGTGACGACGACGATCGGAATGGAATCCATATAGGCGGTGGCAATGCCGGTCACCGCGTTGGTCACGCCGGGGCCCGAGGTCACCAGGGCCACGCCGACGCGGCCGGTGGCGCGCGCATAGGCGTCGGCCGCGTGGACGGCGGCCTGTTCATGGCGCACCAGCACGTGCTTGAATTTGTTCTGCTTGAAGATTTCGTCGTAGATGTTGAGCACAGCCCCGCCGGGATAGCCGAACACGAATTCGACCCCCTCTTCGGCCAGACAACGTACAACGATCTCGGCGCCCGTGGCATCCATAAACTGGCAATAAATCAATTCGTTGGTGGACCTGCGAGAGTAATCGGTTTGCCCCGTTTCGGTCAAGAAAACCCGCCCAGTACCCCTGTCCGCCGCACTTTTTGCCCGTTTGGCCTGCAAAATGGCTGCTTTCAGGCATGAAAAACCCTCCGCGAACGGAGGGTTTGTCGGTGGCCGCGTCGAACCCGGCTATTCGTGCGCGGTTTCGCCCAGCGCACGCATGATCTCGTTGAGCGAGCCCTGCGCGTTGTCGACCATGCAGACCATGTTGCCGACGCTGCAGACCGTCGTCGAGGCACCCTGCACGATCCAGCCCTGCGACGGCGACCAGCCGCGCATCTGCGAAAACAGCGACAGCACGTCGGTGTTGCCCGACACCATGCGGCGATACCACTGGGAAAATTTCGCCATCCGTTCCATCAGTTCGCGCGACAGGACACCCTCGGCCTCCATCACCACGCCGTCGTCGCGAAAACGACATACCGCCGTCACGCCGTCGAGTACCAGAATTTTTCTAAGCGACATGGACGCTCCCTCAGGCCGACTGCACGGCTTTGAACGAGGCTTCGTAGTCGGCGTCCCGGTTCTTGACGACCACGCCGCAGTTGCCGTCGACGATCACCGACCACTCCAGACCGACTACCGAAAAGCCCTTCAGCGGCTGAAAGCCGCTCTGTCCGGTGAGCGCTTCCCAGCCGCGCGCTTCCATTGCGGCAATCGCCAGGTTGGCCACGCAGGAATGCGCCAGCAGATCCAGCACCTGCGGCGTCAGCTCGGTCCCCTCGCGCAGCACATGCGACTGCAGCTCGCCCTTGTCGGTATAGGTGAACGCGGCCAGCGCTCCCGGCAAATCCATCATTTTTTCCAGATTCATTCGGCTCTCTCCCAATCGGTATCGGTTTTCAGTACAAGGCTTCCCGGGTATCGCCGCCCAGCTTGGCATACAGGTTGACCAGCAGGTCGTCGTGCACATCGCCGACCTTGGCCCGCATGATGGTCATGACGTCGTTCAGCAGTTCGTCGCGATTTTCGATGAAGGCGAAATAATTGCCCACCGCGCAAATGGTGATCTGGTCGCCGCGCGCGATCCAGCCCTGCACCGGCCGGCAGCCGCAGTTTTCGGCAAAGGAATCGAAGATCTCGGACTGCATGTTGACCGACAGCGTATTGGCCCGGCACAGGATCGAGGCCATCCGCGCAAACTCGTCGGTCAGCGCGCCCTCGTACGAGAAGCGGTCGCCGCGATACGCATACTCGCCGGCTGCGACCACGCCGGGAATCGCCATGAGTTGCTTTACGATATGCATCGAGTCCCCCTTAGAATTGTGCTTATGCTTGCGGCACCCGTGGCAAAGTGTCGCGCCAGACAGAATATAGAACCAGCATGCAAGACAACGCAATAGCCCCCGTCCCGGCCCCCTTCCTGGCGCGCATTGCCGCCATGGTCTACGAGGCGCTGCTCGTCACCGCGGTGATCTTCGTCGCCGCGCTGCCCTTTCTCTATCTGGTGGGCAATGCCGAGACCGGCTGGCGGCATTTGGCCTTCCAGCTGTATCTGCTGGGCGTGATGTTCGCCTACTTCAGCGCATTCTGGCTGCGCAGCGGGCAGACGCTGGCGATGAAGACCTGGCGCATCCGCCTGGTCGACCTTGCCGGCGGCACGATCTCGCTCAAACAGGCTGCGCTGCGCTTTGCGCTCGCGCTGGTCGGCCTGATGCTGGCCGGCGCCGGGTTCTGGTGGGCGCTGTTCGACCGCGACCGCCAGTTCCTGCACGACCGCCTCGCTCGCACCCGGCTGGTGCGCGTACCGCGCCCGGCATGAGTTGGCGCGCGCAGCTGGCGGCCCGCCTGCGCGAGATCCGGCCCGCCAGCGTATGCGCGCTCGACGCGGCGGCACGGCAGCTGGCCGGCGACGTGCTGCCGGGCACGCCGCTGGCGGCGCCGGCGCTGCAGCCGCCCTCGCCGTATGCGCTGGCGCTGGGCATCGATGCACTGGACGGCCTCGACGCCGACGCCGCCCGCCAGCTGATCAGTCGGACGCGCCTGTTTGTCGCGCCGCACATTCTCCTGGCCGTGCCCGGCCGCTGCGCGCTCGACGAGGCGATGTTTCGCGCGCTCGGCTTCACGCTGTGCGCCACCGATGCGGCGGCGGGCATGCGCATCCACGAGTACGACATCGAGACCTACAAGAACGTGCCGGACTGGCTCAATTCGCGCTTCTGGGCCAACCCCGAACGCTGGCAGCCCTGAGAAATCGCTGAATTAACCATTCCCGACATTGCGGGCGAAGCGAAGCAATCCAGAATCTCAGCGAAATAAACAATCTCTGAATCGCCAAAGGATGGCAATCCCCCCGAGTGGGCACTCCAGTCCACTGCGTGCTGAAGTCCCGCCAGGCGAGAGGCGTCGTGGGCCCGCGCGCAAGCACCGCCGCTTGCGTTACACTGGCCCTTGACCCGCCCCGCCCGACGCCCATGACGAATTTCATTCCCCATAACGCGCTTGAAGAGCAGCTGGCCGCCGTCCACGCCGGCACGCTCGACCCCGAAACCTTCGTGATGCAACTGATCGACCAGCAGCTGTTCATGCCGGTGCGCGACGAGAAGAACCCGATCCAGGGCTTCCAGCGCAGCACCCAGGCCGACCCGCTGATCATCGAGGACGAGGATGGCGAGCGCGTGCTGGCGCTGTTCACCAGCCCCGAGCGCGCGAAGCCCTTCGTCGGGCATTACCCCGATTTTTCGGGCGGCCTCCTGACCGAGTTTTCCTGGCTGCTGCGCCGTATCGGCGGCGGCGTGCCGATCGCGCTGAATCCGGGCTGGGACATCGGCATGGACTTCGACGCCGAGATGATCGCCCAGCTGCGTGCCCAGCTGCCGCCCGAGCACTCGGCCTGACCCGCGCTTTCCCCTGTTTGCCATGCTGTCCGATCGCGCGCTTGCCGCTTTCCGTTCCGCCCTCGGCGCCGATCGGGTGTTCGACGATGCCGCCACCCGCACCCTGTATGGCAGCGACGAAACCCCGCGCCATGTCGAGCCCGACGCGGTGCTGTTTCCCGCCTCGCACGACGACGTCGCCGCGCTCGCGCGCGTCGCCTTCGAGCACCGCATTGCGCTGATCCCGCGCGGCGCCGGTTCCGGCAACGTCGGCGGCGCGCTGCCGGCGCCCGGCAGCGTGGTGGTCAGTTTCGAGTGCATGCGGCGCGTGCTCGAATTCGATCCGGCCAACCGCCTGATCGTCGTCGAGCCCGGCGTGGTCACCGAAGAAATCGACCGCATTGCGCGCAGCGCCGGCCTGTTCTACCCGCCCGATCCCGGCAGCAACCCGTATTGCCGCATCGGCGGCAACCTCGCGATGAATGCCGCCGGGCCGCGCGCCGTCAAATACGGCGTCACCCGCGACTACGTGCTGGGCCTGCGCGCGGTCACCGGCGACGGCCAGGAAATCCGCACCGGATGCCGCACCACCAAAGGCGTCACCGGATACGACCTCACTCGTCTGCTGGTCGGCTCGGAAGGCACGCTCGCGCTGATCACCGAAGCCACGTTGAAGCTGCTGCCCGCGCCCGAAGCCGTCGCCACGCTGCGCCTGTGCTTTGCAGACAACCGCAGCGCGCTCGACGCGGTCAGCCGCGTGATGCATCAGGCCGTGGTGCCATGCGCGCTGGAATTCATGGACCATCGCGCCATCGACGCGAGCCGCCCGACCGGCGCCGCGGACAACCTGGCGCCCGGCACGCGTGCGCTGCTGATGGTCGAAGCCGATGGCGCCGCCGCGGACCTGCCGCGCCAGATCGCCGGGCTGGAAGCCACGCTCGCTGGCAAAGGCCTGCTGGAAGTGAAGAGCGGCTTCACGCGCGAGGCCATCGCGCAGCTGTGGGCCGCGCGCAAATCGCTGTCGCATGCAGTCAAGCAAATCGCGCCGCTCAAGATCAACGAGGACGTGGTGGTGCCGGTGTCGACGCTGGCCGATTTCGTCGACTTCATCGACACCACTGCCAGCACGCAGCAGCTGGCAGTGGTGTCGTTCGGCCATGCCGGCAACGGCAACCTGCACGTCAACCTGATGGTGCACCCCGACGACGCCGACGAAATGGCGCGCGCGCAGGTCGCCCTCGATGCCATCATGCAGCGCGTGCTGATGCTCGGCGGCACGCTGTCCGGCGAGCACGGCATCGGCACCGAAAAGCGCCGCTTCGTGCCGCAGGAAATCGATTCCGCCACGCTTGCGCTGATGCGCGACATCAAACGGCAATTCGATCCGCACGGCCTCTTGAACCCCGGCAAGCTTTTTCCGGATCAATGAGGCCACAGAGGCTTTACAAGCACGCAAGGCATCTATAGCATGCGCGGCTTCGTTGGGGGTATAGCTCAGCTGGGAGAGCGCTTGCATGGCATGCAAGAGGTCAGCGGTTCGATCCCGCTTACCTCCACCAACTAACAGGATGTGCGATGCACAAGCTTGGCGTCATCACCACACTGCTGGGGCTGATCCTGAGCGCCGTCGGATTGATTGTTGGTTTTTGGGAAATGCTGCGTGGCAGCGGGAACGC
>DAHWJK010000294.1:0-12497 GCA_027344185.1 Thiobacillus sp.
GCTCTCGGGCGGCGAGCAGCAGCGGGTGGCGATCGCGCGTGCGGTGGCGAAGAATCCGGCGGTGCTGCTGTGCGACGAGCCGACCGGCGCGCTCGATTCGGCCACCGGCGTGGTGGTGCTGGAGGTGCTGGAAAAGGTCAACCGTGAACTCGGCACGCTGACCGTGCTGATCACCCACAACGCCGGCATCGCGGCCATGGCCGACCGCGTTATCCGGCTGTCCGACGGCCAGATCGCCGACATCCACGCCAACACCGAAAAGAAGCGGGCACAGGAGTTGAGCTGGTAAGGCCATGCGCGCGCTCGACCGCAAACTCTTTCGCGACCTGTGGCACCTGCGCGGCCAGGTGCTGGCGATTGCCGCGGTGATCATGGGCGGCATCGCCACGCTGGTGATGTCGCTGTCCACCTACGAGTCGCTGACCGTGACGCGCGATCGCTTCTACAGCGAGTATCGCTTTGCCGAGGTGTTCGCCAGCCTCAAGCGCGCGCCGGAACCCGTGGCCGAGCGGCTTGCCGCGCTGCCCGGGGTGGAGCGCGTGGAGACCCGGGTGCGGGCCGGGGTCAAGCTCGAGGTGGCGGGCTTTACCGACCCCATCACCGGCCTCCTGCTGTCGCTGCCGGACCAGGGTGAGCCGCTGCTCAACGCGCTGCACCTGCGGCGCGGCCGCATGGTGCAGCCGTGGAGCGCGGACGAGGTGGTGCTGTCCGACACCTTTGCCGATGCGCACGGGTTCCAGCCGGGCGACACGCTTGCCGCGATCATCAACGGCAAGCGCAAGCAACTCACCGTGGTGGGGGTCGCGGTGTCGCCGGAATACGTCTACCAGATCGCGCCCGGCTCGATGTTTCCCGATTTCAAGCGCTACGGCGTGCTGTGGATGGGCCGCAATGCGCTGGCCGCCGCCTACGACATGGAGGGCGCGTTCAACCAGGCGAGCCTGACGCTGGCGCGCGACGCCATCGAGGCGGACGTGATCGATCGCGTCGACGCCGTGCTGGCAAGCTACGGCGGCACCGGCGCCTACGGGCGCACGGACCAGTTCTCCAACCGTTTCCTGTCCGAGGAGCTGAAGCAGCTGCAGACCATGGCCACGGTGTTTCCGGCCATCTTCCTCGGCGTCGCCGCCTTCCTGCTCAACGTGGTGCTGAGCCGGCTGATCGCACTGCAGCGCGACCAGATCGCCATCCTCAAGGCTTTCGGCTATCCCTACCTGGCGATCGGTGTGCACTACGTCAAGCTGGTGCTGCTGATGGCGGTGCTGGGCGTGGCGGGCGGCGTGGCGCTCGGCGCCTGGTTCGGCCAGGGCTTGTCCAACGTGTACATGGAAACGACGTTCCGTTTTCCCTACCTCGACTACGGGCTCAATGCCGGCGTGATCGGGGTCGCCCTCGGCGTCACTGCGCTGGCGGCGGTCAGCGGCACGCTGTTTTCGGTGGCGCGCGCGGTGCGGTTGCCGGCGGCCGAGGGCATGCGCCCGGAAATGCCGGAGACCTACCGCACCACGCTGGTCGAGCGCATCGGCCTGCAGCGCTGGTTCGCCGCGCCGACGCGGATGATCCTGCGCCACATCGAGCGGCACCCGCTGAAGTCGCTGCTGACCGTGCTCGGCATCGCCTGCGCCTGTGCGCTGATGATGGTGGGCAACTACCAGCGCGGCGCGATCGATTTCATCGTCGACGTGCAGTTCAAGCATGCCGCGCGCGAGGACCTGGCGCTGTCCTTCATCGAACCGACCTCCGGCCGCGCGCTGCATGAGCTGGCGGCGCTGCCCGGTGTCGATTATGTGGAAGGCTTTCGCGATGTGCCGGCGGTCCTGCGCTTCGGGCCCTACCAGCACCGCGCCGCGGTCTTCGGCATCCAGCCGGAGGGGCGGCTGCATCGCTCGCTCGATCGCAATCTGCAGCCGGTGGCGGTGCCGCCGGGCGGCGTGGTGCTGACCGACCACCTGGCGAACGAAATCCTGCACGTGAAGCCGGGCGACCTACTGACGGTGGAGGTGCTCGAAGGCCGCCGCCCGGTGCTGCAGGTGCCGGTGCTCGGCATCACCAAGCAGTTTCTAGGCGTCTCGGCCTACATGCAGCAGGATTCGCTGAATGCGCTGATGCGCGAGGGCAGCACGGTGTCGGGTGCGTATCTCGCGGTGCAGCCGGGCATGGAAACCGAACTCTACGCCCGGCTGCACGAACGCCCGCGCGTGCTCGGCATGGTCGCTAACAAGGCCGCGATCCAGAGCTTCTACGCCACCATCGGCGAGTTCATCCTGTTCTACAACCTGATCGCCACGCTGCTCGCCGGCGCGATCGGCTTCGGCGTCGTCTACAACAGCGCGCGCATCGCGCTGTCGGAACGCGGCCGCGAACTCGCCAGCTTGCGCGTGCTGGGCTTCACCCGCGGCGAGATCGCCTATATCCTGCTGGGAGAGCTGGCGCTGCTGACACTGGCGGCAATTCCGGTCGGCTTCGTGGTCGGCATCGGGCTGATCGGCATTCTGGTGATGGCGTTCCAGAACGAGCTCTACCGGCTGCCGCTGATTCTGACGGCGGAAAATTACGCGATGGGGGCGGCGGTGGTCGTCGTGTCCGCGCTGCTTTCCGGCCTGCTGATGTGGGCGCGGCTGGGCCGGCTCGACCTGGTGGCCGTACTCAAGACACGCGAATAAACAGGGCAAGCATGCAAACACGCGCAAAAATCGGAATCCTGGCGACGGCCGTCGTCGTGGCGGCCGGCATCGCGTTTGGCCTGATGCCGCGCGCCGTCCCGGTCGACCTGGCCGAGGTGACGCGCGCACCGCTCGCGGTGACGGTGGAAGAGGAAGGCAAGACCCGCGTCATCGAGCGCTATCAGGTGACCGCGCCGGTGGCCGGCTACGCGCGACGCAGCGCGCTCAAGGCGGGCGATGCGGTCGCGGCCGGGCAGGTGCTGGCGGTGATCGAGCCGGCGCGCGCGGCGGCGCTCGATCCGCGCACCCGCGCGCAGGCCCGGGCGCAGGCGAGCGCCGCGCAGGCGGCGGTGGCAGTGGCCGAACAGAATGCGGCTGCCGCCACGGCCGCTACGCAGCTTGCGCAGCAGGAACGCAGCCGTGCCGAAACGCTGCGGGCCTCGAATTTCATTTCCGCGCAGGCGCTGGATAGCGCGCGCAGCGCGGAGACCCGTGCCCGTGCCGTGCAGCAGTCCGCGCTGCATTCGGTCAGGGTGGCGCGCTTCGAGCTCGACACGGCGCGTGCGGCCGTTGCCAGCAGCGATCGCCTGCAGGGCGGCGGCGCGGCCGACATGCTGCAGCTGCGCGCACCGGTGGCCGCGCGCGTGTTGAAACTGATGCAGGAAAGCGAGGGCGCGGTGACGGCCGGCCAGCCATTGCTCGAAATCGGCAACCCCGACAGCCTCGAAGTCGAGGTCGAGGTGCTTTCCACTCACGCGGTGAAAATCGCGGCCGGCTCGAAAGTCATCCTCGACCGATGGGGTGGCGATAAGGCTATCGAAGGCAGGGTGCGGGTGGTCGAGCCGAGCGGCTTCACCAAGATTTCGGCGCTCGGGGTCGAGGAGCAGCGGGTGCGCGTGATCGTCGACTTCGCCGCGCCGCGCGAGGCCTGGCAGGCGCTGGGCGACGGCTATCGGGTGGAAGCCCGCTTCGTGCTGTGGGAGGCCGACGACGTGCTGCAGTTGCCGACCAGCGCGCTGTTCCGCCATGGCGACGGCTGGGCCGTGTTCACGGTGGACGGCGGGCGCGCCCGCCTGACGCCGGTCGAGGCGGGCCAGCGCGCCGGGCTGGCTACACAGGTGCTGTCGGGGCTTGCGGCCGGAACCCGCGTGGTCAGCCACCCCGACGACAAGATTGCCGACGGTACGCGGGTGAAGCCGCGCTAAAGGACTGGCGAGGTCTGTTTCAGGATGGCCTCGACTTCGCTGTCGTCGACTTGGGGAAAGTCCGCATAAAACTGTCCCACCGCCTGAAAGTGCGGCGGCGTCTCAAGGCACACCACCTCGTCCGCATACTCCTGGATTCTTTCCAGCGTTTCCGGGGGCGCCACCGGCACCGCGCAGATCAGGCGCGCCGGCCTTTTTGCCTGCAGCGCGTGCAGCGCGGAAATCATGGTCGCGCCGGTGGCCAGGCCGTCGTCTACCACAATCACAATGCGTCCCGCCGGATCGATCGGCGGCCGCAGAGGCGTGTAGCGCGCGCGCCGCTGGCGGATGGTTTCCAGTTGCGCCTGCTTCTCCTGCTTGAGGTAGGCGGCGGTTCCGCCGGCCGCTTCGGCGTGGTCCGCCAGATAGATCCAGCCCGATTCGTCGATCGACCCGATCGCGAATTCCGGATTGAAGGGCGCGCGCAGCTTGCGCACCAGCACCACGTCGAGCTCGCCGTCCAGCGCCCGGGCCAAGCGCTGCCCCATCGGCACGGCGCCGCGCGGGATCGCGAGGATCAGCGGATGCTGGCCTTTGCAGGCTTTCAAGGCTTCGGCGAGCCGGTCGGCGGCCTCGCGACGATTGGCGAATGGCATGGCGATCCTTGTTGCACTGAATATCTTCATAGTAGACGCGGCGGCGGGTTTGCAGAGGCAGCATCCATCGCATCGGTGCGACCCATCCGCATGCGCCATCGGCAGCATGAACACGCGGGCAGAGCAGCGCTAAACTGAGGTTCTCGCATCGACGGGTGTGCAGCGCGCGCCCGGCAGAAAGGAAGCACGCCATGACAGTCGTAAACCTGCATCTGTGGATCAACGGCCAGCGTACCCTGTCGCAGGGCAGCCGCATGGCCGACGTATTCAACCCGGCCAGCGGCGAGGTGATCCGCCGCGTGCCGCTGGCGAGCCGGCGCGACATCGATGCCGCGGTGATGGCGGCGCGGGCCGCGTTTCCCGCCTGGCGCGAGACCACGCCCCTGCGCCGCGCGCGCATCCTCATCCGCTTTTGCGAACTGATGGAACAGCATCGCGACGAACTCGCGCGGCTGGCCTCGGAAGAACACGGCAAGACAGTGCTCGACGCCGTCGGCTCGGTGCAGCGCGGCATCGAGGTGATCGAATTCGCCTGCGGCGTGCCGCATCTGCTGAAAGGCGAACACGCCGAGAACGTCGGCCGCGGAGTCGACTGCCATTCGCTGCTGCAGCCGGTGGGCGTGTGCGCCGGCATCACGCCGTTCAATTTCCCCGCCATGGTGCCGCTGTGGATGTTTCCGGTCGCCATCGCCTGCGGCAACGCCTTCGTGCTCAAGCCCTCGGAAAAAGTGCCCTCCTGCAGCCTGCGCATGGCCGAGCTGTTCAAGGACGCAGGCCTGCCCGACGGCGTCTTCAATGTCGTGCCCGGCGACAAAGAGGCGGTCGAGGCGCTGCTCGAGCATCCCGACGTCGGCGCCATTTCCTTTGTCGGGTCCACCCCGGTGGCCCGGCACATTTACGAAACCGCCGCCCGCAACGGCAAGCGCGTGCAGGCGCTGGGCGGCGCCAAGAACCATGCCGTGGTGATGCCCGACGCCGACATGGCATTCGCCGCCGATGCGCTGGTCGGCGCGGCCTACGGCTCCGCCGGTGAACGCTGCATGGCGATTTCCACCGTGGTGGCGGTGGGCGAGGCGGGCGATCGCCTGCTGCCGCTGCTGCGCGAGCGGGCGGCGCAGATCCGGGTCGGGCGCGGCGACACCACGGACGTCGGCATGGGCCCGGTGATTTCACAGGCGCATCGCAAGCGCATCCTTGTGCTGATCGGCAGCGGGGTCGAGCAGGGCGCCGAACTGGTGCTCGACGGACGCGGCATCGACGTCGCCGGCGGCGAGCGCGGCTTTTTCATCGGCCCCACCCTGTTCGACCGCGTGACGCCGGACATGGACATCTACCGCGAAGAGATTTTCGGCCCGGTGCTGATCGTGTTGCGGGCCGACAGCTACGAAGCGGCCGTCCAACTGATCAACGCCAACCCCTACGGCAACGGCACTGCGATTTTCACCGGCTCCGGCCACTGGGCGCGCCGCTTCGAAAACGAGATCGACGTCGGCATGGTCGGCGTCAACGTGCCGATCCCGGTGCCCATGGCCTTCTTCTCCTTTGGCGGCTGGAAAGCCTCGCTGTTCGGCGACCTCCACATGCATGGCATGGAAGGCGTGGCCTTCTACACGCGCACCAAGGTCGTCACCCGCCGCTGGCCGGCGCCGGCCGAGCACACAGGCAGCTCGCTGACCATGCCCACCCTGGGCTGAAGCGCCTGTCCCGGGCGGCTGCAAGGCTGGCGCATCGGTTACACTCGAATCCACGCAAGTCCTGCAGCATTCTCCGGTCGCGACCGCGCGGCCGGATCGAAACGATCCATGACAACGACACGAGCACACCCCAGGCATGACCTCAGCTGAAACACGCCCCTGTCCTTTCTGCCAACTGGACCCGCACCGCATCGTCGCCGAAGAAGACCTCGCCGTCGCCTACCGCGACGGTTTTCCCGTCTCGCTCGGCCACACCGTCATCATTCCGCGCCGCCACTTCGCCACCCTGTTCGAAGCCACCGAGGTCGAGTATCTGGCGCTGTTCCGCATGCTGGCGCAGGCCAGGGACATCCTCGATCGCCATCACCAGCCCGACGGCTACAACATCGGCATCAACCACGGCCAGGCCGGCGGGCAGAGCGTGCCCCACCTGCACATCCACCTGATTCCGCGTTATCGCGGCGACAAGGAAGACGCGCGCGGCGGCGTGCGCTGGGTGCTGCCGGACAAGGCGAAATATTGGGCGTGAACGTCGGAAATCGCCTGGCAACGATTCCCGGATTGCCATTGTAAGGCTGCCAGTCGAGCGTTGCAGGGGTCGTGCGAGCGTGCCGGGTTACGCTTTCCTGCGGCGGTCGAAGCCGGGTACGCGCTGACGGATGAGGCCGCCCATCAAGGTGTGCAGGTTATTGTTGCGTGCGCTGCGTCTGAGGCTATAAAGCCAACCACGCATGAATACTCTCAAAGGATGCATCCCGGTTCTCCTTGGTCGTTAGTAGTTGTACGGGGGTGCCAAATCGGCATTGCTGCAATAGCAAGGAATGCGCCACGTTGAATTTTTTATTATGAATCAATTGGTTAAAGCATCGATGCGCCCCCAAGTGCTGAGTCTATTGTGCGTCATGTAAGAAAATCCGACGCTTTCGGACCATTCTGCGCAGTGTCCCGCTCACAGCGCATCGGCGCGAACGCCCGTTCGCCTGCGCTTGGTCTGAACGGCGCATCTCGGAATGCGTATCCCTAACGGCGGCATGGCAGCGAAACGAATCGCTCCTGGCCAGGTTCATCATTTCTGGTTTAATCTAAACATGTTCATTTTCATGGTCTAACATGGGTCTACGGCATTGAATTTGAAGCCATGGGTCCTGACGAGGACCGCTACCCAAGAAATTATGAATAGGATGGGTCGTTTTAGTATCTTTACTGCTGGTCAGACCTGCCTGAACATCGATTGCCAGTGCTGTTTCGCATACGAAGGACGCGCACTCGTATTTTTGTGACCCTGAGGAGACCTGAGCCCATGATTTCCAGCAACCCCTTCGCCGAACTTGCCGCCGTCATCCCGCCGACTGCCATGCAGGCATACGTCGTGCTGATGTTCATTCTGGTGGTGGCCGGGACGATACTCGACATGCTTCACAAGAAAAGCGCCCAGTACTTTTTCGAGAACGCCCGGAAGGCCAAAAAGAACGCGACGCGTACGCTGGGCGCAGGTGAAAAAAGCGCGCTGGCCTTGAAGACCGTCGCCAACGAGGTGCTGACCTCGGGCGAATTCGCCAATCCGAAGCGCCGCATTTCGCACCTCTTCACCATGTACGGCTTCGTCATTTTCGTCGTCACCACGGCGATACTGATCTTTGCCTATCCGACCCCGGAAGATCCGGCACCGGCCATCCTGCCGCTGCTTTGGCACCTGGGTGCGGCCATGCTGTGCCTGGGGGGGTACTGGTTCTGGTTCAGCATCCGGGTCGACGTCGCCTCCGAGGGCGTCAAGTGGTATCAGCTGAACGGGCGCGGCGATCTTTTCATCGTCGGCCTGCTTGGCATGGCCACCTTCGCGCTGCTCTGGTCTTTCACCCTGGGGGTCGGCACGCTGAACATGCTGTTCTTCGTATTGTTCGTCGCCTTCAGCACCCTGCTCTTCGGCTCGGTGTACTGGTCCAAATTCGCGCACATGTTCTTCAAGCCTGCGGCCGCTTTCCAGAAGCGCGTCATCAAGGCGGATGGGTCGAGAGAAAACATGCCCGCCATCTACGATTTGTCGGATCCCGACGTGCAGGCGAGGTTTCCCGATATCCCGACCTACATGGGCGCCAGCCCGCCCAACATGGGACTGGGCATCAAGCGTGAAGCGCCCAACCATTTTTAATCGCCCGATCCATCCACCAGAATCGAGAGGAACACCATGCCTACCTTTGTGTACATGACGCGTTGCGATGGCTGCGGACACTGCGTTGACATCTGCCCGTCAGACATCATGCACATCGATAAAGTCACGCGGCGCGCCTACAACATCGAGCCGAACATGTGCTGGGAGTGCTACTCGTGCGTCAAGGCCTGCCCGCATGACGCGATCGACGTGCGCGGTTACGCCGACTTCGCCCCGCTGGGCCATTCGGTGCGCGTTCGCCGCGACGAGGAAAAAGGCGTCATTGCCTGGCGCATCAAGTTCCGCAACGGCGAGAAGGACATGGAACTGCTGGCGCCGATCACGACCAAGCCCTGGGGCAAGCATATTCCGCAACTCTCCGACGTGCCCGCGCCGAGCCAGGCGATGCGCGACAGCCAGTTGCTGTTCAACGAACCCAAATACATTCGCATGGACGAAGGCGATCTGCATACGCTGGAATCGAGCGGTCTCGTGATGAAAGAGGGGGTGTACTACTGATGGCTTACAACACGATTGTCGAAGACAACATCGATGTCCTCGTCGTAGGCGCGGGACTGGGCGGCACGGGTGCTGCGTGGGAAGCCCGCTACTGGGGGCAGGACAAGAAGATCGTCATCGCCGAAAAGGCCAACATCGACCGTTCGGGTGCGGTGGCTCAGGGCCTCTACGCGATCAACTGCTACATGGGCACGCGTTGGGGCGAGAACAAGCCTGAAGATCACGTGCGATACGCGCGGATGGACCTGATGGGAATGGTGCGCGAGGACCTGCTGTTCGATATGGCGCGTCACGTCGACTCCGCCGTCCACCAGTTCGAAGAGTGGGGCCTGCCGCTGATGCGCAACCCCAAGACCGGCGCCTATCAGCGCGAGGGGCGTTGGCAGATCATGATTCATGGCGAGTCCTATAAGCCGATCGTCGCCGAGGCCGCCAAGAAATCCGCCGACAAGGTCTTCAACCGGATCTGCGTCACCCATCTGCTGATGGACGACGCCAAGGAGAATCGCGTGGCCGGTGCGGTCGGCTTTAACGTCCGTACCGGCGATTACCATGTCTTCAAGTCGAAGACGGTCATCGTCGGCGCAGGCGGCGCTTCCAACATCTTCAAGCCGCGCTCGGTGGGCGAAGGTGCGGGTCGGGTCTGGTATGCGCCATGGTCGTCGGGCTCAGCCTATGGCCTGATGATCCAGGCGGGCGCAAAAATGACCCAGATGGAAAACCGTATCGTGCTGGCGCGATTCAAGGACGGTTACGGTCCGGTGGGGGCCTATTTCCTGCACCTGAAGACCTACACGCAGAACTGCAATGGCGAAGAGTACGAGTCGAAGTGGTTCCCGGCGCTGACTGAAATGGTCGGCAAGGAATACCTGGATACCGAAGGGCAGCATCTGTCCCACAAACCGATTCCGACCTGTCTGCGCAATCACGCTTTCATCTCCGAGGTGAATGCCGGTCGCGGTCCTATCCACATGGTGACGATGGAGGCCTTCCAGGATCCGCACCTTGAAGAGATCGGCTGGCATAACTTCCTCGGCATGACCGTGGGTCAGGCCGTGCTGTGGGCGGCGACCGATGTCAACCCGAAGTATGAGAACCCCGAGCTGACCACCTCCGAGCCGTATGTGATGGGCTCGCACGCGACCGGTTGCGGCGCCTGGTGTTCAGGCCCGGAGGACGTTTCCCCTCCCGAGTACTACTGGGGCTACAACCGCATGACCACGGTCGAAGGCCTGTTCGGCGCGGGCGACGCCGTCGGCGGCACGCCGCACGCGTTCTCGTCGGGCTCGTTCACCGAAGGCCGTCTGGCCGCCAAGGCGGCATGCAAGTACATCGACGACGGCAAGGCCGAGGGCATCCATGTTTCCGACGAGCAGATCGAGCGCCGCCGGAAAGAGATCTACAAGCCGATGGAGCATTACAGGGTCTACCGCAACGAAATCACGGCAGGCAGCGTCAACCCGCATTACATCAATCCCAGGCAGGGCCTCGACCGGCTGCAGAAATTAATGGACGAATACTGCGCCGGGGCGACGGTCAACTACATGACCAACGACAAACTGCTGCAAATCGGCCTGAAAAAACTCAAGATCATGGAAGAAGACCTTGAGAAACTCGCCGCCGAGGACATCCATGAGCTGCTGCGCGCCTGGGAACTGAAGCATCGCCATCTCACTTCCGAAGCGGTGATGCAACACACGCTGTTCCGCAAGGAAACCCGCTGGCCCGGTTACTACTACCGGGGGGATGCGATGAAGCTCGACGATGTTAACTGGCACGTCCTCACCGTATCGCGCCGCGATCCCGTGACCGGCGAATACACCATGGAAAAGGCCCCGTGCTACCACCTGGTCGACAAGGGCGGGTAGACGGCCGCCCGGGCGGCGCGTCTGCTGTGCGCCGCCGGCCGCTAAGACCCGCATGTTTCCTGCGCTTAATTTTCAACGACCTAACAGGAATGATCCATGAGCAGTTCAGTCGTTCAGGCCACACCCGAAACTTCCATGAACATCATCGACCACTCCGACGAGGCGATACTGGCGCTCGCCCACCCGATGTGGAATGACCTGATCAAATACTCCAACCTGGGGCAATACGGAAAATTCATCCGCAAGTTCTCCTACGACCTGCTGCTCGGCCTCAACGAAGTCGAAGTCGGCAAACAGTTCGCCAACAGCGAACTGACCCGAAGCCTGCGCAAGGAATGGGATTACCTGGGCATCATCCGCAGAGGGCAGCATGTCACGGTGCTGTACCGGGTCCGAAGCACGAAGCGGGAAGGGGAATGGCTCGGTCGGCTGGTGCTGGGCTATGAACAGGGCGAGGTGCGCATCTTTGCCGCCTCCATTTTCTGAAACATGGGGGCGCCCATGAAAGCCATCATCGAAGCCAACAAATATGTCGAACTGACCTACAAGGTCATCGACCAGAAAACGCGCCAGGTGCTGACGCAGGTCGAGTTTCCCCTGGGCTATGTGCATGGCGTCAACGAGATCCTGTCGCCCCAGGTCATGGACGCGCTGGCAGGCAAAGCCGCGGGCGAGGTCATCGAGGTCCCCATCGACTGCAACGATATCTATGGCCCCCGCGATGAAGCCCTGGTGGTCATCGAAGCTATCGAAAACGTCCCCGAGGCCTACCGTGAAGTCGGCACCGCCATCCTGATGGAAAACGACAATGGTCAAACCAGGAGTTTTCTGGTGACCCGGGTGGACAAAAAAACCGTGACGATAGACGGCAATAACCCGCTGTGCGGCCGGCAAGTGATTTTCAAGCTCGAGATCCTGATGGTGCGTGATGCCACAGCCGAAGAAATCCAGTACGGCGGCAAGGTGGAAGCGGCCCCCGACCTGGACAACTGTCGCGCCGTGCCCGTTTGAATGATTTGCAAACTGCCTGACACGGTGTTTCCCAGCCCCCACTTTCCAATGAGACGAGGTCAACCATGAGCGAACCCACCAAAATCAAACGCCCAGTCCCGGAAGGCAAATCACGCTTTGTGACAACCCGTCAAAAAGCGCCGAACGAGAAGGGTTACGTCGGGTACGACACCATCTGGGAACCCTTCCATAAAGTGGTCCAATACACCACGCCCAAGAAGCCGTAAATCCGACGGCCACGCGAACCTGTCTGGCCGGGCGGCCATGTGTTACATCAGCCAGGCCGTATCAAGCAAACGTGGTGATCACGTAGGCGACTCCGCCGAAAACGACGTGCGATTTCCGACGCGTCCGAGCCAATAAGCAGACGTGAAAAAGGCCCGCATCGCTGCGGGCCTTTCATATTTTTCCCTCAATTCGGGCGCCTTGCATTGTTGTCAGGATTAAATCTCTGTTCAAGATCAGTTTGTGCACATCCCTGAATAAGTCGGTGCACTTCAGTCTCATGGGCATATCTAGAAAAATGGAGTTGAGCTCATCAATAGTGGTTTCCTTGGACAGAAAAATTAGGTGCCCATAAACAGGTGACTCCCGCGTAATTACCTTCTGTCGGGGCCTGTCCGATATTTTGTGTAAACGGGGTTTCGTTCACAGCGGAGGAAGCCGCTCCTCGAACTGGATGGTAAATCGGGTGAGTGCGGCTTTCCAATCCCGGATCGGCATGGTCCATTTCTGGCTGATGTTCCTGAGCGC
>DAHWJK010000310.1:0-1807 GCA_027344185.1 Thiobacillus sp.
ACTCGCGGCCCCGGCCGAAGGACTCCACCGCGATCACCCACTGGTAGCCGTTGATGGTGATCCGCAGCTGGCGCGGCCCGGCCACGGTGGGCTGCACGGCCGCCAGCTGTCCGGGATCTGCCAGCTGCAGCTGCGCTTCCCAGCACCAGGCATCGCGGCTGGTGGACAGCGAGATCCCGTCCACGGCGATGGGCAACAGGTCCGGCAGGCGGACCACTTCGATGGAATTGAGCACGACGTAGGCCCTTTGCAGGTCGCGCGCCATGTAGCACGCGAGGTTGCCGAGGCGCAGCGGCACGCGCTGGCCATGGTGGATGTACTTGCGGCACCGGAATGCCAGAGCAACGGTGCGGCCATAGACCGGCGGGCGCGGCCCGTCCGGATCCGGCGGCGGCGCGGGCGGCGGGCGCACCACCCATTCCAGCCCGTGCCCGTAGCCCCAGCGGATGTGGGTCGGCGCTTCGAACTTCGGCGGCACGGTCCATGTGCCAGCAGCTGCGCGCTGCCAGCCCTGCAGGCCGCCCCAGCGCACCTGTGTGCGTGCCGCGTTGCTGGGCGGCACAGTCCAGCCGTGCTGGCCACTGCGCTGCAGGATGGGCAGCAGCGCCCGCCAGTGCATGGACGGTGCGGCGCTGGTGGTCGGCTTGGACTGCCACGGTGCGGCCATCGCCGCCGCCAGCCGCACGCGCGCAGAGCCCCACTGCGCACCCCGCCCAGCCAGCGCCGCCTGCAGCCCGCCCCACACTGCGCCGTGGCGCGCCAGCCGGTCGCCGAACCCTCCCCAGCCGGCGCGCCACGGCGTGCGCAGCCCAGCGAACGGCGCCGATACCACGCCAGCGGCCCTGCAATGCCCCAGCAGACCGCCCCAGCGCACGCCGGCGCCGGCTGTAAGGTCGCCGACGATCTCCGGATCCGGCGGCGCGGGGCCATCCGGCGCGAATGCCAGCGGGATGCGGTCGCCGGGCCGCAGCACCCGCAGCCGCTTGAACGACAGCGGAATGCGATCGCCAGGGCGGCTGATCCTCAGTGCCATGTCACACCGCAAAGGCCGTCAGCGTGCCGGCGGTCCAGGATGTGCGCCCAGTGTAGGTTGCCGCGACCGTCCACGCCACGCCGTCGTCCGACCACTCGATGGTGAAGTCCCGCGGCGACTGCGCGGGAGACGACCGCGGCGCGATCCGCACCGATTTCACTACTACCGGGCTGGCGAACAGGTAACCGATCCAGCCGGACGCCGAGCTGGCCGACGCCCACGCACTCGTGGCGCCATCAAGCACGCCATCGAACGCGTTCGCGGGATCGTAGGTGTAGCCGCTGCCGTTGGGGTACTGGCCACTGGCGATAGGCGTGCCGCCGACGCATTGGTCCGCGCCACCGGCCACCGCTGCCATCTCGATTTCGCCAACAGCGCAGAAACTGTTCGATGCGGTGATGTTGACCCGCCAGTACTGGTGCGCGTCCGCCGCGAATACGCCCATCGAGTCTGCAACCACCGCCTCTGCGGCACGCACGTCGGTGACCTTGATGCTCCAGGACGCCGACGCGCCCTCGGTCGTAGGAGTGCCAACGATTTTCACCGTTGTCGCCGTCGTCTCCAGCGCAAGGCCGGCCGGTAGCGCACCGGTGAGTTCGAACGTGTAGGGAGACTCTCCGCCCGTCACCAGATAGGTGTACGTGTAGGGCTGTCCAACGCGCCCACCTGGCGCATCTCCGGCAATCGAAACTGGATTGAATGGCACCACGCGTCCAACAATCATGTCATCCCAGACGCCGCTGGGATCTCGCCCGATGACATCGTGCTCTACCC
>DAHWJK010000136.1:0-23851 GCA_027344185.1 Thiobacillus sp.
CTGCACGGCGGCGACATCGCGCTGCTGCATTGCACGACCGAGTACCCGGCCCCCGCCGACGAGGTGAACCTGCGCGCGATGGCCACGCTGCGCGCGGCCTTTCCCGGCGTGCGCATCGGCTACTCCGACCACACCGAAGGCCTCGACATCACCGCCGCCGCCGTGGCGCTGGGCGCCGAGATCGTCGAGAAGCACTTCACCCTCGACCGCTCGCTGCCCGGCCCCGACCACCGCGCCAGCCTGGAGCCCGCCGAGCTCGCCGCGATGGTGCGCATGGTGCGCCGCGTGCATGCCGCGCTGGGCGACGGGCGCAAGCGCCCCAGCCCGTCCGAGCTGCCCAACCGCGACGTCGCGCGCAAGAGCATCGTCGCCGCGCGGGCGATCCGCAAGGGGGAAGTGCTGGATGCGACGAACCTGGCGGTGCGACGCCCCGGCACCGGGATGTCGCCGGCGCGCTGGGACGAGGTGGTGGGGACGGTGGCGGCGAGGGACTACGAGCGGGACGAGGGGATTTGAGGGGGCACACTCCCAGGGGCATGCGAGCCTTGTCCCTGGTCCGTTCCGGCACAATGCACGCTGCGCCGGTGCCGCGACGCATCGACCCCTTGCGCGACGGCCCGCGCCACGCCGCACCTCACCCCTGCCACGCCTTTTCATGACCCTCAGCGAGTTCATCGACGCCGTCTCCGCGCGACCGCCGGTCCGCGAGCTTCGCGGGCTGTTCAGCGCGCACCTCGCGTACCCGCTGGCCGAGCGCCTCGAGAAGCGCCATATCCGCAACAAGGTTGCCGAACTGCGCCGGCATTACGCGCTGCCCCTCGCGCAACGCCTGGACATCGCGCATCGGCGTTGCCACGAGATCGTGGCCTACGCCGGGCGCCAGGTTCCGTATTACCGCGACCTTTTCCGGCGCATCGCTTTCGACCCCGACAAGCTGGCGCGGGACCCCGGCTACCTGCAGGACCTGCCCTACCTGGACAAGGACACCATCCGCGCCGAGGGCGAGCGCCTGCTGAGCGACGAACTCAAGGGCGCGGTGCGCCACGAGCGCAAGACCGGGGGCTCCACCGGGCTGTCCTGCATGATCTACTACGACCAGCCGGGACTCGATTACACGGCTGCGGTGGTGCTGTTCGCACGTGGATCGATCGGCAAGTCGCGGCGGCATTCGGAGTTGCACTTCGCCTGCCGCTTTCCCGATGCCAGGCCCGGGCGCTGGCCCTCGCGCGAGGACCTGAAATGCCTGGCGATGAACCGCAGCAACATCTTCTTCGACCGGCTGGACGCCATCGGCCTCGAGGAGATGTGGCAGCTGCTGCGCCTGCGCCGTCCCTATCTGATCCACGGCCACCCGTCGACCCTGCACGCGCTGGCCTGCCACGTCGAGGCGCGCTACGGCAGCGACCATGCCTTCGAGGTGTTCGAGTCCAGCGGCGAACTGCTGCACCCGCACCAGCGCGACAAGATCGCCGCGGTGCTGGGGTGCAGGGTGGTCGACCGCTACGGCCTGGCCGAGCTCGGCGTGGTGGCCTATGAACTCGGCGCCGCCGGCGAGGGCCTGCAGGTGCTCGACTCCGAGGCCTGGCCCGAATCGATGCCCACGCCCGGCGAGGACACCGAGGAACTCGTGTTCACCGGGTTTCGCAACCGCCTGATGCCGCTGATCCGCTACCGCACCGGCGATCTCGCGCGGGTCGAGCGCACCGACCGGGGCTTGTTCCTGCGCGACGTGGTGGGGCGCATGCACGACATGGTGCCGATCTCCGGAATCCCGCACCCCACGCACCACGTGATGGACATGCTGGACCACCGCGTCGGCTCCATCCAGGAATTCCAGATCGACATCCGCAGCACGCCGCCGACCCTGCGCATCGTGCCCGAAGCCGGCGCGAGCACCGAGCACATCCGCCAGCGCATCGAGCAGTTCTGGCCGCAGGGGTTCCGCATCGAGTTCGTCACCGCCGAGGACTTCGTGCGCGTCGGCCGTCACCAGAAATTCCGCCACCTCGTGCACCCATGATCCTCGTTCTTTGCCCGGGCGACCGCGACGCCGCCGCCGAGGTGGTGTGCGCGGCCCTGCAACGCAGCTGCGGCGCATCCCAGGCCCGGCGCATCGGCCCCGCGCTGTGGCAGGCGCGCGAGCGCGCCGGCGAGCCCACGGGCCGCATCCTGCTGGCCATCGATCCACCGGCGCAATGGGCCGGCCTGCTGATCGACGCCATCCGCCGCGGCCGCCACAAGCTGCTGCTGTTCGGCAGCCTGCCGGCGGAACTGGCGGCCTTCCTCGGGGCGCGCCCTGCCGAGCCGCCGGCCGGCTGGGCGGCCGACGCCGCGAGCGCGCCGGCCCCCAGCGGCGCCGACGCACGCAGCCTGCTGCAGATCGACTACCGCGCGAGCCGCCCGCGCCCCTGGCTGCGCCCGCCCATCGCCGTGCGGCCGCTGCTGCGCTACGACTTCACCGACGAGTGGAACAACCTGGGATACGGCGCGCTGCGTTGCGACGGTGACCTGTGGTCGGTGGCGCAGCCGCTGCGCTGGAGCCGCGACGACTCGCTGGCCACGCTGGGGCTGCCCGGACGCGAGCTCTTCGACTACGCCGCCTGCCGCGACGACCGCGTGCTGTGGTTCAACCGCCCGGTGGGCCCGGTGGACTCGGCCGAATGGCGCATCGTGGAGGACTTCCTGGCCCACGCCGGCGCGCCCGCGCTGCCGTGCCAGCCGGTGCTCTCGGAAGTACCCGCCGGCCACGCCGCCGCCGCCACCATGCGCCTGGACTGCGACGAGGACATCGAGTCCGCGCGCGAGCTGTGGCGGCTGTACCGGCGCCTGCGGGTGCCGTTCTCGCTGGCGCTGCACGCGCGCATCATCCAGGAAGGCATGTCCACCGCGCTGGCGCGCGACGTACTGGACGGCGGCGGCAGCCTGCTGTCGCACACCGCCACCCACGCCCCCGACTGGGGCGGCAGCTACGACGCGGCGCTGCGCGAGGCCCTGGTGTCGGCCGAGGTCATCGAGCAGGCCACCGGCCAGCGTGTGCGCTACGCGGTGTCGCCCTTCCACCAGACACCGCGCTATGCGCGCGCGGCGCTGGCCGACGCCGGCTACGCCGGCTGCGTGGGCGGAATCATCCGCAACGACCCCGATTTCCTGATGGCCCGCGCGGGCCCCGCGCCGGGATCGCCGCAAGGCTTCATCGGGCACAGCCAGCAGTGCATGCTGCACGGCGACTGCATGCTGCGCGACGGCGACCCGCTGCGCGTGTTCCGCGAGGCCTTCGACATCGCACGCGCCGCCGGCACGCTGTTCGGCTGGCTCGACCACCCGTTCTCGGCGCGCTACCAATACGGTTGGACCGACGAGGCGCAGCGCATGCGGGCGCACGAGGACTTCATCACCGCCCTGCGCGAGGCCGAGCCGCGCCTGCTGCTGCTGAGCGAGGACGACGCGCTGGACTTTCTCGGCGACCGCGCACGCGTGCGTGTGCACGAGCAGGACGGCCGCTTCGCCGTCCTGCCGCCCGAGGCGCGCAACAGCACGCTGAACCCGGTGCTGCGCCATGCCGGTGGGGAGCACGAACTCGGCCCCGGAGGGCTGCTGCTTTGAAACTGCTGGTCGTCTTCGGCACCCGCCCCGAGGTCATCAAGCTCGCGCCGCTGATCCACGAGGCGCGCCAGCGCCCGGCGTCCTTCGATCTGCTCGTGTGCTCCACCGGCCAGCACCGCGAGATGCTCGACCAGGCCATGCGGGTCTTCGACCTGCGCGCCGACGTCGACCTCGGCGTGATGCAGCCGCGCCAGGGCCTGGCCGAGTTGACCGCGCGCCTGCTGCAGGGCCTGGACCAGGTGCTCGCCGCGCAACGACCCGACGTGGTGGTCGTGCAGGGGGACACCACCTCGGCCTTCGCGGCAGGGCTGGCCGCCTTCTATCGCCACGTGCCGGTGGCGCATGTCGAGGCCGGGCTGCGCACCGGCGACCTCGCCAGCCCCTTCCCCGAGGAGCTCAACCGCGTGCTGCTGGGCCGGCTGGCGCGCTGGCATTTCGCGCCCACCGAGCGCGCGGCGCGGGCGCTGCGCGACGAAGGCGTGGTGGGGCCGCGCTGCGTGGTCACCGGCAACACCGTGGTCGACGCGATCCGGCTCGTGCGCGAGCGCTGGGAGGCCGGCGCGCCGCAGCCCCTCGACCCGCCCTTTCCCGGCCGCGAACTGGTGCTGGTCACCGCGCACCGGCGCGAGAACCAGGGCAGCGCGCTGCGCCACATCTGCGCCGCCGTGCGCACGCTGTGCGCCGAGAACCCGCAGCTGGGATTCGTGTTCCCGGTCCACCTGAGCCCGCAGGTGCGCGACATCGTGTTCGACGAACTCGGCGGAGCCATCGCCAACCTGCAGCTGTGCGAGCCGGTGGACTTCGAGACCAACCTGCGCCTGCAAAGCCGCTGCCGCCTGATCATCACCGACTCCGGCGGCATCCAGGAGGAGGCGCCATCCTTCGCCGTGCCGGTGGTGGTCACGCGCGAACACACCGAGCGCAGCGAAGGCATCGAGGCGGGTTTCGCGACCCTGGCCGGCACGGCCACCGAGGCCATCGTCGAAGCCGCGCGGACCTGGCTGCGGCGCGACGACGCCCGCCGCGAGCTGGCGCGACGGCCAAACCCCTATGGCGACGGCCATGCCGCGCGGCGCATGCTCGAACACCTGCTGGAATCTCGGACGGCCGCGGGGCGCCGCGATGTCTGATGCCGTCCCGCGCGACGTCGTGCTGCTGTCCACCGCCGACTGGCACGCTCCCTACTGGACCAACAAGCAGCACACCGCGCGCCAGCTGGCGGCCACCGGCCGGCGCGTGCTGTACGTGGAAAGCATCGGCCTGCGCGCGCCCAGCGCCAACGCGCGCGACTTCAAGCGCCTGTGGCAACGGCTCAAGCGCGGGCTCGCACCGGTGCGCGAAGTCGAGCGCGGAGTCTGGCTGCTGTCTCCGCTGGCCGTCCCCTTCAAGCAGCACTGGCGCGCCGTGCGCCTGCTCAACCAGGGCCTGCTGGCGCTGCGAATCCGCTGGAGCCTGTGGCGCATCGGCATGCGCCGGCCGCTGGTGTGGACCTACCACCCCTTCATGCTCGAGGCCCTCGGGCTGATCCCCCACCGCGGCCTGGTCTACCACTGCGTGGACGACCTCGCCGCGGTGCCCGGGATCCCCGCCGAACCCTTCCGCGCCGAGGAGCGCAGGCTGCTGCTCCGCTGCGACGCGGTGTTCGTCACCAGCGCCAAGCTGCTGGAACTGTGCAAGCCGCACAACCCACATACCTGGTACTTCCCCAACGTGGTGGACGCGGATCATTTCGGCAAGGCGCTGCAGCCGGGGCCCATCCCCGCGGACCTCGCCCGCATCCCCGAGCCAAGGCTGGCCTACATCGGCGCGCTGTCGGACTTCAAGGTCGACTTCAAGCTGCTGCACGACACCGCGAGCGCCCACCCCGAATGGCAATGGGTGTTGATCGGCGACGAGCGCGAGGGCCAGCACAACCCCTGGCTGGCGGCTATGCGCGAACTGCCCAACGTGCACCTGCTGGGTCACCGCGACTACGCGCAGCTGCCCGATTACCTGCGCGGGATCGCCGTGGGACTGCTGCCCACGCTGGTCAACGACTACACGCGATCCATGTTCCCGATGAAGTACTTCGAGTACATCGCCGCGGGAAGGCCGGTGGCGTCGACGCCGCTGGAGTTCACGCGGGAGCAGACCAACGCGTTGCAAATCGGCGAAGGCTCGGAGCATTTTGCAGTTGCTATAAGCCGAAGCCTGAAAGAGACTCCCTTGTCCCCAGCTCGAATCACGTCCGCCGTCGGCGAAAACACTTGGGAACATCGCCTTCGCAAAATGCTGGGCTTGCTCGCAGACCTATTGCCCGAAAAGCAGGAATCGCGCGGTTAACTCGACAACATCCAGCCGATAGTCTCCTCGATCGGCGGATTCTTCCAGTCCCCGATCAGCGCAAGCAAACGAGAAGAGTCTCCCTGAAGCACTTTCACCTCATTCGAACGAACAAAGGCGGGGTTCACACACACGTCGATGTCGTAGCCGGCGAAATTCCCTGCTATCTGCAAGATCTCCCTGATGGAATGCGCGCTCCCCGAGCAGACATTTAGGGTAACCCCGGCGACACCGGCCTCCAGCAGCCTGCGATACGCTCGCACAACCGCTCGGACATCCGAAAAATCGCGCCAAACGTCCAGATTTCCCAGCTCAATCCGCCGATCCCGCCGCCGGAAATGGGCCACGATCTTCGGCAAAAGAAACGCCTCGCTCTGCCCGACGCCGGTGTAATTGAAAGGACGAACAACGATCAGAGGAAGCCTCTCCATCCACAGCCCTGCCATGTACTCCATGGCAAGCTTGCTGACCGCATAATCATTTGGGGGATCGGGCCGCGCAACCTCCGATAACGCCCCCTCTGAGCGATTTCCGTACACGTTCGCACTGCTGGCCAGCAGAACCGCACGTGGCCGCGACCCGCTCGCAGCCGCAGCCTCCAGCAGATTGCGCGTCCCCATCAGGTTGACACGGTAAAAATCATTGGGTGCACCATGGCCAACGAATGCAATTCCCGCCAGATGCACGATCCATTCCGGTCGAACCCGCCGAAGCTCCTCGTTGAGCGCATCGATATCCATAAGATCCGCCCTCAAGCCGACCACCTCGTGCCCGGACGCAGCCATCTCCGCGAGCAGGTAGCGCCCCGTGAATCCCCCCAGTCCAGTTACCAGAGTCCGCATGGTCAGAAGGATGCTCCGCGCGCTACCCTTCCGACGTCCGCTCGAACCATCATCCCACACAAGGTCTCGAGCGAGGTCTCCGGCTCCCAACCCAGCTCCGCCCTCGCCTTTTTCGCACTGCCGACCAAAAGGTCGACTTCCGCGGGACGATAGAACCTAGGATTCACACGGACCAGGGTCCTCCCGGTCTTCATGTCGATCCCGATTTCCTTCTCGGCGCTCCCGGAAAATTCCAGCTCCACGTCGATAGCTTGAAAGGCCATCCGAACAAACTCGCGTACGCTCTCAGTTCTGCCAGTAGCGAGAACGTAGGTATCGGGCCGTTCCGCCTGCAACATGCGCCACATGCCCTCTACATATTCCTTCGCGAAGCCCCAATCCCGCTTCGCGTCCAGATTTCCCAATTCGAGGCAATCGAGTTGCCCGATGCCGATTCGAGCAACGCCATCTGTCACTTTCCGAGTCACGAACTCAAGTCCCCGAAGGGGAGATTCATGGTTGAATAAAATTCCACTTGATGCAAACAAATCATAACTTTCACGATAATTGATCGTCATCCAGTGCGCGTACAGTTTCGCTACCCCGTAAGGACTGCGCGGATAGAACGGCGTCATCTCGCTCTGGGGAATCTCCTGCACCTTTCCGAACATCTCCGAGGTACTTGCCTGGTAGAATCGTATGCGGGTGTCTACAATACGGATAGCCTCCAGGACGTTCAACGCGCCAAGCCCGGTTATCTGTCCTGTAGTGTTCGGCTGATCGAAGGAGACGCCGACAAAGCTCTGCGCCGCAAGATTGTAGATCTCGCGTGGCGCCGCCCGCGCCAGCAGGCGAATGATGGCTCCGAGATCCGTCACATCGAATTCAACGAGGTCGAGGTTTCCATGGCCCTTGAGTCCCAACTCCTCAATACGCCAAAAATTGGTCGACGCGGTCCGACGATAGGTACCGAAGACCTTATAACCCTTGGCCAGGAGAAGCTGGGCAAGATACGCCCCGTCCTGACCCGTAATACCGGTAATGATAGCGCTAGTCACGGCAAATGCCCTCAGATAATTTCCTGCGTCCAAAACGCTTAACGCCGCCTCCATTGCTCACTTGCAATAGACCATTTCAAGGTTCGGATTCATGAAGGCCACTGCCGTCGCAATATTGCTCGTCACGTGAATAAAGTAATCCCCACAGGCGAGCAGCGATGCATCGATGATCACTTCCTCGGCCAGCTTACTTGACCAAGTCGATGTATTCGCCGCCATCATGTGCTGGATCTGATGCCCTTCGTGCGACTTCTCCTCGCGTGAGAGTTCCTCGAAGCGCTGCTGGTCAAACACCGAAACGCGGCTGACGTGGTCGCAGCAGCGTATCGCCCCTCCATAGATCTTCCTCATGTAAGCGACGACGAAGTCCTGGTCAGTCGCGAGGAATATGATGAAATCCGCAAGTTTTCGCGTCCGAATCAGTTCGTCGATTTTCTCCACGAATAGATCCAGCCCCGCGATCTTTCCATCCGGCTGCTCCATCGAATGAGAAGGGTGTCGGATATGGACGGAAATTACCGTCTTCCCGGAAAAATTCTCTCGGGAAAAATCCTCTACGAAACGTCGAATCGATGCATTCGGCCGGAGGTAGCGATTCACATAATAAGAATACTTCTTTCGCGCCTCCTGAAACCCTGAATGGAAGTAGAAATTATAAGCATTCGTGTAGGTCAGCCATGGCTCGTTGAACTCGTTGAAGTCTCCCAACTCGATCGAATCTGATGGAACAGTGTTGGTGGTGAACTCGCGCAATGCGGCATTGAACCCAGCATCCTCCGATTCGAAAAGTGCAGACCACAGATTTCCCTGCCCGGGTTTGGAATAGCAGAAGCTGCCAACCTTCTCGAGCGATGTCAGTTGCTCAGCGTGCCAGTGGGGCAACACGTGGGCACCAGGACTGGCCTCCTTGACCCATGCAAGGTGGGAAAGAAAGCGGTTGTACAAGGAAAAGAAACCAGCGTCATGCAGCGGAACGTGATATTTTTTCCCGCAATACACGGAACCATTGCGCAACTCCTCGAAGCCCAACGCCCGCTTCGCGCGCATGTAGAAATCGGCGCTGAGGGTCCGGTACCCACTTTCGTCAACTTGATGCGCCTTCCCAACCCTTATCATCACGGGATCAACCAAAGCCTTGTAAACCGGCTGAAGCCTCGCTCGGGTAAACGCCAAGCCCACCTCCCGCCGACAGCTCAGGGCCTCGTCGCTGAACCATGCCGAGGCGTCATCCACGATTCGCCGCAGCGCGGACATGACATCTTCGTCCTCGCAATCAAACTGCACGCCATAATAGGAAGGCGAATCTCCCACGTGCGGATAAAACGCCGGGACTTCATGCAGAGCGTCCACGCGCAGCGCCAATTCCGGCCCGTTCGCCTCGCAGACCCGCATTAGGTCCCCATGTGCAAGGCATCCCGACAACACGACCGGCCGGCCCAGCATCAACATTTCCCGTGGAACGATCGAATAACCCTCGCCCTTGGAAAGTGATACGAATACATCGATGTCCTGGAGGGCGGCAAAATATTCGGCCTTGCTTTTGCTTAGTTCGTTCGAAACCTCGACGTTTCCTCCGCCGGTGGCAAGCAACTGCTGCGTGGAGTTCGTGAAATCGAGTCCAGTCCTGACCATCAGCTTCACGGAATCGTCATCGCCGAATTCGGCGCGAAAGCATCGGATCAGCTTCTCGATGTTCTTCCGAGGCTCATTGGACCCGACAAAGCCGAACACAAGCGGCCTGTCCGCCGCCTTGTGCCACGGCCGCCCCTCCCCCGGATCCTCAACGGCGATCGGAATCTCGAAGATCGGAGTCTTGACACCCGAGAACTGGTATATATCCGCCTGAGAGCGCGTCGCAACCAGCAGAGCGTCAAAGCGCCCGTTTATGATGTCGATCCAGAAGGCGGGGATCGTCGTACTGTCGAA
Source organism: Thiobacillus sp. (assembly GCA_027344185.1). Classification (GTDB taxonomy): domain Bacteria; phylum Pseudomonadota; class Gammaproteobacteria; order Burkholderiales; family Thiobacillaceae; genus Thiobacillus. Next base: position 9,731 of record DAHWJK010000136.1, read on the forward strand.
AATCGAATAAATGTATCTAAGCCGTGCAGGCGGACACAACAGGTAGTTCTTGTCCGCGGACCCGTTCGAGGTGACGTCGCAAAAGATGCAAATATCAAATTCCTCGCCAGACTGCGCGCCACCCGCGATGAGCGTGACCCCTTTCGGCAGCAGCTCAAGATGGCTGTCTTCCGCACGTGTGTTCACGAAATACAAATCGCATACGTTGGCAAGCAACGTGAGGAATCCATAGGCGATTTGACCAATTCCATTCCAGTTGTTCAACCGCCCGACAACAACGACCTTCTTCATTTGCGCCCTCTGAGATATTCGATAGCCTGTTCAACGCCTTGCTCAAAGGAAATGCTGTAGCGCAATCCCAGGGATTCTTGAAACTCCGTGCAGCCTCCGCGCGCGAAAACACCCTCAGGCTTGTTCGATGTGCCGACGACCTCCGGGTCGTAGCCCAGCTTGTTGGAAGTCAGTTTGGCGAATTGCTTAAACGAAGTCAAAATCCCCGTCGAGAGATTGATCGCACGGCCATCCCGGATCATATCCTTCGCGCTCCACGCAATTCTGACGCAGTCGCTGATGTGGATGAAATCGCGCATTTGATCGCCGGTACCCCAGACGGTAATGCATTCCGCTCCACGATTCTCAATTGCCCGTTTCACGATGCTCGGAAACGGGTACGCCATATCCTGGTCCTCCCCATACCCTGAGAATGGTCGAAATACCGTGGAGGTCAAGCCATACTTCTCGAATGCAATTTGCGCTAGATATTCATGGGTGAGTTTCGCCCAGCCGTAACTCATGTCCGGCATGCCGATCATCCCCTTGAAAGCGATGTCCGATTCCTTGAGTAAACGATATTGACCGGGCTTCTGAAGGTCGACTGGATATGCGGCACTGGAACTGAAGCAGAGCGTATGGCCCGGCTTTGCGATCTTCGCCCAGTTCCAAAAGTCGCTATCGATGGCCAAATCCTCGGCAACCGACAGGGGGTTTTGCTCGATCATTTCGCGCCCACCCACCATGGCGGCCAGGTGGATGACGATATCGTATTCCGCATGAGGGTTCATGCGAAAGAAATCCCTGCAATCCTGTTTCACGAAGCGAAACTTATCGAAATCTCGCGGATCGAACAGCGGCCAGCCCTTTTCAGTCGGATCCATTCCACCGGTGTACGGGACAATAGAGTCTACCACGTCGACCCCATGCCCTGAATGGAGAAGGTAACCACAAAAATGCCTCCCGACAAACCCTGCCCCACCAGTGATTAAAACGTTCATTTCAAGCCGCCTCCACAGGAAAATATTTGCCGTCCACGAATTTGTGGCCAATCTTGATCTTCGGCTGAGCAAAATACTTGCCCTTCGCCAATCGATCCTCAACGGTTAGACAGAGCCGTCGCGTGCCACTCGGGAACCTCCACGATATATCATGGGAACTGAAAGCCACGATCCTCTGGGCTTCATCGCGAAAAATCAGTTCCACTGCCACTTGCGCGTGATCGTTCATGCGTTCGTACAGCGCAAACGGTGCGCCTGCGTTCTTCATCATCAGGTGGACGATGAAGGATTCGCCCGCTGCGACCCGGATTTCGGCTTCCTCGAGCAGGACGTCGAGCACCGTCATCCTCAACTCCATCTCCCCGGAAAACGCATAGACAGCGTCCTCCGCGGGAAGCTTCAGAGATCCCAGGAATTTCTGGACGTCGTGCAGGCAATCCTCCCAGCGGAACGTACGCAAGGTGCCGAGCGAGCGCCCCAGTTCTTCCCTGTCAAACTTGGCCACAAATTCCTCGATCTCCCTCGCGATCGTCTCTACATTCGCTCCGTAAAAATAACTGATTGAGTCTTTACCGACTTCCTTGAAGGCCTCGATGTTGCGCGCGAGAACCGGGAGGCCATGATTGGCGGCCTCCACGATCGGGAGCCCGTAGCCTTCATCGAAGGAGCCAAGGAGTAGGCAGTCGGCCGAGGCATAAAGCTTCTTGAGCTCGCGGTCCGAGGTATATCCGCGAAAGTTGACATTGGGACACGTTATAAGCTCCCCGAATCTGGCCTGCTCCTCCTCGCTCAACCATCCCAGCCTCCCGCAGATCTCCAATCGTATGTCGCGCTGCGTGCGTGCAAGGGCCTCGAAGACCTCAAGGATCTGAAGATGGCCCTTCCTGGGTTCAACCGTCCCCACCATCAAGAAGACAAATCCAGGTGCGTCGCCGGGAGCGGCCACCAGTTCAGGCTCGGGGCGCGGTTTGCCTCGAGGCGTGTAGTCGCCACCCAGTCGGATCACCTCCACTCGCGCCCGCTCGACCAGAAATTCCGTCTTCACGAAGTTCCGAAATTGGCTTCGCGTGTAGTTCGAAATAGCCAACACCATGTCCGCATGCTTTGCCACCATGCGCACCCAGCGGCCAAAACCCTCCGCAAAGGCCTTCGGGAAAACGGATGGCCGAGTGGCGGGTATCAGATCGTAGAGAAGAAAGATCACCCAAACGCCATTAGCGTTCATGTATTCGAAATATTTTTGCGCGACAGCCGTATAATGATCGATCAGATCCAAGCCAAGATAAACGTCTCCTCGCTGAAATTCCACGGGGATTTTATTCTCGAACGAATAGTCATGCTTCTGGGAAAGAAACAATCCCCTGTCGACCATGCAATAACCGAAATCGAAATCGAAATAGATGAACTCGCACTGCCCACCCAAAGCACCTTCCGCCTGCAGCACGCGAAGTGAAATCTCTCGCACCACCCTAGGTATACCGGTCCCCGCATCGCGCCGAATCAACTCGGACACATCAAGGTATATCGTCCGCTGGCGCTCCGGAAGCGCGTCGATAATATGGCGGATCACTTCACGCCCTCAAGAAATCTATCAACCACTCGCCCCCAGCTATACTCTTCACGCGCCTTCTCGCGGAGACTCTCCTGCTCTGCCACACCTTTGCCCCTCAAAAAACGGTTGACAATATCAGCAAGCGCATGAGCATCATCGATATCGAAAAGCCATTTGCCGTTCTTCAAAATCTCTCTGTGCGCCGGTATGTCCGATGCAGCGACCGGAACGCCATGGGCGAGCGCCTCTATCACGGGAAGGCCAAACCCCTCCGCCATGCTTGGAAGAACTACCGCACTTGCGCTGGCATATAGCGCTTCAAGTGCCTCGTCCGACAGCTTCGGCAACAGAACGATCCGCGGGTAGATATCTTCGAAGCCCGGAAACAAGAGCGCCTTTTGCGCGTCATGCTGATGGCACACGAGGACCAGCCCCACCGTCTCGTCCTCGACATGTCTCATGGCGCGGACGGCAAGCTCCAAGTTCTTGCGGGGCTCGAACACGCCGACCGACATGATGAATTTCGATTCGAGAATGCGCCTGAGGAGGCCGGCCTCCTCAGGCGTCATGCCTTCTGGGGCCTTCGGCGCCACCGGAACCGCGGCTCCGATATTGTAAACCTCGCCAACCGCGAGTCTATTCCGGTAGAGCGATTGTCTGCTGTCCTCTGAAATTGCAAATAGCTGATCAATCCTGCAGAGATCGTCCAGTCGCGCCAGATAGAAATCGCGATACAACTTATGCTGCAAGTATGAATCCGGATTCTCCAAGGGAATCAGATCATAATGGATTGCACCGGTCCTCACCTCGAGGCGCGAGAACTCAGGGTAAATAACCGTGTCAAAAAATCCTTCGAAGAACGAAGGGAACAAACAGTAATCGAAGCGATGCTCCGCCACGAACTCTACGTAAGCATTGGACGCGCGCTGCCACAAAAACCTGTTGTTGGAATCGTGCAACGGCAGGCGTCGCCCCTTGAGATTCAGCACCGCAGAATCCCGCAGTCCGTCCGGCAAGCGACATTCAGGGAGCGCGGAGTTGCAGATCGCGGTGACCTCGACGCCCTTGCGCCTGCATAGCTCGGAAACAAAGGACCCTACGTACTTTCCGATGCCGCGAACGCCACTTGCGGACTGCATGCTTTGCAGGTCGATCAACATCCTCATGCCGGCCGCTCCCCGGGGCCGTGCTCCCCTTGACCGTTACCCCTAACGATGCATCCAGTGATGGCAACCTCCCGGCAACCCTCCGTGTAAAGGCCAAACCCCTGGTTCGCACGGCGCCCTGACGCCTTCGTAATCAACATGGCCGAGATTACTGCATTCTCAATATCGGTCAGGCGCACACCATCGCGTCCGTTGCCGGTTGACCATCCTCCGGTCAAACTGATATTCCTCGTATTTGGCCCTGCTGCCTGCAAGCCGCTCCCTTTGTTATCAATAAATTCACATCCGCTCAGCGAGACGCCATCCACCTCCCCGCGCCCCCCCTCGATCTCCAAACCGTGGTGAGATGAAATTCCAAACCAGCAGTTGCTGAACTTGGTCGAATATACAGCCCCGCCGTTCTCGGCAGAAATCTTTGCGGAGGAAGCCCCCACGCTGCTATCGAAAAGACTGTTCGATATACTCGTCGCGTACACCACATAGTTCGTAGGTGGGTCGATCAGAAGTGCGTTGCGATGCTTGACGATGTCGACATCGCTGATGATGCAGGTGTCGCCGTTCAACAAGCGGATGCCGAAATGAGGTTGAATCAAATCAACTCCGGAGGAGCCAATCACCTTTGTAATCACCGCATTAGCGTAATTCTCGCAGACAATCATTCCGCTTACCGCGCCGATCGCAGGATTGAAAAAATTGCCGCTTTCTATGACTGGAAATGTGATCGGCCGATCGACGATGCCTTTCACCCAGACCCCGATCGCGTAGTTCTCCATCACAAAATTTGTGATACGAGCACCGTTCCCCACGATCGTCACGAACGCTCCGTCGTGACGGGCTCCTTCAGCAATGATTTTCAGGTTATCGATCTGCGAATCAGCGCTCAAGAAAATAAAGTCTCCGGTCGTCTTCCCGCAAACGAGAATCGTACTGTAGTTAGTTTCACCGCGCAGGCGGATTCCACGCGGTATATGCAAGCTTCCCCGAACAAGATACGTCCCCCGAGGAAGATAGTACTCGCCGCCATTGTCGATCTGATCTAATTCCTTCTGCAGTGCCAACGTACAGTCCCTATTGGTGTCGGCGTATTCCACCAAGCGCTGAGTTTTCATGACATACTTCTCTCAATTGAAAAGGTCGCCCGCGATGGTCACGTAACCAGCAATCGCTTGACGGCGAGGCACAAGCGTCTTGGGTCGCCATTCGGACTGGTCGTTGCGTCGGGTGACGTGACGAAACGAATCAGGTGCTTTGCGGGACCTTGGAACCTCAGTGCGATCGGGACCCATCTGTTCGCGTCGAGTTCAACCTCGCGCAGCGTTTCGTCTTCTTCACCCAGGATCTTCATTTTGCAGGGCTGCAAGACTTGGACGTCGAAATCCAGGCGGCCTGCCTCGACGACCAGCGACGCGTCCTCACGCCCCCAATGAAACATGTCACCGGCATCGTCGATCTCGGTGCCATAAAAGCCCAATCCCCGCACGCCTTGCGCGAGCGCGGAAGGCCCCATATAGATCTGCGCCAAGGCTTGGGCCGCGTGCTTCCAGCGATACCGATTGCGGATTCGGTCCAGCATCGCGCCGCCATGGGTCGCGGCATGCTTCGTAAGCGCGCCTCGGAGACCATCGATTATCGACGGAATCGATTTGTGGTCGACGTACCACGCATGATCCAGGAAATATTCGGGCGCCGATCCCTTCTCCGTGATGACAACTTTTGCGCCCGCGGCCGCGGCCTCCAGCGCGGCAAGCCCTGGCGTCTCGACGGTGCTCGGCATGCAGAAGGCATCGCAAGCAGCATAGGCAGAACGAAGAAGCTCGGAATGATGGTCGAGTCGATGTATGTGGATGAACTGCTCGCCCCCTGCATTTCGGCATGCTTCAAGGTAGGCTCTGTCTCGCACGCCCCCGATGACGATCAGTTTGTGATCCGGAAACGCCCTCATGGCTTCTATCAAGGCCAGTTGGTTCTTTCGTGGCTCCACGTTCGCAACGTTGAGGACAAATCTTCCCCGTACACGATACTGCTCGCGGAAAATTTCTGCTGCCGTCGTCGTCAGGAAGACATCGTCCACGGCATTGGGAACGACGCAGAACTTTTCATGGTGGATGCCGAAGACGCCGGAAAGCAGCCTCGTTTCGGCCGCAGAGTTGCACACGACAGCGTCCGCAAGGAGAAAGACCTTTCTGATCTCTTCAGCGGGATAATTCCGCACATCCTCGGGCTCCACCCATAGGTTTGGCGATACGAAAATGCGCGCACCTCGATCCTTTGCGAAACTCAGGAATGGCAACGACCCACTCATGCAAGAGAAGTAATGAAGGCAATCCCCGGACTCGAGTCTTGGTTTCCATGGATCAAAGAGATTTACACTGATCCCCTCGGCGGGTAGATATTGAAAATACTTCAATAGCTGTATTTCACCCCCACCGGGCACGAAGAAAGCAAACGGATAGGTTGCGAACACAACGGAAGAATGTTGGGCAGGCAATTTCATATCTGGTCAAAAGCGAGCACGTTCAGACCTTCTTTGCAAGCGCAAAGCATCCAATTTGTGCTGTTACGCTCGGCCATATACGTCTGCGAGGCGCACGATATCGTCTTCACCCAGGTAGTCACCGCACTGCACCTCGACCAACACGAGGTCCTCTTCCCCTGTATTTAGCAGTCTGTGGCGCTCCTTCAAGGGTATATAGCGGTACTCGCCTGGCCCGGTCGGATATTCCTCGTCACCAATTTGCACCACGCCGCGTCCGCGAACAACCACCCAGTGCTCGGCCCGATGGTGATGATACTGCAGGCTAAGGCTCTGCCCCTTGCGAACCACGATGCGCTTGACCTTGTAGCCAGGTTCCTCGCGCAGCGTGACGTAGCTTCCCCATGGCCGGCTCACCTCCGACGGCACGAGCGTGCTCTGGTGCTGCGCGCTGTCAATGTGACGCTGCGTCAGCGTGTGCACGATCTTTCGCACATCCTGCGCCTGGCGCTTGTGCGCGACCAGCAGCGCATCCGGAGTGTGCACCACGACAAGGTCCTTTATCCCCACCGTCGCAACCACGCGCTTATGCCCGTGGCTTTCCACGTGCACGTGGGTACCCGTCGTATCGACGGCGACCCAGTCGATGGCTTCCTGGCATGCAAGAGTGTTGCCGTTGGCGTCCGCAGTGTGCGCGTCGGCGACCGCCGACCAAACCCCCACGTCGCTCCAGGAGAACTTTGCGGGCACGACGGTCACGTTGTTTGCTCGCTCCATCACCGCATAGTCGATGCTGATGTCCGGTTGCAGGTTGAATGCCTCGGCGCTGAAACGCATCTCGCCGGGCCGGACCTGCGCAGTGGCCATCGTTTCGTTCGCTGCATCCAGCACCTCGGGCGCGTGCTTCTTCAGCGCGTCCAGGATACCGCCAGCGGTGAAACAGAACATCCCGCTGTTCCAATAGAAGCGCCCAGTCGCCAGATATTCCAGCGCGGTCGCGAGATCGGGCTTCTCCACGAACTGGAGCGCGGCTTGCGGGTCGTGGCCGATCTTCCTGACCTCGATGTAGCCGAATCCGGTCTCCGGCGACACGGGCTGTATCCCGAACACCACAAGCCTTCCGTGTCGTGCCAGGCTGGCCGCGCGCATTGCGTCGGCGACGAACGTCGATGTATCGGGAATCAGGTGATCTGCCGGCAGCACCAACAACACGACCTCGCGACCATGGGTCTGGGCGGCGGCGATCGCTGCCAGCGCCACAGCAGGAGCCGTATTGCGCCCCTTCGGCTCCAAGAGGTAGCGCACGCGCGGCTTCTCGGCCATCGCCGAGACCACATCCCGAGCCAGGAAGAGATGCTCCTGATTCGCGACGATCATCGCCTCCGCCGCGCCGCAGCCCTGGCCTCTTGCGATCGCCTGCTCCAGCAGCGATCTTCCGCCAAGCACCATGAAGGGCTTCGGATAGGCCCTGCGCGAAACTGGCCACAGCCGGGTGCCTGCCCCACCGGACAAGATTACCGAAACGAGGTTCATGATCGCGCCCCAGCCGACTCCCGGCATCCCTGCCGGGGAGTGTCATGCTTGCAGGACGGTACTTCGATCAGACAGGCTCGGTCGCGCCTGCACCAGGTGGTGGCGCTGCGCGATGCGGTCCTTCGGGCCGGGTGCCTCTGGGTTGTGTGCATTCGAATCAAGAGATCAAAATCAAGCTCAAATCGGACGAGAGTGTAACGGCGGCTCGCACCACCTTTTCCTGTCACCCCTATGCTTCGCGGCCCTTCCCAACCGGAACGGCTTCCGCGAGCACCTGTCGATAAACATCCAGCAAGTTCCGCGCTGCACGATCCCAGGTGTACCTGGTCGCCATCGGCCCGGTGTTCCCCGCAAGCCTGCGCTTCAGCCCCCTGGCGATCCCGTCACGGATCGAATCGCTGTCCAGCGGGTCGACGTATATCGCATGCCTTCCGAAATATTCGGCACACGAGCCTTCGCTGGTCAGAACCAGTACGGCAGCCTGGGCTGCGGCCTCCAGCGCTGCCAGCCCAGGCGTTTCCAGGGTGCTGGGAAGGGCGAACACGCTGCAAGCTCGATACGCCGATCGCAGCAGCGCGGAGTCATTCGGCAGCACTCCAAGATAGCGTACCTGCTCGCCACCCAGTTCCAGAATGCTCTTCAGGTAGCCTTCATCGCGCACGTGGCCGACAAGCACAAGGCGAAGTTGCGGGAAGGCCTTCATGGCCTCCATCAGCCGGAGCTGGTTCTTTCGCGGCTCGATGTTCCCGACGTTCAAGACGAACTCGCCGTCGATCCCATAATGGGCCACGAACAAGCGCGGATCGACTTCCTCCCAGAAACTCTGCTCAGCTCCGTTGTAGGCCGTCGAAAACCGCTCGGAGGCCAGGCCGAGTGTTGTCGATAGTGCATGACATTCGGCATCGGAATTAGTCACTATCCGGTTCGCCATTGACAGTTGAAGCCGGATTTCATCGACAGGGTATTGGGGCAGCGTTGCCTTCGTGATCCACAAGCTCGACGACACGACCAGCGGAAGACCCAGACGTTTCACGAAGCCACAAAGGTGCGATGATCCCCCGACGCAAGAAAAAAAGTGCATCAGGTCATGCTCGAGAAATCGTGGCTGCCACGGATCGAACAAAGTGACCTGCACGCCAAGCGCCGTCAGGTGCCTCTGGTAGGCCAACAGCTGAATTTCGCCTCCACCCGGCGTGTGAAACGCCATCGGATACGTGGCGAACAATACCTTCATCGGAATCCCTTGAACGACGGCCATCCCATTGGCGACGGGTAGGCCAAGCGCGGCCGATCCAGTCGGTGCGAGGCCTCGCAAAGGCCCCCGGTCGCGACTGGCCGTCCTCGGGGTCCGCATTGCATGAGACACAAGCACCAGCGGCGGTGCTCGCATCCGCACTGGCGTCGATTCCCCCGAATCCCTCTCGTTATGAGCTCGCAGCGGTGGCCGCACGCTGCGAAGGCACGCCCCGCGCGCGTCGCAGCGCTGAGCGCTTTCACCTCGACGATGGGCGGGTTGCACGCCGCCCCTGTCACCACCAAGGTTCCACGCGCACCTGCGCGCAATCCCGCCGCCAGCCACATGAACAGCTTCGGGGCTAAGCACTCCGGCAGGAGCTTGAGCGAGCCACGACTGTGCAGCCCAAATGGGCCGTCGGGCCAAGCCAAGCGCTGTCGCAAGTGTACCGTGGCCGGCGCCCCGCAACCGGACGGGCGCGCGGCCGCCTGCGAGGAGGGTGGCCGCAGCACTGGAGTAGGACCCTGTGGTCTCATGGAATCAGGTACCCGCATCTTTGCGGAACTCGCCCCACGCAGCTTGGATCGCCACTTCGAGCGAGTTGCGGAACTGGGCTACGCCGAAGCGCTGCGCGGATGCGGCACATGCCAGCGGGTCGAAGCTGTCCCGCTGCGCTTCGAAGCGCCGCACGGCGTCCACGATGGCGGATGCTGTCTGTTCATGAAAGTACAGCCCCGTTGCGGCTTGCGCACCGGCATGCTCCAGGTTGTGCACGGTTTCCAGCACCCCGCCCTTGCCGAAGCCGATCACCGGGGTTCCGCTAGCCTGGGCTTCCACCGGGGCAATGCCGAAATCCTCCTCGGCGGCAAAGATGAAGGCCCGCGCCTCCGCCAGCAAGCGCGAAAGCACAGCATGCTCGCAATATCCGAGCAGTTCGATATTCGGGTGGCCCTCGGCAAGGCCTTGAAGCTTCGCTAATTCCGGCCCTTCGCCAACGACTCGCAGGCGTCGATCCGGCATCGACGCGAAAGCCTCGACGACGAGGTCCACCCGCTTGTACGGAACAAGCCTGGAGGCGGTGACGTAGTAGTCCTGCCTGGCCTGCGCGGGTGAAAATGCTTCCAGTTGCACCGGCGGATAGACCACGGTCGCATCGCGCCTGTAGGCCTTCCGAATGCGCCTGGCGATGAACTGCGAATTTGCAAGGAATACGTCGACGCCGAAGGCGCTCCGAAGATCCCACATGCGCAGCTTGTTCAGCATCCAGCGTGCCGCCCAGCCCTTGAGTCCTTTGTCCAGCCCGGATTCACGAAGGTACTGGTGCTGCATGTCCCAGGCGTAGCGCATCGGCGAGTGCACATAGCTCACATGCAACTGGTCCGGGCCGGTCAGCACACCCTTCGCCACCGCGTGCGAACTCGAAAGCACGATGTCGTACGCAGACAGGTCCAACTGCTCGATGGCCAGGGGCATCAAGGGCAGGTAGCTGCGATAGTGTTTGCGCGCCCCAGGCAGATTCTGTATGAAGGTGGTGCGGGGCACGCGCCCCTGCAGGAAACTCCTCTCGCCAGGCGGCAGGAAATCGCAGACGCAATAGAGCTCCGCTCCCGGGTAGACCGCCAGCATCTGCTCCAGCACGCGCTCCGCCCCGGCGTACACGGTGAGCCAGTCGTGCACGATGGCGATGCGCGCGCTCTTCAGGGACGTGGCCGACTCTGTCATCCGGATCCCGCCCGCCGAAGCGCTGCCCAGCCCATCCGGCCAGGCTCAGCGCGAAGCGTCATACGCATCGACCACCTCCCCCACGTCGCCGAACATCCTCACCTTCCCCCTTTCCATCCACAGCACCTTGTTGCAGGTCTTGCGGATGGTGTCGCTGGAATGGATGGCCAGCACGACGATCTCCGACCGGTCATGCAGTTCCTGCAGCCGGCGGGCCGCCTTGGCCTGGAAACTGGCGTCGCCGACTCCCAGCACCTCGTCGAGCAGCAGGATGTCGGCCTCGACGGCCGTGGAAACGGCAAAGGCCAGGCGCACCCGCATGCCGCTGGAGTAGGTGCGCAGCGGCAGGTCCAGGTAGTCGCCGAGTTCGGTGAACTCGGCGATCTCCTCGGTCTTGCTCCGGATCTCGGTGTCGCTCATGCCCAGCAGCAGTCCGCGCAGGCGGATGTTCTGGCGTCCGGTGGACTGGTCGTCCATGCCCAGCGAAATGTCCAGCAGCGGCACCGTCTTGCCCTCCACGCGGATGCGACCGGCAGTCGGAGGATAGATGCCCGCCATGACCCGCACCAAGGTGCCGTTGCCAGCGCCGTTGTGCCCGATCAGGCCGAGGCGGTCGCCCGCGCGCAGTTCCAGGCTCAGGTCGTCGATGGCGCGCACGATCACCACCCCGGTGTTGTCTTCGGCGATGCGGTTGCGGCGCCCCATGCGCATCACGCGCTTTTTCAGGGACTGCGACGACACGTCGAAGATCGGCAGATCGAGGTGGATGTTGTGCAGGCTGATGCTGGACGGCATGGACGAAGGCAGGATGTCGGCGCGGCGGCGCCGCGTGGTCGGGAATGATCCGCCAGCGGGCGGCGGGTGATGGTGCGGGCTGGCGCTTCAGACCCAGTAGGGAATGCGCCGGTGGTAGCGGCCGGTCACGAACAGCGCCAGCGCCCAGCCGATCAGCGCCATGATCACCCCGACCCCCCAGGTCCGCGCGTCGGGGGCCTGGCCGAGCAGCGGCGCGCGCACGAGATCGATCAGGTAGGCCAGCGGGTTGAACTCCACCACCCAGTGGTACTTGCCGGTCAGCATGTCGCCGCTGAACAGAATCGGCGTGCCGTAGAAGGCCACTTGCAGCAGCGCCGCGACGATCTGCGGAAAATCCCGGAAACGCGCTCCCACCAGCCCCGCGAAGGCGGCGATCCACATCGCGTTGAGCAGGAAGAGGATGAAGCCCGGCACGAACAGCGGCACCGTCGCCCAGCGCTTCACGCCGAAGATCGCCATCACCAGCACGACGATGAGGAAGTTGTGCGAGAAGATCACCACGTTGCGCCACACCGCCTGGAACACGTAGATCAGCCTCGGCGTGTTGACCTGGCGGATGTAGTTGGCGCTTGTGATGTAGGCGTTGCAGCCCTCGGTGACGGTGCCCGAGAACAAGCCCCAGAACACCAGCCCGATCGCCACCATCGGCAGGTACTCGCCGAGCGGCTTGCCCAGCAATGTGCCGTAGATCAGCCCCATGGTGCCGATCAGCACGCCCATGCTGATGGTCAGCCAGAACGGGCCGAGCTTGGAGCGCGCGTAGCGCTGGCGGATTTCCAGCCAGCCCAGCAGGGTCCACAGGCGCCACGAGCGCAGGCTCGCCAGCAGGTCGAAGGTCGCAGTTCCCATCAAGCTCGTTCCGGGGGTGGGGTCAGTAGGCGTTGCGGGTCGCCAGGCCCTTGAAGACGGTCAGCGCGAGGATCTTCAGATCGAGCCACAGCGACCACTTCTGGATATACAGCAGATCGTATTCGACGCGGCGCTGCATCTTCTCGCAGGTGTCGGTCTCGCCGCGAAACCCGGACACCTGCGCATAGCCGGTGATGCCCGGCTTGACCTTGTGGCGCACCGCGTAGCTGGGCACCTGGTCGATGTAGAGCTGGTGATGCTCGACCGCATGGGGGCGCGGGCCGACCAGCGACATGCGCCCCTGCAGCACGTTGATCAGTTGCGGCAGTTCGTCCAGGCTGCTGCGCCGCAACAGGCGCCCGAGCGGGGTGACCCGCGGGTCATCGCGCGTGGCCTGCTGCAATTGGCCGGGAGCCTCGGGCGCGTGGTCGCGCATGGTGCGGAACTTGTAGATCACGAATTCGCGCCCCGACCAGCCAACGCGCTTTTGCCGGAACAGCACCGGCCCCTCCGACGTGAGCTTGATTCCCAGCGCGATCAGCAGCATCAGCGGCGACGCCAGCAGCAGGAACAGTCCGCCCAGCAGCAGGTCCTCGGCGCGCTTGAGCAGGCGGTTGAGTCCTTCCATCGGCGACACCGACAGGTCCAGCATCGGAACCCCGCCGATCTCGGTGACGGCGTGGTTGAGCAGTTCGTAGTCGTGCAGGTCGGGCACGTAGCGGATGTTCGCGGTGTTGTGGTGCAGCGCACGGAACACGCCGCGCAGGCGGTCCTCGTCGCGCAGCGGCACGGCCACCCACACCTCGTCGACCTGCGTCGTCTCGGCGTAGCGCTCGAACTCGGCCAGCTGGCCGTGGTCGCGCAGTCCGGCAGCGCGCGGCGCCTCATGCACGCCGAACCACGCCACCACGCGGAAACCCAGGCCGCCGCGCGCGCCGGCAACCTCGCGCAGGCGCGCCGCGACCTCCCCGTCGCCGACCAGGCAGACCGTGCGCACGTTGTAGCCGTGGCGGCGCAGCCAACGCAGTCCCAGGCGCAGCACCATGTGCGTGAGCGCCAGCACCGCAGCCGTCAGCGCGAACCAGGTGGCCACCCACAGGCGCGAGTAGATGCCGCCCAGCTTGAGCGCGAACAGCAACCCGGTGAGCACCAGGAAGGTGCCGACCCAGCCCACCCACAGGCGGCCGATCTCGGCGCCGATGCTTCCGGCGCGCCACGAGCCGTAGATCCCGAGTTCGACGAAGGCGAAGTTCGCCAGCAGCAGCGCCAGCACCACGCCCAGCGCCTCGAACTGGGTCAGCACCGGCGCGCCGAAGCGGATCCACGCCGCGACGAGCGCCGAGCAGACGATCACCGCGGCGTCTGCCAGGCGCTGCAGCAGGATGAATCCGCTCGCGTATTCCTTCAGTCGGCCGCGTTGAAAGGGCATCGGGCAGGGGCATGGGAGCGCTGCGCATGGCAGCGGCGGGCAATGCAGGCTCGCCGACGACGCTACGCCGGAAAGT
>DAHWJK010000321.1:0-6666 GCA_027344185.1 Thiobacillus sp.
GTTCTGTTGCGGCTTGCCGGGCTGGATATGCTCAATGCGTATCTGGCGCGTTTCCGCCCACGCCAGCAACGCGCCGCTGATGTACTCGGGGCCATTGTCGCAGCGGATCGCAGCCGGCCTGCCACGCCACTCGATGATCCGATCCAGCGTTCGGATCACGCGCGCCGCCGGCAACGATAGATCGACCTCGATCCCCAGACCCTCGCGGTTGAAGTCGTCCAGCACGTTGAAGAGCCGAAAGCTGCGGCCGTCGCTCAACTGGTCATGCATGAAGTCCATCGACCAGACCTGGTTGATCGCGTCCGGTACCGCCAGCGGTTGCGGCTTCTCGCGCACGATGCGCTTCTTGGGCTTGATCCGCAGATTCAGTTCCAGCTCCCGGTAAATGCGATAGACGCGCTTGTGGTTCCAGCCGAACCCTTTCACATTGCGCAGGTGCAGAAAGCACAGGCCGAAGCCCCAGTTCTTCTGGTTGTAGGTCAGCCGCACCAGCCAGTCTGCGATCACCGCATTCTCGTCCGACAGCTTCGGCCAGTAGCGGTAGCAGGTCTGGCTGATCATGAAGTCGGCACAGGCCTGCCGAATGCTCGCGCCCCGGGTTTCCACTGCCCATCTGGCCATCTCGCGGCGCTGAGATGGCCTTACCATTCAGCCACGGAGATAAAGATGAAGCGCGCTCAGCTTTCACGGAAAAGCTGGATCGCCTCGTCCAACCGCTGCACCGTATGCACCGTCATTCCGGCAATCTTCTGCTTGGGCTGGTTGGCCGCAGGCACGATGGCTTGGGTAAACCCCAATTTGGCGGCTTCCTTGAGGCGCTCCTGGCCGCGCTGCACCGGGCGAATTTCACCGGCCAGGCCCACTTCGCCGAACATCACCAGCTTGTCGGGCAGCGGCTGGCTTCTGAGCGACGAGACGATCGCGGCGAGCACCGCGAGGTCGGCGGCGGGCTCGCTGATCTTCACGCCACCCACTGCGTTGACAAACACATCCTGATCGAAGCAGGCGATGCCCGCGTGGCGGTGCAGCACGGCGAGCAGCATGGCGAGGCGGTTCTGCTCCAGACCCACGCTCAGACGACGCGGGCTTGGCGCATGGCTGGCGTCGACCAGCGCCTGGATTTCCACCAGCAGCGGCCGCGTGCCTTCCTGCGTCACCAGCACGCAGGAACCGGGCACCGGCTCGCCGTGGCGCGACAGGAAGATGGCCGATGGGTTGGACACGCCCTTGAGTCCCTTTTCGGTCATTGCGAACACACCGATTTCATTGACCGCCCCGAAGCGATTCTTGAACGCGCGGACGAGCCTGAACGACGAGCCGGTATCCCCTTCGAAGTACAGTACGGTGTCGACGATGTGCTCGAGCACGCGCGGGCCGGCGATCGCGCCTTCCTTGGTGACGTGGCCGACCAGGATGATTGCGGTGCCGGTCTGCTTGGCGTGGCGCGTCAGCTGCGCGGCGCATTCGCGCACCTGCGCCACCGACCCGGGGGCAGACGTCAGCGCTTCGGAATACACGGTCTGGATCGAGTCGATCACGGCGACGTCGGGCTTCAGGTCGGCAAGTTGCGCGAGGATTGCCTCCAGCCGGATTTCTGGCAGCACCGGCAGGTTGGTCTCGGGCAGGCTCAGCCGCCGCGCGCGCAGCGCGACCTGGCGCGCCGATTCCTCGCCGCTGACGTAAAGCGTCTTCATGCGCCCGGACAGGCCGGCCATCGCCTGCAGCAGCAGCGTCGACTTGCCGATGCCGGGGTCGCCGCCGATCAGCGTCACCCCGCCCGGCACCAGTCCGCCGCCGAGCACGCGGTCGAGCTCGCCGATGTCGGTGGCGATGCGCGACTCCTCGCTGCCCTCCACCTCATGCAGCATCTGCACGGTGCTCGTCGCCGCCAGCGAGGCAAAGCGCGGCTTGGCCGACTCGGCGATGGTTTCGACCAGTGTATTCCAGGCGTTGCAGGCCGGGCACTGGCCCTGCCACTTGGGCGACTGGCCGCCGCACTCGGTGCAGGTGTAGATCGTCTTGGTTTTGGCCACGCTACATCAGGCCGGAAATACGCCTGTGGACAGATAGCGGTCGCCGCGGTCGCAAACAATGGAAACGATGACCGCGTTCTCGACTTCCTTCGACAGCTGCAGCGCCGCCCACAACGCGCCGCCGGACGAAATGCCGGCGAAGATGCCTTCTTCGCGCGCAAGACGACGGGTGGTTTCCTCGGCGTCTTCCTGGCTGACGTAGATCATGCGGTCGACGCGTTTCGGGTCGCAGATTTTCGGCACGTATTCTTCCGGCCATTTGCGGATGCCGGGAATCTGCGCGCCGTCGGTCGGCTGCACGCCGACGATCCGGATTGCCGGGTTCTGCTCCTTCAGATAGCGCGAGCAGCCCATGATGGTGCCGGTGGTGCCCATGCTGGAAACGAAGTGGGTAATCCTGCCCTGGGTGTCGCGCCAGATTTCCGGTCCGGTGCTGCGGTAGTGCGCCTCGGGATTGTCGGGGTTGGCGAACTGGTCGAGGATCCTGCCGATGCCCTGCTTTTCCATTTCGACCGCAAGGTCGCGCGCGCCTTCCATGCCGGAGGCCTTGCTGACCAGCTGCAATTCGGCGCCAAAGGCGCGCATGGTCTGCCGCCGCTCGATCGACAGGTGCTCGGGCATGATCAGGATCAACTTGTAACCGCGCATCGCCGCCGCCATCGCCAGCGCGATGCCGGTGTTGCCGCTGGTCGCTTCGATCAATGTGTCGCCCGGCTTGATCTCCCCGCGCGCCTCGGCGCGCTCGATCATCGACAGCGCCGGGCGGTCCTTCACCGAACCGGCCGGGTTATTGCCCTCAAGCTTGACCAGCACGGTGTTCGACGTCTCGCCCGGCATGCGCTTCAGCCGCACCAGAGGCGTGTTGCCGACGGTATCCTCGATTGTTTTGTAAGTATTCATGCCTTCATTCCGTGACATACAAAAGGGCTTTCTATAGGTAGTCACAACCAATCAAACTCTGGGTTTTTATAGTCTTTCGTTGCTTGATAACAAGGCAGTGGATTCTTTTCATAAGCGAGTGGGCAACACGCTCATATCGAGCCCGCATCCAGGAATAAAGCCCGGGCTTGCGCTTGCTGCCGACGCGACCACCAATATTGGATTGACTGTTTTTATCTTCTGCGATGAGCGAAGGCCAGCAGGCTGCACACAACAATCGCGATTGCCATGAAAGGCCAATATGGGTATCGAACGGAAAGTAAAAATCTTCCAGACTTGCCAGCAGCTTGCATGCGCCGGATTTTGCGTAAAGGATTCCTGTCGCCCCATTGCCGCCCTTGAGAGGAAGCATGATCCGAGTCCCACCGACCTGGCCAATCTCATATCCCTTTGAGTCCCTGGATTCGAGTTTCAACAAATCGAATCCTTTTACTTTGTCCAGCAAATGAGCAATGTCCGCATCGATTGATTCAGGAAAAATCGCGTCATCCTCCAGCACTACGCAATAGGGGTAAGGATCATTCAGAAAGATTTCCAGCGCCAGACGATGGCTCAGGGTGCATGCTATTTCGTTTGGCTCCATGTCATACATGTAGCGCGATCTTTTTAATTTGTTGTACGAAGAGGTCGCATTGATATCCAGACTGCTCCCCTCTATTGCCTCTATAAAAATGATATCGATTGATGCAGCCTGTGCCTGTTCGGAAATTTTGCATTTCCGGGTGGTGGCCGACTTCAAATTTATACAGTAATAATTCACTTGGGATTTTCCTGGAAGCCTTTATTCATAACGGATTTTGAATCGTTTTGATGGCGCCATCTCACGCTACTCTTTCCAGTAAGCTGCAATCCAGTTCGCGGGCCGGATGTGCTTGTAGAATTTCTTGTACCACTTTTTGACCGGCCACAATCCCTGTACCGCCTCATGCGGATTGGGCACGCCCGGAAAGGCCACGACGCGCGCCGTGGCGGGCAGCACCGGCGTTTTCCACCAGCGCTGCGGCATCGGCGGCACGCAATGGGTCTTGAACAGCACGCACCATTCGTCCGGCCAGAATTTCATTTCGCTGACGGTGCGCGAAATATAGGTCTGTTCGATCCGGTATCGCCGGTAGATGTCGGCGAACTCGGGCGCCAGCCGGTCGTAGATGTAGGGGTGGGCGCCGACACGGAAACGGAACACCGACGTGTTGCCGATGCCCTTGCCCGGCTGGGTCCAGTTCTGCATCACGATGAAGGACACCTGGGGCTCGTAGTCGAAGAACACATCGAGCGAGCCCGTCACGATCACGTCCAGATCGAGAAACAGCCAGTCGCCTTCCATGCCGGGCAATTCCTTCGCCCACACCGCAATCTTGCGCCAGCCGGTGCGATTGCGCGGCGGCGGCACGTCGACCTCGGGACATGGCATGCATTCCACTTCCCCGCGAACGCCCTGCGCATCGTCGGTCATGCAGACGAAACGCAGCGGCCCCTCGGTGTTGCGGCGCACCATGCCATAGAGCTTGTTGACATAGTCGGCCGGGTAAAGCGGCCCCCATTTCATGCAGACCACCTGCTTCATTGTACGTCGTGTGCCGTGCCGACCAGCCGCGGGGACAACGCGATCACTGCCGCCCGATCGGCAGGTAGTCGAAACCCATCTCGCGCATCGCCTGCGGCTCGTATAGATTGCGGCCGTCGAAAACCAGCGGCGACTTCAGCAGCGACTTCATGGTGTCGAAATTGGGGCTGCGGAACACTTTCCATTCGGTGACAATCAACAGCGCATCGGCGCCCTTCAACGCATCCATCGGGCTGTCGACCAGCAGCAGGTCGGCGCGTTCGCCGTAGATGCGGCGGGTCTCCTCCATCGCCGCCGGGTCGTAGGCCGACACGCTGGCGCCCATCGCCCACAGGGCTTCGAGCATGCTGCGGCTGGGGGCTTCGCGCATGTCGTCGGTGTTGGGCTTGAAGGCAAGGCCCCACATCGCGAAGCGCTTGCCTTTCAGATCCTTGCCCAGTTTCGCGGTCAGCTTGTTGACCAGCACCTGCTTCTGCGCGTCGTTGGCCTCCTCCACCGCGTCGAGCACGCGCAACGGGATGCCGTTCTCCTGTGCCGTGCGCCGCAGCGCCTGCACGTCCTTGGGGAAGCACGATCCGCCGTAGCCGCAGCCGGCATATAAAAAGTGATAGCCGATGCGCGGGTCGGAGCCGATGCCGTGGCGTACCTGCTCGATATCGGCGCCCAGCTTCTCGGCCAGCACGGCGAGTTCGTTCATGAAGGAAATGCGCGTCGCCAGCATCGCGTTGGCAGCGTACTTGGTGAGCTCCGCGCTACGCACATCCATCACGGTGAGGCGGTCATGGTTGCGCTGGAACGGCGCATACAGCTGGCGCAGCAGCTGGGTGGCGCGCTCGCTGTCGGTGCCGATCACGATGCGATCGGGCTTCATGAAATCGTCCACCGCCGCGCCTTCCTTGAGGAATTCCGGGTTGGAGGCAACGTTGAAATCGATCCCGACGCCGCGCTTGGCCAATTCTTCCTGCAAGGCCGCCTTCACCTTGTCGGCGGTGCCCACCGGCACGGTCGACTTGTCGACCACCAGCTTGTAATCGGTCATGTGGCGGCCGATGTTGCGTGCGGCGGCGACCACATACTGCAGGTCGGCCGAGCCATCTTCATCCGGCGGGGTGCCGACGGCGATGAACTGGATCTGGCCGAAGGCCACCGATTCCTCGATGTCGGTGGTGAAATGCAGGCGGCCGGCGGCGACGTTGCGCTTCACCATGTCCTCCAGCCCCGGCTCGTAGATCGGGATGCCGCCGCCCTTGAGCGTTTCGATTTTTTTCGGGTCGAGGTCGAGGCACAATACCTCGTTGCCGACTTCAGCGAGGCACGTCCCGCTGACCAGTCCCACATAACCCGTTCCAATTACAGTGATCTTCACAGCGTCATCTCCCTAGATATTGTGTATGTCTGCCTGAATCTGTTTGAGTGCGTCCAAGGGATCGGCCGCGGCGGTGATCGGGCGCCCGATCACCAGATCGGTCGCACCGGAGCGCAAGGCTTCTGCCGGCGTCGTCACGCGGCGCTGGTCGCCCGCCGCAGCGCCGGCCGGACGAATGCCCGGCGTGACCAGGCGGAAATCCGCGCCCAGGTCTGCGCGCAGCAACGCGGCCTCCTGCGCCGAGCAGACGACGCCATTGAGCTTGCAGGCCTGCGTCAGGCGCGCTAGACGCAGCACCTGGTCGGCCGGCGCATCGGCAACGCCAACTTCATTCAAGTCTTCGGCGCGCATGCTGGTCAGCACCGTCACCGCAATCAGCAGCGGCCTCCGGGGAATATCCGCCAGCGCTTCCTGGGCCGCCACCATCATGCGACGCCCGCCCGAGGCGTGCACATTGATCATCCACACGCCCAACCCGGCTGCTGCGCGGCAGGCCGCTGCGACGGTATTGGGGATGTCGTGAAACTTGAGATCGAGAAAAACTTCGAAGCCGCGCGCACCCAGCGCCCGCACCAGTTCCGGCCCCGCCGCGGTGAATAGCTCTTTGCCCACCTTCAACCGACACAGCGCCGGATCGAGCTGCTCCACCAGCGCCAGCGCCGAAACTGCGTCCGGAAAATCCAGCGCCACGATAATCTTATGCGTCATTCCTATTCCCTGATCCCTGAATCCTGGCCCCTGATCCCTACCCTTCCCCCTCACGC
>DAHWJK010000144.1:0-15087 GCA_027344185.1 Thiobacillus sp.
CTTCGTGGTGGTGCCGTATGCGCAGTTCCAGCGCATGAGCGGCGGATTCACGCCAGGAACCGTCCCCAACGCCGTGGTCGGCATGGCCTTCGATGGCGGCATGTCTCCGGTCAAGGCATGGCGCGAATACCTGCGCCTGACTCAAGCCGAGGTTGCCGCCCGGATGGGTGTTTCACAGGCCGCGTACGCGCAGATGGAATCCGCCAGGCGTCCTCGCAAGGCCACGCTCGTCAAGATTGCGGCGGCGCTGGGGCTGGAAGTCGATCAGCTGAATTTTTAGGCGCCGGACTTCCAACGAATTAGCTTAGATGAAGACGGCATGATTTTCGTGCCGTTCGATGCGATCGAAATCCGTTTCCCGCTTGCGCGGGTCGCATAAAGACCGGCAAGGTCAACCCCTTGCGCCCTCCTGAATCCTCTCTGCCTCTGTGGTGAGGAATTCAGGGTGAATGAACCGCGGTTTTCTGGTTCAGGCAGGCCCTACGGGTTCGGACTGCTGTCCGTAGCCTGCAAGCGGAACGTCACCCGTCCCGGGTGATTCTCATGCAGCGCCAGCCGAAACCCTGACCGCGCCGCCTGCCGTGCGGCCTGATACAAGCCCACGCCCAGTCCGAAATCCGACGCCACCGGGCTCAGGAACAGGTTGCGCGCCACATGCTCGGGCGCCGGCGCACCGCTGTCGGTGACGGTCAGCCCCAGCAATGGCTGCACTTCCAGCCGCACTTCGATCGCCACGGCGGGTTCGCTCTGCCGCTTGCGCAGCGCATTGGTCAGCAGGTTGTCGGCGACGCTGTCGAACAGGTCCTGCGGCACCGGCGTGTCGTCGACCGCCTCGGCAAAAAATTGCACGTCGTCGTGTTCGTAGCGGGTTTGCAACGCGCGCCACCACGCCTGCGCGGGCACGTAGGCGACCTCGGTTTCGGCCGGCTGCTTCAGCTTGTCGACGGTTTGCGACAGCCGCGACGCCAGCTGCGGCAGCTGCCGGCGCATCAGCGCGAGCAGGCGTTCGCTGTCGTCCGGGGTGGCGGTTTCGGCCGCGGCGAGCAGGGTTTTCAGCGACTGCAGGATGTTCTTCACGTCGTGGGTCAGGCGCGCGCCGGTGTCGTGGATCGCCTGGCTGTAGGCCTGCTCGCGCAGCGTCTGCTCGCGCACCTTGGCGGCGTAAAAATACCCCAGCAGCTGCGACAGCAGGCGCACATGCAAGGCCAGCGCCGGCGTCAGCGGACGGTTCGATTGCCAGGTGACGCTCAGGCCGTGGAAATCGTGGCGGATGCCGTGTTCGGCGGGCTCGCCGAAGCGCCCCTCGCCGCGCGCCGCCTGCCAGTGGCCGCCGCGGATCCAGCTCAGTTCGTGCAGGTCGGCCAGCGCGTCGCGCACGAAGGATTCGGGATCGCGCTCGCGCTCGGCACGCGTCGCCAGCCGCTGCGCCCAGCCTTCGAACGGCAGGCCCACCGATAGCAGGTAGCGCGAAGTGACCTGGCCCAGCCCGGCAAAACCTGCGCGCGGATTCCACAGCCACGACAGCGCCAGCAGCAGGGCGGCCATGCCGAGCAGCGTCTGCACCAGCGCCCAGGCATAGCTCACCTGGGCCACCGCCACCACGGCAAACACGCCGAGCGCCATCACCATGATCAGCAGCGAGAGCATCAGCCCGTAAATGAAATCGAGCGTGGAGGACCCGCCCCGCACCCGCGCCGCCGGCAGGAACAGAATCGCCAGCGGCAGCAGCGCCAGGCCGTAGCGCGCCGCGGTCTGCATCGGCGCCGGCAGCAGCGCCGCGTCGCCCAGGCTTTGCGGCAGCACCCAGGCCAGCAGCAGCGCCAGCAGGTAGGCGAGCGCCAGCAGGTAGCCCAGACGCCGGCCCTCGTGCTGCGAGGCCGCCACCGCGCCCACCAGCCCGGCCAGGATCGCCAGCCACAAGGCCATCACCCAGGTGCTGTCGACCAGCACCAGCAGGGCCGCCATCGCAAACACCGGCACCGCCAGCCGCGGCTCGATGCGCGCTTCGCTGCGCACCAGCGGCTGCCACAGCAGGAACAGACCGTAATGCGCCAGCAGGAAAGCGCGCGTCACCGCCGCCTCGGCGTCGAGCACCACCGCCACGTGCAGGGCCAGCAGCATCAGCGCCAGCCAGCGCTCGGGCGCCACCCGCGTGAAGCGCGCGGTCAGCGCGGCTATGCCGTCGGGGCGTACGGCAGTGTCAGTGCGCTCAGACATGGCGCTGCGCATCCCGGTCGACAAAAAACGGCGCGCGGCAGCGATGCACGGCACGGCAGCGGCACAGAGCGAGAGGGGCGTCCCGTCGGCTCACGCTGATGGAATTCCAACAAGGGCGACGCACATTCGTCAGTTCGGGCGGGTTTTCTACGGACATTTATCTAATTTGTTATTGATTATCAATGGGTTGATTTGTTTCTCACACTGGCACGTATTTTGCAGAATTGGCAAAACCAAATGACGATAACGGAGAAACCCACCATGTCCCACCCCAATCTACCGCGGCACCAGTCAGGCTTCACGCTGATCGAGATCGCCATTGTCCTGGTGATCATCGGCCTGCTGCTCGGCGGCATCCTCAAGGGGCAGGAGCTTATCACCCAGGGCCGCATCCGCAACGTGTCGAACGACCTGCAGTCGATGACCGCCGCCATCAACCTGTATCAGGGCCGCTATCTGGCCCTGCCGGGCGACGATGCCGGCGCGGCGGCACGCTGGACCATTGCCGCCCCTGTACCCAGCTCCGGTGCCGTAGGCGACGGGGTGATTGCCGGCGCCTACAATACCGCCGTTGCCACCGACGAATCGCGTCAGTTCTGGTTGCACCTGCGTCGCGCCGGCCTGGTCGGTGGCGACAACACCAGCAGCAATAATCCTCCCAATGCCGTGGGCGGCGTTACCGGTGTGCAGGATATTGCCTTCGGCCTGCCCGGCCTCGTGGTCTGCACCGACGATCTGCCGGCCGTGATTGCGCAGGCTATCGATACCCAGTTCGACGACGGCAACGCCATCACCGGCTCAGTACGTGGCGCTACGGCTATGAACGCTGCAGCGCCCGGAGTGGGGTATGTCGATAACGGCAACAATTTCTATATCGTCTGCATGCGTCCCTGACGCGAACCTTTCGTTGCCCGCCTAGCCCTGCAACACCCTGAATTCGGCCGCCGCCAGCCCATCGGCGGCGCCGCGCAGCACCAGCACGTCGCCCACCCGGATCTCGGTGTCGGGCTGCGGATCGACCCCCTTGATCCCCTGGCGGCGGATCGCCACCACGTCCACCCGCAATTCATCCAGCATCAGCGCGTCCAGGCGCTGCCCTGCCGCGGCGGCGCCCTGGGTGATCAGCACGGTATGCAGGCGCGGCTGGGCCTCCTGGTCCAGCTCGCTGTCGGCGTCCGAGGCGCCGCGAAAAAAACCGCGCATGATGGCATAACGCGATTCGCGCACGTCGCGGATCCGCTTCAGCACCTGGGTGAGCGGCACCCCCAGCAGCATCAGTGCGTGCGAGGCCAGCATCAGCGAACCTTCCATCACTTCGGACACCACTTCGGTCGCGCCGGCCGCTTTCAGCGCATCGATGTGGGTGTCGTCGATGGTGCGCACCACCACCGGCAGATCCGGCCGCAGTTCGCGCACGTGACGCAGGATGGCCATGCTCGAATGCAGGTCGGAGTAGGTCACCACGATGGCCTGCGCGCGCGAAAGACCGGCGGCGACCAGCACTTCGCGCCGGCTGGCGTCGCCGTACACCACGCTGACGCCGGACGCCGCCACCGCGCGGATGCGCTCGGGGTCGGCGTCGAGCGCGATGAAGCTGACGCCCTCGGCCTCGAGCAAACGCGCCAGGTTCTGGCCGCTGCGGCCATAGCCGCAGACGATCACGTGCTGCGCCTTGCCGAAAGTCTTGACCGCGATGTCGTGCACTTCCTTCGCGCGCCCGGCCCATTCGCTGCCGGCGAGCAGCCGGGTGATGGCATCCAGGCGGTGGATCACCAGCGGCGCGATCAGCATCGACAGCACCATGGCCGCCAGCACCGGCTGGGTGATCTCGGCGCCCAGCAACTTCAGGTCGGCCGCCTGCGCCAGCAGCACGAAGCCGAATTCGCCCGCCTGCGCCAGCCCGAGCGCGGTGCGCACGGCAGTGGGCCGGCTGCTGCCGAAGGCCGTGGCCAGGCCGCCCACCAGCACCACCTTGCCGACCACAATGGCGAGCAGCAGCAACAGCACATCGCCCCAGTTCAGCATCACCTGCATCAGGTCGAGCCGCATGCCGATGGTGACGAAGAACAGCCCCAGCAGCACATCGCGGAAAGGCTTGATGTCGTCTTCCACCTGGTAGCGGTATTCGGTCTCGGAAATCAGCATGCCGGCGAGGAAGGCGCCCAGCGCCAGCGACAGACCGGCGCTTTCGGTCAGGAAAGCCAGCCCGAGGGTGAACAGCAGCAGGTTGAGCGTGAACAGCTCGGGCGACTTGCGGCCGGCCACCCACTGGAACCACGGCCGCATGATGCGCTGACCGACGAACAGCAGGAAGCCCAGCACCACCACCGCCTTCAGCGCGGCAAGACCCAGCACCAGGCCCATGTTGTCGGCATCCATCGCGAAGGCCGGAATCAGGATCAGGAGCGGCACCACGGCCAGGTCCTGGAACAGCAGCGCGCCGAAAATCTGGCGGCCGTGCGGGGTCTGGATTTCCAGCCGCTCGGCCAGGAGCTTCGAGACGATGGCAGTGGACGACATCGACATGATGCCGCCCAGCGCGATCGCCGCCAGCAGCGGCAGGTCGAGCAGCCAGGCAATGAAGGCGGTGAGCACGATGGTGAGCACGACCTGCGCGCCGCCGAAGCCGAACACCGTCATGCGCATCGTCATCAGGCGCGGCAGGCTGAATTCGAGGCCGATCGAGAACATCAGGAACACCACGCCGAACTCGGCGAGATAGCGCGCTTCCTCGCTGTCCGGAATCCAGCCCAGTGCGAAGGGACCGATGGCGATGCCGGTGATCAGGTAGCCGAGCATGGTCGGCAGGCGCAGCGCGCGCGCCGCCGCGGTCACCAGCACGGCGACCACCAGCAGGATCAGTACAAGCGGAAGCGTGCCATGCATCGAGTAAATCGCGGTTGGATAGGCAGGCTTTAGTATACTTGCCGACCATGCACTCCCAGCCCCCCAGTCCCGAACATTTGCTCACCCTCGCGCGCCAGGTGCTCGACATCGAGGCCGACGCCCTGCGCGTGATGTCGTCGCGTCTCGACACCGGCTTTGCCGATGCGGTGGCGCTGATGCTGGCGTGCAGCGGACGCGTCGTGGTCTCCGGCATGGGCAAGTCGGGCCACGTCGGCGGCAAGATCGCCGCCACCCTGGCGTCCACCGGCACGCCGGCTTTCTTCATGCATCCGGGCGAAGCCAGCCACGGCGACCTCGGCATGATCGCGCCCAACGACGTGGTGCTGGCCTTATCGAACTCGGGCGAGAGCAGCGAAATCGTCTGCATCGTGCCGCTGATCAAGCGGCGCGGTGCCAAGCTCGTCGCGATGACCGGCAATCCGAACTCGACGCTGGCGCGCGAAGCCGATGCGCACCTCCATGCCGGGGTGGACAAGGAAGCCTGTCCGCTCAATCTCGCGCCCACCGCCAGCACCACCGCGGCGCTGGCGATGGGCGACGCGCTGGCGGTGGCGCTGCTCGATGCGCGCGGCTTTTCGGCCGACGACTTTGCGCGCACCCATCCCGGCGGCAGTCTCGGCCGGCGCCTGCTGGTGCACGTGCGCGACATCATGCAAAGCGGCGATGCGCTGCCGCAGGTGCCGCTCGACGCCTCGCTCAAGGCCGCGCTGTTCGAAATCACGCAAAAGGGACTCGGCATGACCGCCGTGGTCGATGCCGCCGGCCGCGTGGCCGGCGTGTTCACCGACGGCGACCTGCGCCGCGCGCTGGAGCATACGCTCGACCTGCAGCAGGCGCGCGTGGCCGACCTGATGACGCGCAACCCGAAGACGATCCGCGCGGACGAACTGGCCGTGGCGGCGGTGGAAAAAATGGAAACGCTCAAAATCAACGGCCTGCTGGTGGTCGACGCACACGACACCCTGGTGGGCGCGCTCAACATGCACGCGCTGCTGAAGGCGGGGGTGGTGTGATGACGCCGGTTTCGATTCCCGCCGCGCTGCTCGCCCGCGCGCAAAAAATCCGGCTGATCGCCTTCGACGTCGACGGCGTGATGACCGACGGCACGCTGTTCCTGGCCGACGACGGCCAGGAATTCAAGGGCTTCAACTCGCTCGACGGCCATGGCCTGAAAATGCTCCGCGGCAGCGGCGTGCAGCTCGCCATCATCACCGGCCGCAGTTCGCGCGTGGTGGAGCACCGCGCCAGAAACCTCGGCATCGAGATTGTCCACCAGGGCGCGCACGACAAGCTGGTTGTCTACGAAGCACTGTGCCGCGAACTCAAGCTCGACTGCGAAGCCACCGCCTACATGGGCGACGACGTCGTCGACCTGCCGGTGATGCGGCGCGCCGGGCTGGCGATCACGGTGCCTGCGGCGCCCGAACTGGTGAAGGCCCACAGCCACTACACCACCACGCGCGCGGCCGGACACGGTGCGGTGCGCGAGGCCTGCGAATTCCTGATGCGCGCGCAGGGCACGCTGGACGCTGCACTGGCGCCCTATCTGAAATGATTGCACGCGGCTCGCTGTGGCTGCCCCTGGCCATGCTGCTGCTGCTGGCCGCGCTCAGTTTCTGGATCGAACGGTCGGTGCAGGCGCCGGCGACTGGCGCGCTGGCGAACCCGACCGACCCCGAGGGCATCATGGAAAATTTCGATGCGCTGCGCACCGATCCCACAGGCAAGCCGCAATACCGCCTGTCCGCCGACCGGCTCAAGCACTACACCGGCAGCAAGCGCACCGAGCTGGAAGCGCCGCGCTTCGTCCGCATCAACGACGAGACCGGCGAAGTCCGCGCCGTGGCGCGGGAAGGCACGGTCTCCCCGGATGGCAGCGAAGTGGACCTGCGCGGCGACGTCGTCGTCGAGCGGGCGGCGCGGCCCGGACAGTCCCCGATGACGCTGAAGACAGGACGCCTGCTGGTGTTTCCAGAGCGCGACCAGATGCGCGCACCCGGCGCGGTCGAGGTGCGCGACGATACGCTTGAAATGCGTGCGGGCGGCATGGAGTACGACGCCCGGCAACGCAAGATCAAGCTGACAGGGCGGGTGAATGCCCGCTACATTTCCGGAAGAACATGAACGCCATGCCCATACTCAAAATCGTTTTATCCGCGGCGCTGTACGCCGCGCTGCTGGCATCGCCCGTCCATGCCGAGAAGGCCGACCGCGACAAGCCGGTCAACCTCGAGGCGAACACGGTCACGCTCGACGACATCAAGAAGATCAGCGTCTACCAGGGCAATGTGATCCTCAGCCAGGGCACGTTGATGCTGCGCGCCGATTATGTGCAGGTGACGCAGAACGCGGATGGCATCGACCGGATCAGCGCCACCGGCCGGCCGGCGGCGTTTCGCCAGAAAGTCGAGGGGCGCGAGGAATACATCGAGGGATTTTCCGACCGCATCGAATACGACAGCGTCAACGGGCAACTTCAACTGATCGGTCAGGCGCGCCTGCGGCGCGGCGGCGACGAGTTGCGCGGGGCGCAGATTTCCTACAATGCCAACACCGAGTTCTACTCGGTGGTCGGCCAGCCCAACGCGCAAACTCCGAGCGGCCGCGTGCGCGCCGTCATCCGTCCGAAACCGCGCGCCGAGCAACCCGCCGCGCCCAAGCCATGAGCCGGATTTCCGCCCACAACCTGCGCAAGACCTACGGCAAACGCACTGTGGTGCACGACGTCTCGTTCGAGGTCAACAGCGGCGAAGTGGTCGGCCTGCTCGGCCCCAACGGCGCCGGCAAGACCACCTGTTTCTACATGGTGGTGGGGCTGGTCGCGGCCGACGGCGGCAGCGTGCACATGGACACGCACGACCTCACCCACATGACGATCCATCAGCGCGCGCGGCTAGGCCTGTCGTATCTTCCGCAGGAACCGTCGATCTTCCGCAAGATGACGGTGGAGGAGAACATCCAGGCCATTCTGGAGCTCAAGCCATACACCGGGGAAGAGCGCACGGAACACCTGGAAAACCTGCTCGAGGACCTGCATATCGCGCATCTGCGCGAAGCGTCCGCGATCAGTCTTTCCGGCGGCGAGCGGCGCCGGGTTGAAATCGCCCGCGCACTGGCGATCAATCCGCGCTTCGTCCTGCTCGACGAACCGTTCGCGGGCATCGATCCCATAGCGGTGCTCGATATCCAGAAACTGGTGCATTTTCTGGTCGAGCGCGACATCGGCGTACTGATCACCGACCACAACGTGCGCGAAACGCTGGGCATCTGCAGCCGCGCCTACATCATCAACGAAGGCCGCGTCCTGATTGGCGGCGCGCCGGATCGCATCATCGAGGACGACAACGCGCGCAAGGTGTATCTGGGCGAAAACTTCCGCCTGTAGTGCAGGCCGGGCGCGAATCGCGCTACACTCGACTCAAGCCGGCACGATTTTTGCCGTAGTCAAATCCCATGAAGCACAGTCTCCAACTCAAGCTCGGTCAGCACCTCACCCTGACGCCCCAACTGCAGCAGTCGATCCGGCTGCTGCAGCTGTCGACGCTCGAACTGAACCAGGAACTGGAACAGATGCTGCAGGACAATCCGCTGCTGGAGCGCGAGGACGAGGACGAAACCCCGTCCGAAGCACCGGCCCATACCGCCGAGGCCGAGACGCAGGTCACGGAAACCACGGCCGCGCCGGAACCGAGCAACGAATCCGAGCCGGCCACCTCGCTCGACGATGCCGACTGGAACGACTACAGCAGCGCCAGCGGCGACGATGAAGACAACGACTACGCGCAGGGCGCGGTCTCCGGCGCGACGCTGCGTGAGCACCTGCTGAACCAGCTGATCGTCAGTCCGCTCACCGTGCGCGACCGCACCCTCGTCGCCGCACTGATCGACGACCTCGACGAGGCCGGTTTCCTCACCCAGCCGCTGGAAGACATTGCCGCCGGTCTCGCGGACGAGCTGGAAGAACTCGAACCCGAAGAGGTCGAAACCGCGCTCAAGCACCTGCAAAATATGGACCCGACCGGGGTCGGCGCGCGCAACCTGGCCGAATGCCTGACGCTGCAACTGCGCGCCCTGCCCGCCGACACCCCGGCGCGCGACGACGCCATCCGGCTGACCACGCATCACCTCGACCTGCTGGCGGCGCGCGACGTCGGCAAGCTGAAAAAAATGCTCGGCATCGACGACCCCACGCTGCGCGCCGTGCGGACCCTGATCCTCTCGATGAATCCGCGCCCCGGCGCGGCCTTCGGCGTCGACGAAACGCACTATGTCATCCCCGATGTCTACGTGCGCAAGATCAAGGGCATGTGGATCGCCAGCCTCAACGCCGACGCCATGCCCAAGCTGCGCGTCAATCGCGTCTATGCCGACATCCTGGCGCGCCATCGCGAAAACGGCGGCAATCAACTGGCCACCCAGCTGCAGGAAGCGCGCTGGCTGATCAAGAACGTGCAGCAG
Organism: Thiobacillus sp.; assembly: GCA_027344185.1. Classification (GTDB taxonomy): domain Bacteria; phylum Pseudomonadota; class Gammaproteobacteria; order Burkholderiales; family Thiobacillaceae; genus Thiobacillus. The sequence goes on from DAHWJK010000144.1 coordinate 9,583, forward strand.
CGCTTCGACACCATCCTGCGCGTCTCGCAGGCCATCGTCGACCGCCAGAAACATTTTTTCGAACACGGCGAAGTGGCGATGCGCCCGCTGGTGCTGCGCGAGATCGCCGACGCGGTGGAACTGCACGAATCGACCATTTCGCGCGTCACCACGCAAAAGTACATGATGACGCCGCGCGGGCTGTACGAATTGAAGTACTTTTTCGGCAGCCACGTCTCTACCGACAACGGCGGCGCCTGCTCGTCGACCGCCATCCGCGCACTGATCAAGCAGCTGGTTGCCGCAGAGAACATCGGGAAACCGCTGTCCGACGGCCAGCTGGCGGAAGTCCTCGGACAGCAGGGCATCGTGGTGGCCCGCCGCACCGTCGCCAAATACCGCGAGTCGCTGCAAATTCCGCCCGCAAACATGCGGCGTTCGCTCTGATTCAGGGGATTTCACGATCCGTCGGCACGGGTGCCCGGCCGGCTTGAATGTCTCCGGCTTTCGTCCCACAATGAAATCAGGCGCGCACAATCGCGCCTGATCCAGCGCAATACTGGCAATCCGTTTCTTCAGCCGCTTTAGGAGGCGCTATGAATTTGACCATTTCCGGCCATCACCTGGAAGTTACCCCAGCCATCCGCGATTACGTGTCCGAAAAACTCGATCGCGTCAAACGCCACTTCGACCACGTCATCAACATGAACGTGATCATGCAGGTCGACAAGCTGGTACATAAAGTGGAAGCCAACCTGCACGTCAAGGGCCATGATTTTCACGCGCACAGCGAAGACGGCAACATGTATGCCGCGATCGACCTGCTGGCCGACAAGCTCGACCGCCAGATCGTCAAGCACAAGGAAAAAACCTCGGATGTCCACCAGGGCGATGGTGGCCTCAAGCATCAGGTCAACGTAAACGAGAATACCGCCTGATCTGGTTCTTTTGATCAGGGAAGCCCGGACACGCTCCGGGCGTATAATTTGCGGAACGCCGGCGCTTTGCCCGGCCATGCAACCGGCATGAATCTAATCGCTCCACTCCTTTCCGTCGACACGACCTTGCTGGACCTGAGTTTCAGCAGCAAGAAAAAGCTGTTCGAACACGCTGCGGACCTGTTTGCACGGACCCACGGACTCAAATCCACCGACATTTTTACCAGCCTGTTCGAACGCGAACGCCTGGGCTCGACCGCGCTTGGCTACGGCATCGCGATTCCGCACGGCCGCATCAAGGGCCTGAAGGATGCCTGCGGCGCGCTGTACCGGCTGAGCACCCCGCTCGACTTCGACGCACCCGACAACCAGCCGGTATCGCTGTGCTTCATTCTGCTGGTGCCGAAAGACGCCAACGAACGGCACCTGCAGATTCTCGGGGAACTGGCGCAGCTGTTCGGCGACGAAGTCATGCGCACCAACATGCTCGCTGCGGCCACGCCTAACGACATTCTCGCCATGCTCAATGCATGGTCAAGCTAGACGCCTCCCGCGCATGGACGACAGCAGCCAGGTTTCGGTCGAGACGCTGTTTCGCGATATGGCCGAGCAGCTTGGCCTGCAATGGCTCGCCGGCCGCAGCGGGGGCCACCGCACCTTGTCCTCCGAAACCATCCAGAAACCGACGCTGGCGCTGATCGGCCACCTCAATTTCGTCCATCCCAACCGCGTCCAGGTGCTGGGCTGCGCCGAGATGGACTACTTGCGCGGCCTGCCTCCAGCGGGGCTGGAAGACGCAATCAGGCACCTGTTTTCGTCCGAACTGGCCGCCATCATCGTTTCCAACGGCGAAGCCGTACCGGGAATGCTGCTCGAGAATGCCGAGCGCAGCGGCACCCCCCTGCTCGCATCGGGCCTCGCGAGCCCCATCCTGATGTCTTACCTGGGGCATTACCTGACGCAGCGCCTGGCCGAATGCAGCTCGCTGCACGGCGTGTTTCTGGAAGTGCTCGGCACCGGCGTGCTGCTCACCGGCGACGCCGGTGTCGGCAAGAGCGAACTGGCGCTGGAACTCATTACGCGCGGCCACCGCCTGATCGCCGACGACGTCGTCGAACTGAAGCACGTCGCCCCCCAAACGCTGGAAGGAAGCTGCCCGCCGTTGATCCGCGACTTTCTTGAAGTGCGCGGGCTCGGCATCCTCAACATCCGCTTCCTGTTCGGCGAAATGGCGGTCAAGCAGCAGAAGAACCTCAAACTCATCGTCGAACTGGTGCAGCCGCAGGAAATCGGCGAAGTCGGACTCAACCGACTCGACATGGTGGCGTCGGTCGAAACCATCCTCGATGTCGACATCCCCAAGGTGCACATCCCGGTGGCGGCGGGCCGCAACCTCGCCGTGCTGGTCGAGGTTGCCGTGCGCAACCACATTCTCAAGCACCGCGGCGTCAACCCGCTCGAGCAGTTCATCCAGCGCCAGCAGGCGGCCATCGACGAGAACGGGAAGCGCTGATGCAGGTCGTGCTGGTTTCCGGTCTGTCCGGCTCGGGAAAAAGCATCGCCATCGCGGTGCTGGAAGACATCGGCTACTACTGCGTCGACAACCTGCCGCTGGCAATGCTGCAGCCCCTGGTCGACTATCTGAAGGGCGCAGGCCACGCGCGCATCGCGATTGCCATCGACGCGCGCAGCAGCGCGAGTTTTTCGCATTTGCCGGCAATCGCCGAGGCGCTGCGCGAACGGGGCGCAGACCTGCGCATGATTTTCCTTGAGGCGAAGACGCTGACGCTGGTGAAGCGGTTTTCCGAAACGCGGCGGCGCCACCCGCTCTCCAGCGAAAGCGTTTCGCTGCAGGAAGCGATCCAGATGGAACGCGAGATGCTCGGCGAGATCGCGCTGCTGGCGCACCGCATCGATACCAGCGACCTGTCGGCCGCGGCCCTGCGGATGTGGATCAAGGACCTGGTCGGCCAGGACCGTTCGCGCATCACGCTCTTGTTCGAATCCTTCGGTTTCAAGCACGGCATTCCGCTCGACGCCGACCTGGTGTTCGACGTGCGCTGCCTGCCCAACCCGCACTACGTTGCCGAACTCAAGCCGCTCACCGGCTGCGACCAGCCGGTGAAGGACTACATCGAATCCAGCCCCGATGCGATGGCGCTGCTGGCCGACATTCGCGGTTTCGTCGAAAACTGGCTGCCGTGCTTCATCCGCGACCATCGGGCCTACCTGACGGTGGCCATCGGCTGCACCGGCGGCCAGCACCGCAGCGTCTATTTTGCCGAAACGCTGGCCGCCGCCTTCCGCGAACGCGAGCAGGTGCTGGTGCGCCACCGCGAGCTGTCCTGATGCTGCGGGCCGGCGACGTGGGCGTGCTGCTGGCCGGCGCCGGCCTCGTCTTCGGGCTGGCCCTGCTCGGCTGGGGCGGCCCCCGCGGCGACACCGCGGTGATTCGCGCCGCCGGCCAGATCGTTAACACCATGCCACTCACCCACGCGCACACCATTGCGGTCGACGGTCCGCTCGGCACCACACAGATCGAGATCGAACCCGGTCGCGCCCGCGTGGCCGCCGACCCGTCGCCGCGCCAGCTGTGCGTGAAGCAGGGCTGGCTCACCCAATCCGGCCAGGCGGCGCTGTGCCTGCCGAATCAGGTCAGCCTCGAAATCCGCGGCCGCACCGCAGCCTATGACACCCTCGGTTATTGAGTTGCCGGTCACCCCGGACGACCGCCGCATCGCGCGGCTGGCGGCGCTGGCAATCGGACTGACACTGGCCGAAGCGGCGATTCCAAGCCCGATCCCCGGCGTGAAACCCGGTCTTGCCAACATAGTCATCCTGCTGGTGCTGCTGCAATTTGGCTGGCACGCCGCCGCCTGGGTGTCCGCGTTGCGCGTGCTTGCCGGCGGCCTGCTGCTGGGCAGCCTGTTCGCGCCGGGATTCTGGCTGTCGGCCGCCGGTGCGCTCGCCAGCCTCGCCGTGCTGGGGCTGGCGCAATATCTTCCGCAACGCCATTTCGGTCCGGTCAGCCTGTCGATACTGGCGGCCTTCGGCCACATCGGCGGCCAGCTCGCGCTGGTTGGCTGGTGGCTGTTGCCGGGTGCCGCCCTGCTCAAGCTGCTGCCGGTATTTGCCGCCGCGGCACTGATTTTCGGCGCCGTCAACGGCGTCATCGTGGCGCGTCTGCTTGCCGGCCCCGCATCATCCGGGCGACAATCGGCGTCATGTCTGCCTCCCTCCGCACCGTAACCCTGGCGCTGTCCGGCGCGTCCGGCATGGCCTATGGCCTGCGTCTGCTCGAGTGCCTGCTGGCCGCCGAGCTGCGCGTCTACCTGCTGGTCTCGCAGGCTGCCCATATCGTCGCCAAGCAGGAGCTCGGCGTGGCCTTGCCGGCGCGCGCCGGCGATCTCGAAAAGCAACTTTCGTCCGGCATGAATGCGCGCGACGGCCAGCTGCGCGTGTTCGGCCGCGACGACTGGAATGCACCGGTCGCATCCGGCTCCAACCCGGCCGATGCGATGGTGGTCTGTCCCTGCTCGATGGGCACGCTCGCCGCCATCGCCCACGGCATGTCGGACAACCTGATTGAGCGCGCCGCCGACGTCATGCTGAAAGAGCAGAAAAAGCTGATTCTGGTGCCGCGCGAAACGCCGTTTTCCACCCTGCACCTGGAAAACATGCTGACGCTGTCGCGCATGAACGCGGTGATCCTGCCGGCCAATCCCGGCTTTTACCATCGCCCGCAATCGGTCGAGGCCATCGTCGATTTCATCGTCGCGCGCATCCTCGACCAGCTGGGCATTGCACACACGCTGATGGCACGCTGGGGAGAGGAGCATTGAGCGACGACCTCAAACCCTACACGTTGCCGCTGTTTCCGCTCAATACCGTGGTGTTTCCCGGCGGTCTGCTGCCGCTGCGCATTTTCGAGACGCGCTACCTTGACATGGTCAAGCAGGCCATCGCCGACGGCACGCCGTTCGGCATCTGCGGCATTCGCGAAGGCCAGGAGACGGGCACGCCCGCCGTACCCTACCAGGTCGGCACCCGGGTCTGCGTCACCGACTGGGACATGCCGCAGACCGGCATCCTGCACATCGACACCCGGGCGCAGGACCGCTTCGTCATCCGCAAGCTCCGCACTGATCCCAGCGGCCTGTTGATCGGCACCGTGGAATCGGTCAGCAGCGAAGCTGCCGCCGCCGTTCCCGACGACCTCGAACTCGCCGTCGAGATCCTGCGCCACATCGTCGGCGAATACGGGGATGCGCATTTCGCCGCCCCGCACGAATTCGACAACGCGGTGTGGGTCGGCTATCGCCTGTCCGAGGTGCTGCCGCTCAAGCACTCGATCAAGCAGAACCTGCTGGAAATGAACGACAGCGTGACGCGACTGCGCATCCTCACCGAGTTTCTGAAGAAGCACATCAACTGATGGCACGTTTCTATCCTGCGCTCGAGCCGCGGCACCGCGATTTCATCGCCGCGCAAAAAATATTCTTCACCGCCACCGGCACGGCGGACAGCCGGCTCAACCTGTCGCCCAAGGGCATGGACTGCCTGCGCGTGCTCTCCAACACCTGCGTGG
>DAHWJK010000351.1:0-8935 GCA_027344185.1 Thiobacillus sp.
GGTGGCGGCCTTGTCCTTCATCGCCTCCTCGGCGGCGCGCATGGCTTCGAGGGCCTTGGCTTCGTCGAGGTCGGCGCCGCGGATCGCGGAGTCGGACAGGATGGTGACGACGTGCGGCTGCACTTCGAGAATGCCGCCGGAAACGTAGACCAGCTCTTCCTCAACCTGGTTCGGCACCTTGATGCGTACCGAGCCCGGCTTCAGCGTGGTCAGCAGCGGCGTGTGACGCGGGTAGATACCAAGCTCGCCGCGCTGGCCGGGGGCGATCACCACTTCGGCGGTGCCGGAGTAGAGTGATTTTTCAGCGCTGACGATGTCGACGTGTAGGGTCATGGCCATTTTTTTCCTTTCAGGATTCAGGGGTCAGGATTCAGGAGTCAGGGGTGGTGCGGCTTTGCCGCGCCTCTTCCCTGATCCCTGGCCCCTGATTCCTGATCCCTATTACTGAATCGTCTTCGCTTTTTCGACAGCTTCTTCGATCGTGCCGACCATATAGAAGGCCTGTTCCGGCAGGTGATCGTATTCGCCTTCGACAATCGCCTTGAAGCCGGCGATGGTTTCCTTCAGCGTGACGTATTTGCCGGGCGCGCCGGTGAACACTTCGGCGACGAAGAACGGCTGCGACAGGAAGCGCTGGATTTTACGCGCGCGGGACACGGCCAGCTTGTCTTCCGGCGACAGTTCGTCCATGCCCAGAATCGCGATGATGTCGCGCAGTTCCTTGTACTTCTGCAGCGTGCCCTGGACCGCGCGGGCGACGCCGTAGTGCTCTTCGCCGACCACCTGCGGATCGAGAATCCGCGAAGTCGAATCGAGCGGGTCCACCGCCGGGTAAATACCCAGTTCGGCGACCTGACGGGAGAGCACCAGGGTGGCATCGAGGTGGGCGAAGGTGGTGGCGGGCGACGGGTCGGTCAAGTCGTCCGCGGGCACGTACACGGCCTGGAACGACGTGATCGAGCCGGTGCGGGTCGAGGTGATGCGCTCCTGCAGGCGGCCCATTTCGTCGGCCAGCGTCGGCTGGTAGCCCACCGCGGACGGCATCCGGCCCAGCAGGGCGGACACTTCGGTACCGGCCAGCGTGTAGCGGTAGATGTTGTCGACGAACAGCAGCACGTCGCGGCCTTCGTCGCGGAAGTATTCGGCCATGGTCAGGCCGGTCAGCGCGACGCGCAGGCGGTTGCCGGGCGGTTCGTTCATCTGGCCATAGACCAGCGCGACCTTGTCCAGCACGCCGCCTTCCTTCATCTCGTGATAGAAGTCGTTGCCTTCGCGGGTCCGCTCGCCGACGCCGGCAAACACCGAGAAGCCGGAGTGCGCCACGGCGATGTTGCGGATCAGTTCCATCAGCGTCACGGTCTTGCCCACGCCGGCGCCGCCGAACAGGCCGACCTTGCCGCCCTTGGCGATCGGCATGATCAGGTCGATCACCTTGATGCCGGTTTCGAGAATCTCAACCGTCGCGGCCTGGTCGGCGTAGGCCGGCGGCTTGCGGTGAATCGGCATATGGGTGTCGGCGTTGACCGGACCCGCTTCGTCGATCGGCGTGCCCAGCACGTTCATGATGCGGCCGAGCGTTGCCTGGCCGACCGGTACCATGATCGGGTTGCCGGTGGACAGCACTTCCATGCCGCGGCGCAGACCGTCGGTGGAACCCATCGCAATCGCGCGAACGACGCCGTCGCCGAGCTGCTGCTGGACTTCCATCGTCAGTTCCGGCGTCTGCATTTTCAGCGCTTCGAAGACCTTCGGCATGGATTCGCGCGAAAATTCCACGTCCACCACGGCACCGATGATCTGAACAATTTTTCCGTTGCTCATGTTGATTTCCTAAAAATTTAAATTCGTTGGCCAGCCATTCCGGGAAAGCGCGCTCAGACTGCAGCGGCGCCCGCGACGATCTCGGACAGTTCCTTCGTGATCGCGGCCTGACGGGTCTTGTTGTACACCAGCTTCAGTTCGCCGATCACGTCCTTGGCGTTGTCGGAGGCGGCCTTCATCGCCACCATCCGCGCCGACTGCTCGCACGCGATGTTCTCGGCCACGCCCTGATACACCAGCGATTCGATGTAGCGCATCAGCATGCCGTCGACCACCGGCTTCGCATCGGGCTCGTAGATGTAGTCCCAGTGTGTCTTCAGGCTGGCTTCCTCGGGACTTTCGAGTTGCGCCAGCGGCAGCAGCTGGGTCAGCGTAGGTTCCTGCTTCATCGTGTTGACGAAGCGGTTGTAGACGATGTACAGCGCATCGATGCGACCTTCCATGTACGCGTCCAGCATGATCTTGACCGGGCCGATCAGCTTCTCCATGTGCGGCGCGTCGCCAATCGCGGTCAGCTGCGACACCACGTTGGCGCCCAGGCGCTGCATGAAGCCGAGGCCCTTGTTGCCGATCGCGGTGACGTCGATACCGACGCCGGCGGCTTCCCACTGCTTCATCTGGGTCACCACCAGGCGGAAGGCGTTGGTGTTGAGACCGCCGCACAGGCCCTTGTCCGAGCTGACGATGATGAGGCCGACACGCTTGACGTTCTCGCGCGCAATCACGAACGGATGCTTGTATTCCGTGTGCGCATACGCCATGTGGGTCGCCACGTTGGCGATCTTCTCGGCGTAGGGACGCGCGGCCTTCATGCGTTCCTGGGCCTTGCGCATCTTGGACGCCGCGACCATTTCCATGGCCTTGGTGATCTTGCGCGTATTTTCCACGCTCTTGATCTTGGTCCGTATTTCTTTTCCGGCTGCCATTGTGGCTCCTAACTAATCAGCGCGGTCTATCAATAGACGCCGGTTTTCTTGAACTCGTCCACCGCGGCGGTGAGCGCCTTTTCGGTGGCGTCATCCAGGTTTCCGCTGGTTTCGATGGTGTCCAGGATGCTGGCGTACTTGGATTTCACGAAGGCCAGCAGCGCGGATTCGAACGGCAGAATCTTGTTCACTTCGACGTCGTCCATGTAGCCCTTGTTGACGGCGAACAGGGACAGCGCCATCTGCGACACCGACATCGGCGAGTACTGCGCCTGCTTCATCAGTTCGGTCACGCGGCGGCCACGCTCGAGCTGCTTGCGGGTGGCTTCGTCGAGGTCGGACGCGAACTGGGCGAAAGCCGCGAGTTCGCGGTACTGCGCCAGCGCCAGACGGATACCGCCGCCGAGCTTCTTGATGACCTTGGTCTGCGCGGCGCCGCCGACGCGGGACACCGACAGGCCGGCGTTGATCGCGGGACGGATGCCGGCGTTGAAGAGGTCGGTTTCCAGGAAAATCTGGCCGTCGGTGATCGAGATCACGTTGGTCGGCACGAAGGCGGACACGTCGCCGGCCTGCGTTTCGATGATCGGCAGCGCGGTCAGCGAGCCGGTCTTGCCCTTGACGGCGCCATTGGTGATCTTTTCCACGTAGTCGGCGTTGACGCGCGCGGCGCGCTCGAGCAGACGCGAGTGCAGATAGAACACGTCGCCGGGGTAGGCTTCGCGGCCCGGCGGGCGGCGCAGCAGCAGCGACACCTGACGGTAGGCCCAGGCCTGCTTGGTCAGGTCGTCGTACACGATCAGCGCGTCTTCGCCAATGTCGCGGAAGAATTCGCCCATGGTGCAGCCCGCGTACGGTGCGATGTACTGCATCGCGGCGGCGTCGGACGCGGTCGCCGCGACGACGATGGTATGGTCCATCGCGCCGTGCTCTTCCAGCTTGCGCACCACGTTGGCCACCGAAGACGCCTTCTGGCCGATGGCGACGTAGATGCACTTCACGCCGGTGCCCTTCTGGTTGATGATGGCGTCGATCGCGACCGCGGTCTTGCCGGTCTGGCGGTCGCCGATGATCAGTTCGCGCTGGCCGCGGCCGACCGGCACCATGGCGTCGATCGACTTGAGGCCGGTCTGCACCGGCTGGTCGACCGATTTGCGCTCGATCACGCCGGGCGCGATGCGCTCGATCGGCATGGTGGTGTCGGCGGCGATCGGGCCCTTGCCGTCGATGGGCTGGCCCAGCGAGTTGACCACGCGGCCGAGCAGGCCACGGCCGACCGGCACTTCCAGGATGCGGCCGGTGCACTTGGCGACATCGCCTTCGGTGATGTGTTCGTAGTCGCCCAGGATCACCGCGCCGACGGAGTCGCGCTCGAGGTTCAAGGCCACGCCGAAGGTGTTGCCCGGCATCTCGATCATCTCGCCCGACATCACGTCGGACAAACCATGAATGCGGACGATGCCGTCGGTGACGGAAACGATCGTGCCCTGGGTGCGCAGTTCGCTCGAGGCACCGAGGTTTTCGATCTTGGCTTTAATCAGTTCGCTGATTTCGCTTGGATTCAGTTGCATTTTGTTCTCCGAACCGTGAGGTTCCGATAAATATCAGTTGGATGAGCCTGGGCTGCGCCTTAAGCCTGGAGGGCGAAGGACATGCGCTGCAAGCGTCCTTTCACCGAGCCGTCTATGACCTGGTCGCCAATCGCGATCACCGCACCGCCGATCAGTTCGGCATCGACCGCCAGCTGCACGTTCACAGCGCGGTTGAACCTGGTCTTCAGGCCGGCCACCAGATCGTCGATCTGCGCCTGCGTCAGTTCCTGCGCGCTGGTGATCGTCGCCTCGAGTGTGCCTTCGGCATTGGCCTTCAGCGTCTCGAACTGCGTGCTGATTTCCGGCAGCAGCACCAGACGGTCGTTCTCGGCCAGCACCTTGACGAAGTTGCCGCCGCGCTCGCCGAGGTCGGCACCGGCCACCTCGATGATCAGGTCAGCCACACGCTCCGCCGATACCGCGGGATCGGCAATCAGGCGTGCCACCTGCGCATCCGAAACGATGAGCGCCAGCGACTGCACGCGCGCGGACCAGCCGGCCAGGTCGTTTTCGCCCTGCGCCATGCGGAACACCGCTTCGGCGTAGGGACGTGCCAGGGTAGACAGTTCGCTCATGGCTTACAGCTCGGCTTTCAGCTGGCCCAGCAGGTCAGCGTGGGTTTGCGCGTTGACTTCGCGGCGCAGGATCTTCTCTGCGCCGGCCACGGCCAGCGCGGCCACCTGCTCGCGCAGGCTTTCGCGTGCACGGTTGGCTTCCTGTTCGATATTGGCCTGGGCAGCAGCCAGCTGGCGGTCGCCTTCTTCCTTGGCGGCCGTTTTGGCTTCTTCGACGATCTGCGCCGCGCGCTTTTCAGCCTGGGCGATCACTTCGGCAGCCTGGGCCTTGGCGTCGCGCAGGTTGTCGGCAGCCTTTTTGGCGGCCAGCTCCAGCTCGTGCTTGCCGCGGTCGCCTGCGGCGAGGCCGTCGGCAATCTGCTTCTTGCGCGTCTCGAGCGCGTTCATGATCGGCGGCCACACGAACTTCATGCAGAACCACACGAAGAAAATGAACGTGATGGACTGGCCGATCAAAGTTGCGTTGAAATTCATTTCCGCACCTTTTATAGACGGGGGTTAAAAACGAGGATTGGCGACGGGTACCGCAGCAATCCGCAAATTAACCGGCAACGGCGAACAGAACGTACATGGCCAGACCGACGGCGATCATCGGCACGGCGTCGACCAGACCCATCACGATGAAGAACTGGGTACGCAGCATCGGGATCAGTTCGGGCTGACGGGCAGCGCCTTCGAGGAAGCGGCCACCGAGGATGCCGATGCCAATAGCTGCACCCAGTGCGCCCAGACCCATCATCAGGGCACCAGCGATAAACAGCACGGCTTGAGTCATTTCCATTTGTTGCTCCTAAAAGTAAAAATCAAAGTTGAAAACAAAGTGAATCAAAAACGAAATCAGTGGTGCTCGGCATGCGCCATGTCCAGGTACACAATGGTCAGCGTCATGAAGATAAAGGCCTGCAGCGTGATGATGAGGATGTGGAACACCGCCCACGCCCACTGCAACGCACCGCCGAACACGGCCAGGATCCAGCCGCCGCCGAACATCAGCGCAATCAGGATGAAGATCATTTCGCCGGCGTACATGTTGCCGAACAGACGCAGTGCCAGCGAAATCGGCTTGGCGATCAGGCTGACGCCTTCAAGCAGCAGGTTGATCGGCATGAACACCAGGTATTTCAGAATCGGGTTTTTGGCCTGGAACGGCTGGAAGGCCAGTTCGGCGAAGAAGCCGCCCGAGCCCTTCATCTTGACGCTGTAGAACAGCACCAGCGCAAACACCGACAGCGCAAGGCCAAAGGTCACGTTGGGGTCGGTCGACGGCACGACCTTGAAGTAGGGCACGCCGGCCAGCGAGGCGGCGTAGGGCAGCCAGTCCACCGGAATCAGGTCCATTGCGTTCATCAGGAAGATCCAGATGAAGACCGTCAGCGCGAGCGGGGCCACCAGTGCGTTTCTGTGCGAGAAGGAGCCGCGCACCGAGGTGTCGATGAACTCGATGATCCATTCGACGAAGTTCTGCAGGCCGCCCGGCACGCCGGTGGTGGCTTTCTTGGCCGCCATGCGGAAAAAGAACAGGAACAGGATGCCGAGGCCGATCGAGAACAGCATGCTGTCGACGTTGATCGACCAGAAGCCCATGGCCTGGACTTCTTCGGCGCCGTGAGCAAACGTCCAGGTCGGCGCGTCGAGCACGGTGCCGTCATGGCGCACGGTCCCTTCGGGCAACTGGCCGTAGGTCAGGTTTTGCAGGTGGTGCTTGATGTACTCGCCGGAGGAAGCGTATTCCGAAGCCATAGTGATCAAATTCTATAAGTGGGTTTTGGATGGACGCGCAGCGCGCTCCCATTCAAAACCAACCTTGGCAAATCCTGCCGACGGCACAGGCTCGTTACCGGGTATGGCGGCCGGTTGTCGCGACCGCGAGCCAGGCCAGCTGCGCCAGCACCAGGCCCGCCAGCAACGGCAACGGCGCCAGGTTCAGCACGCCGAGTCCCGCGACCAGCAGGCCCACCAGCAGCAGCATCCGCTCGATGCCGGCACGGATGAACAGCTTGAACAAACGATGCTGGTCCCATTCGGGATGCCGGATCGACTGTCGCTCGCGCCACACCAGCACGGCGCTGACCGCCAGCGCCACCAGCACGCCGTACAGCGCCGCCGCCGCCGCGCCCGGTCCGGCAAACACCCACCCGATCAATGCGGCGATCGGCGCCAGGCCTGCTTGCGCCAGCGCCACCCGCTGGGTGCCCGAAATGCCGATGCGGCGGTCGCCGGTAAACATTAGCCGGCGATGATACAAGAATCAGGGGGTTCTATGCAATCATCAGACTGCTTGATGACGAATTTCACTAAGGTGGAATGTTGTATGGCCCGCCCCGCCGGCCTGCCTGAATTCCATCCCTTATAGCTGGATGCCCAGCCTTTGCAGCAGACCCTGCAGCTCTTCCGGGCTCGCGAATTGCAGGGTCAGCCTGCCGCTGCCCTTGCTGTTGGTCTGCACGTGGGCAGTCATACCCAGCGCGTCCGACAGCGCCTCTTCCAGCCGCAGGATATCGCGCGACACCGCCTGTTTGGCCGGGGTCGTGGTGGCGGGGTCCTTCAGCCGCGCCACCCGGCGCTCGACTTCGCGCACCGACAGGCCGCGGGTCTCGATCTCATGCGCCAGCTCGCGCTGGGCACCGGCATGCAAAGGCAGCAAGGCCCGCGCATGGCCCATTTCGATCAGGCCGGCGGTCAGCATGTCCTGCACCGGGCGCGACAGGTTCAAGAGGCGCAGCAGGTTGGACACCGCCGCGCGCGACTTGCCGACCGCCTGCGCCACCGCGTCGTGGGTCATGCCGAATTCCTGGATCAGGCGCTGCAGGCCGTGCGCCTCGTCGATCGCATTGAGGTCCTCGCGCTGGATGTTCTCGATCAGCGCCATCGCCGCCACCGCGTCGTCGGCGACTTCGCGCAGCAGCACCGGAATTTCGGTGAGACCCGCCAGTTGCGCCGCGCGCCAGCGCCGTTCGCCGGCGATGATTTCGTGACCGCCGGCCACCTCGCGCACCAGGATCGGCTGCATCAGCCCCTGTGCGCGGATCGAGTCGGCCAGCTCCTGCAGCGATTCGCTGTCCATCTGGGTGCGCGGCTGATATTTGCCGGGCGCCAGTTGCGTCACCTTCATCATGCGCAGGTCGCCCTGCGGCGGCACGGCGTTGTCCTCGCCGCCCAAGAGCGCGTCGAGCCCGCGTCCCAATCCCTTAAGCTTGGCCATCTGTGTCCTCCCCGGCCGCGTGGCCTGAATGCATGTCCTTCTGGCTGCGTTTGAGCATTTCCTCGGCCAGCTCCATATACGCCTTGGCGCCCCGGCACTGGCGGTCGTAGGCCAGCACCGGCAGCCCGTGACTGGGCGCCTCGGCCAGCCGCACGTTGCGTGGAATCACGGTGTCGTAGACCTTGTCGCCGAAATGCCGCTTGATCTGCTCCGACACCTGCTGCGCCAGCGTGCTGCGCGGGTCGAACATCACCCGCAGCAAGCCCTCGATCTGGATCGCCGGATTGAGCCGCTGCTTCACTTTCTTGATGGTGGCGACCAGGTCGGTCAGCCCCTCCAGCGCGTAGTACTCGCACTGCATCGGAATGAGCACCGACCCCGCCGCCGCGAACGCGTTGACGGTCAGCAGGTTCAGCGTCGGCGGGCAGTCCATCAGGATGAAGTCGTAATCGTCGGCCACCTGCGCCAGCGCCACCTTCAGCCGCAGGTCGCGCTGCTCCAGGTTGACCAGATCGATTTCCGCGCCCGCGAGTTCGCGGTTGGCCGGGATGACGTCGAAATGGCCGGGGCCGGAGCGCATCCGCGCGTCGCGCAGCGTCACCTGGTTCAGCAGGATCTGATACACGGTCGGCAGCGCGGTGCGCTTTTCGATGCCCGCGCCCATGGTCGCGTTGCCCTGCGGATCGAGGTCGGCCAGTAGTACGCGCTGCCCCAGCTCGGCCAGGCTCGCGGCCAGGTTCACCGCCGTCGTCGTCTTGCCGACGCCGCCCTTCTGGTTGGCGATCGCCACTATTTTTGTCATCAAGCAGACTCCAGAAC
>DAHWJK010000358.1:0-8223 GCA_027344185.1 Thiobacillus sp.
TTGCGCATGTTAAGCGCATGGAACGATTCGCTGCATGAAATTTCTGGTGGATGCCCAGCTACCCAGAAGATTCTGTGTGTGGCTGGTTGATGCGGGACATGAAGCTTTGCATACGCTTGATCTGCCTCAAGGCAACAGGACGAGCGATAACGAAATACTCGATGTGGCCGAGAGTGGGCAGCACATCGTCGTGACCAAGGACGACGATTTTGTGCAGTCCTATCTGATCAACGGGCGGCCACAGGGTTTGCTGATTGTTTCGACAGGCAATATTTCAAACGATGAGCTGGAACGCATTGTCCGCGGGCATGTTGACGAAATTGTCGAGGCATTTGCCGCAGCGACTTACGTTGAGTTGGGACGCGAATCCCTGACAATTCACGAATAAATAAACGAGCGTCGAAGCGCCCGTTTGTTTTCAGCCTTCCACCACCTCGAAGTCATGCGTGATCTCGGCCGTCTTGCCGAGCATAATGCTCGCCGAGCAGTATTTCTCTGCGGAGAGCTTCACCGCTTGCTCGACGCGCTTGGGGTCGAGCCCTTTGCCGGTGACTATGAAGTGGACGTGAATCTTCGTGAATACCTTGGGGTCGCTGTCGGCGCGTTCGGCGCTGAGATCGGCGAGGCAGTCGGTGACTTGCTGACGGCTTTTGCGCAGGATCATGACGACGTCGAACGCGGAGCAGCCGCCCAGTCCCATCAGCAGCATTTCCATCGGTCGCACGCCAAGGTTCTTGCCGCCGGATTCGGGGGCGCCGTCCATGACGACGCTGTGGCCGGATTCGCTCTGGCCGACGAAGCTGACGCCTTCGATGAGTTTGACGCGGGCTTTCATGGGTGTCCTTCAGGCAAAAAATGTGCGGAGTTTGTACCACAGAATGCCCAGCCATTCGTGCAGGGCAAAGGTACTGTCGCGCAAGCCGGCGGGCGTGGGCAGGACGTCGAGGATGGAGTCGAGTCGGGTGCTGGAAAACTGGATGCCGGCGGGGAGGACGTCGAACCCCTGCGCCTCGAACAGGGGAACGGCGCGGCGCAGGTGCCAGGCGTGGGTGACCAGCACGATCCGCTGGACGCCGGCCTGCTTGAGCGCTGCCGCGGACAAGCGGGCGTTGTCCCAGGTGGTGAGGGCGGCGTCTTCGATCCAGCGGGTGGTCAGGCCGTATTCGGTCTGCAGGATGTGCTGCATGATGCGGCCTTCAGCCAGCTCGCCGCCACCGGGTTTGCCGCCGGTGACGAGGAGCGGCAAGCCGCTGGCGCGATGGAGGAAGGCGGCGTAGCGCAGGCGTTCCAGGCTGATGCCGTTGAGCGTGTCGCTGCCGTATTCGGCCGCGTCCACCCGCCGGCCGCCGCCGAGGACGACGATGGCGTGGGCGCCCTGTAGCGTATCGGGGCTGACGGGCGCGCTGATTTCTAGGGTTTTTAGCAGCAGGCCGCCGACCCAGGGGGTGGAGAGGGCATACAGCGCGGTGGTGGACAGCAGGATCAGCGACATGGACAGGCCTGGGCGGCGGCGGTGAAAAAAGAGCCCGGCGGCCAGGAGGATCACCAGCGCCAGCGGAGGCAGCAGGGCGGCGGCGATGAGGTTGGTGGCAAGCCAGGCGGTCATGGCGGGGATTGTATGCTGCCCGGCCGCGCCTGCCCAAGCCTTGCGTTGCGGCCATTGCGCGGCAAACGCGTATGCCGTGCAGGGGTCGCCAACGTCATTGCGGCCGGATGCAAGCAGTGTTTGACTTTGTGCGGGGTGCGCAGGTAAAATGCCCGGCTTTCCGAGATTGTCCTCTGTGTAGAGGTTGGGTCATGAAAACGTTTTCCGCTAAAGGGCATGAAGTCAAACGCGACTGGTTCGTGGTTGATGCCGACAACAAAGTGCTGGGCCGCCTGGCTTCCGAGATTGCACGCCGCCTGCGCGGTAAGCATAAGCCGGAGTTCACGCCCCACGTCGACACCGGCGATTACATCGTGGTGGTCAACGCCAGCAAGATGGTCGTGACCGGCAACAAGGGCCTCGACAAGAAGTACTTTCGCCACACTGGCTACCCCGGCGGCATCTACGAGACGAACTTCGACAAGATGCAGGAGCGCTTCCCCGGCCGTGCGCTGGAGAAAGCGGTCAAGGGCATGCTGCCCAAGGGCCCGCTCGGCTACGCCATGATCAAGAAAATGAAAATCTACGCGGGCGCGGACCATCCGCACGAGGCCCAACAGCCCCAGCCCCTCGAACTCAACGTTAAGGCTGCATCATGATCGGTAACTACAACTACGGTACGGGTCGCCGCAAGGAATCGGTTGCGCGCGTGTTCATCAAGGCCGGCAGCGGCAAGATTGTCGTCAACGAAAAGCCGGTGGACGACTATTTCTCGCGCGAAACCGGCCGCATGGTCGTGCGCCAGCCGCTGGTGCTGACCGACAATCTCAACACCTTCGACATCATGGTCAACGTGGCGGGCGGCGGTGAATCCGGCCAGGCCGGCGCGGTGCGTCACGGCATCACCCGCGCGCTGATCGAGTTTTCGCCCGAGCTCAAGCCCGCACTGAAGGCCGCCGGTCTGGTGACCCGCGATGCCCGCGAAGTCGAACGGAAAAAAGTCGGCTTCCACAAGGCGCGTCGCCGCAAGCAGTTCTCCAAGCGCTAATCCGCTTGTGCGGAAAAAGCCGTCCGATCCGGGCGGCTTTTTTTATGTCTGTGCGCAGGGGCTGTCTTACAATTCAGTCATTCATTGCAAGGATTCACACCATGATCAAAGTCGGTATCGTCGGCGGCACGGGCTACACCGGGGTCGAACTGCTGCGCCTGCTGGCGCGCCATTCGCAGGTGGAATTGAAGGCCATCACTTCGCGCAAGGAAGCGGGTATGCCGGTGGCCGAAATGTTCCCCAACCTGCGCGGGCGGGTGAAGCTGGCATTTTCCACGCCGGAAGAAGCCGGGCTGGAAACCTGCGACGTGGTGTTCTTCGCCACCCCCAACGGCGTGGCGATGCAGCAGACGCGTGCGCTGCTCGATGCCGGCGTCAAGGTGATCGACCTCGCGGCCGATTTCCGCATCAAGGACATCGCGGTGTGGGAGAAGTGGTACAGGATGGAGCACGACTGCCCGGATCTGGTGGCCGAGGCCGTCTACGGACTGCCCGAGATCAACCGTGCCCGCATTCGCGGCGCACGGCTGATCGCCAATCCCGGCTGCTATCCGACGGCGGTGCAGCTAGGCTTTCTGCCGCTGCTGGAGTCGGGCGCAGTTGACACCGGTTTTCTGGTAGCGGACGCCAAATCGGGCGTATCGGGTGCCGGCCGCAAGCCGGAAACCCATATCCTGTTCGCCGAGGCGGCCGACAACTTCAGGGCCTACGCCGTCGGTGGCCATCGCCACTGGCCGGAGATCAAGCAGGGGCTGGACGGCTTCGCCGGCAAGCCGGTGGACTTCACCTTCGTGCCGCATCTGACGCCGCTGATCCGCGGAATCCACGCTACGCTATACGCAAAAGTGAGCGCTGACGTCGACCTCCAGGCGCTGTTCGAGAAGCGCTACGCGGGCGAGGCCTTTGTCGACGTGCTGCCCGCCGGAAGCCACCCGGAAACCCGTTCGGTGCGCGGCGCCAACATCTGCCGCATTGCCGTGCACCGGCCGCAGGGCGGCGACACCGTGGTGGTGCTGTCGGTGATCGACAACCTGGTCAAGGGCGCGGCGGGGCAGGCAGTGCAGAACATGAATATTTTGTTCAATTTGCCCGAAGACGCGGCCCTGGCCGACATCGGCATGCTGCCGTAATCGGCGGAACTCCGAGACCCAAACAGGGTCTTTGCTTGACGCAAGCCGGGTGATGCGGATAATCACCTCACACGTTTTCAAGGAGCATCACCATGAATGCAGCAACCGAAATGGAAGTCCCGCTGATCTTCACCGACAGCGCAGCCAGCAAAGTCAAGAACCTGATCGACGAGGAAGGCAACCCCGACCTGAAACTGCGCGTGTTCGTGTCCGGCGGCGGCTGTTCCGGCTTCCAGTACGGCTTCACGTTTGACGAAGCGCAGAATGCCGACGACACCGTGATGGTGAAAAACGGCGTGACCCTGCTGGTCGATTCGATGAGCTTCCAGTACCTGGTCGGCGCCGAAATCGATTACTCGGAAGGCCTGGAAGGCGCGCAGTTCGTCATCAAGAACCCGAACGCCACCACCACCTGCGGGTGCGGCTCGTCGTTCTCGGCGTAAGCGCATCCTCAACCCAATAAAAAGCGGCTTCGGCCGCTTTTTCAATTAGGACATCGCGGCTTCGGCCGCTTTTTTATTTGCCAACTCAGGCCGGGTAGATCGCCCCCAGGATGCGTTCGCCCCGAGCGCCGGTCACCGCCGGCAGGTTGCCCGGCGCATGATGCACTGCCTGCCGGGCCAGCCAGGCAAAGGCAAGCGCTTCCACCCAGTCCGGATCGATGCCCAGCGCAGCGGTGGTCGCCACCTCGACTTCCGGCAGATGCGCCGCGATGCGCTGCATCGGCGCGCCGCTGTGGGCGCCGCCGCCGCAGACGTAGAGTTCCTGGGCGCCATGGCATTCGCGTCTGACCGCGTCGGCAAGGCTGAGGGCGGTGAATTCGAGCAGGGTGGCCTGTACGTCGGCTGGCGTGACCGCTTCATTCAGGCGGCTCAGGGTGGCGTCCAGCGAATCCAGGTTGAACTGTTCGCGCCCGGCGCTTTTGGGCGGAAGCTGTTGCAGGTAGGGGTGCCGCGTCAGCGCGGCCAGCAGACCGGGATGAATGCTTCCGCTGGCCGCCCAGGCGCCGTCGCGGTCGTAGTGGGCGTCGCGGTGCCGCTTGATCCAGGCATCGAGCAGCATATTGCCGGGGCCGGTGTCCCAGCCGCGTACCGGGCCACCAGGCGGCAGATCGGTGACGTTGGCAATGCCGCCGATATTGGCGATGACGCGGTGGTGCTCCGGATGCCGCAGCGCGCGGGCGTGGAAGGCGGGCACCAGCGGCGCACCCTGGCCCCCAGCGGCAATGTCGCGGCTGCGGAAGTCGGCGACGACCGTAATTCCGGTGAGTTCGGCCAGCAGGGCGGAATTGCCGATCTGCAGCGTGTAGCCGTCTGCGGGGCGGTGGCGCAGGGTTTGGCCGTGGCAGCCGATTGCGCGCACGCTGTCGGGCGCAATGCCGTCGAGCAGGGTACGGACCGCCTCGGCATACAGGCGTGCCAGCGCGTTGCCGGCACAGGCGGCCAGGTGAATTTCGTCGGGCTGCGGCGCATGCAACGCCAGCAATTGGGCGCGCAGGCTGTCCGGGTAGGGCAGGTAATGGGTTTGGAGCAGTCGCGTCTGGCCGTCTGGACCTATTTCGGCGAGGACGGCGTCGATGCCGTCCAGACTGGTGCCGGACATGAGGCCGACGTAACGCTCGGCCTCATGCGGGGAGTCTCGGCTCAATCGAGTGCGGCGAGATTGGTGCCGCGCAGCAGGGCGAGTTTGTCGGACCAGTCAGCCGTTTGCTCGAGAAAACGTGCGCGCTGCGCTGCGACCAGCGGAGGCGAGCCCGGCAACTTGATGGCCATCGGATTCTGCGGCTTGCCGGCGATGCGGATTTCGTAGTGCAGGTGCGGGCCGGTGGAGGCGCCGGTCGAGCCGACATAAGCGATGACCTTGCCCTGGTTGACCGTGCGGCCGGCGCGGATCCCGGATGCGAATGCACTCAGGTGGGCATAGTAGGTTTCGAAACCGTTGGGATGGCGCAGGATGACGAGGTTGCCATAGCCGCCGCGGCGGCCGGCGAATTTCACGATGGCTTCGCCGGTGGCCTTGACCCGGGTGCCTGTAGGCGCGCCGAAATCGACGCCGGTGTGGGCGCGATGGAAGCCGTAAACCGGGTGCTTGCGCGAGTTGCTGAAGCTGGAGGTGACGCGCGAAAACTCGAGCGGCGACCGCAGGAAGCCGCGCTTGAGCGCTTCGCCTTCGGGCGTGTAATAGTCTTCGCGGCCAAACGGGTCGCGGTACAGGATGGCGCGGTAAGGCTTGCCGGCGTTGACGAACTCGGCCGCCAGCAGTTTGCCGGTGGCAATGGGTTCGCCGTTGCGGTAGCTGACCGTGTAGATCACCGAGAAGGTGTCGCCGCGGCGCAGGTCTTCGCGGAAGTCGATGCTGGTCGAAAAGGTTTCGGCCAGCTGGTTTGCAATCTTGTCGGGGACGCCTGCACTGTCGGTGGCGCCATACAGCGAAGACAGAATGCGTCCGGAACGCATCACCACGCGCGATTCCAGCACATCGTCGCTTTCCGATGTGACAAAGCCGTCACCCTGGCGGTTGACCATCAGGGCGGGGGCGTCGCCGCGGTCGAAACGGATGGTCAGCAACTGCCCATCCTGGGTGGTCGTGGCCTGGAGGCGCCGGCCCGCACGGATGCTGGAGGCCATCTGACGGACAGCATCCGTGGCCAGCAGGCGCTGGATTTCCAGGTCGTCGATTTTCAGGCGCGACAACGCGATGGACAGTGTGTCGCCGGACTGGATCAGGCTTTCGCGCTCAAAACTGCCTTCGTTCCCCGAACCGGTCGGTGTCGGCAGGGTGATGGCTTCGGTAATGGTCTGCGGGGTGATGTCGAGCGGGTTGGTGTCGGGGGACAAGCCAAACGCGGCGACGACGCCAAAAAGCGGCAGGCTGGAGAGGGCAACCAGGGTACGCAGGCTGAAGCGACGTTCCGCTCCGGTCAGGCGATCGGTTAAGATTCTCAGTTTGGTGAGCGGCATGGACCGTTTCCCTTCTGTAGACGAGGGGGGAGTCTAACACAAATGCCCCCGGAAACTTCCTCAATCCAAACAGCAGCTTGTGTGCATGGGATGAGGCGATATTCATGTTTTACGGCCAGTTTCGGGCAAACTTGACCGGCCGCAGAGAGGAATTTGATGCAGGACGCCTTGCAGGAAATCAAGCGTGGAGCCGACGAGTTGCTGGTCGAGGCCGAATTGGTCGAGAAGCTGAAAACGGGCCGCCCCTTGCGGGTCAAAGCTGGATTTGATCCCACCGCACCGGACCTGCACCTGGGTCATACCGTGTTGCTGAACAAGTTGCGCCAGTTTCAGACCCTGGGGCACCAGGTGATTTTTCTGATCGGGGATTTTACCGGCATGATCGGCGATCCTACGGGCAAAAACACCACCCGTCCGCCGCTGACCCCGGAAGCGGTGGCGGAAAACGCCAAAACCTACCAGCAACAGGTGTTCAAGATACTCGACCCGGCGCTCACCGAGGTGCGCTTCAATTCGGAATGGATGGAAAAACTCGGCTCGGTCGGCCTGATCCGTCTGGCGGCCACCCACACGGTGGCAAGGATGCTGGAGCGGGACGACTTCCACAAACGCTACGCCAGCCAGCAGCCGATCGCAATCCACGAATTTCTGTATCCGCTGATCCAGGGCTACGACTCGGTTGAGCTGAAGGCCGATGTCGAACTCGGCGGCACCGACCAGAAATTCAATCTGCTGATGGGCCGTGAACTGCAAAAGCACCACGGCCAGCCTGCGCAGTGCATCCTCACCATGCCTTTGCTGGAAGGCACGGACGGCATCAACAAGATGTCGAAGTCGCTCGGCAACTACATTGGGATCAATGAACCGCCCCAGGAAATCTTCGGCAAACTGATGTCGGTTTCCGACGATTTGATGTGGCGCTATATCCAGTTGCTGTCGTTCGAGTCGCTCGCGACCATCGACGGCTGGAAGCAACAGGTCGTCGCAGGCGCCAACCCGCGCGACATCAAGGTACGGTTTGCGCAGGAGATCGTCGCGCGTTTCCACAGTCCTGCCGCGGCAATCCAGGCGCTGGCCGAATTCGAGGCGCGTTTCCAGCGCGGCGCGCTGCCGGACGAGATGCCGGAAATCAGCCTGCCCGGCGTCGAGGGCGCGCTGCTGGTGCCGCAGTTGCTGAAACAGGCCGGGCTGGTGCCCAGCACCTCGGATGCCATCCGCCAGATCGCTGGCGGCGGTGTCAAGCTCGATGGCGAGCGCGTGGCCGACAAGGGCGTCAGCGTGCCTGTCGGCACGACCGTCGTCGCGCAGGTCGGCAAGCGGAAATTTGCCCGCGTCACAATTATTTAAAATTAATCGGCCGAAAGTGTTGACGGATGAGTTGAGCTCTGTAGAATGCGCACCTTCTCGAAACGGCCTTGCAGCGAAAGCCGCTGGTTTTATCGAGCGATCTTTAACAATTTACAGCCGATAGGTGTGGGTGTTGTTGCGGTAGCTGTCCTG
>DAHWJK010000365.1:0-2510 GCA_027344185.1 Thiobacillus sp.
ATCATGAGCTGAAACGCCAACTCATCCGCGCCGAGGAAATCATGCACGACATGCGGGACGATGAGCAGATCATCTTCCCGAAATCCGGCAGGCCGCTGCGCTGCGGCCGGGCCATCTATTTCCGGCGGCCTGAGATGGCCGTCCGTGTGGGCGAGAATCGGTTTGCTGGCAAGGCCGTCAAAGCGGCTGAATAGGAGCGGATAACGTACGATCAAAACGCGCGGCCGATCAGGATTTCGTCGGCCCGCGTCGTATAGCGGGGCGAAAGCTGCTGTTGCCTGGCCCGCCACGGCCGGGCGGTCCCTGTCGATGCCATTCGCATCGTCTCTCGGCCGAACCTGGCATTGACAGCATCCATAGCCGCCATCGCGGCAGCGGATTTCACCTTGTCTCGGGTGGCAAACAGCATTGGTTGCTGGCCTGCCGGCGTCAGATCATTGAGCATCACGCCGGCCTTGAAGTAGCGGAAACCAGGCCGCCAGACAGCGCGCAACAAGCGCACGGCCTCGCCGATCAGTGCGCCAGTGTCAGCGGTCGGTTCAATCTCGGCCGCCCGCTGCGCGGAATACCAAGGGTCGCCGTTATGGGGATTGGTATGCGCGAAAACGGCGATCTGCCCAGCCTCAAGCCCCTCGGCACGCAGCTTTTCAGCCGCGCGGGCCGTGTAACTCGTCAACGCCTCGCGAAGCCCCTGCCATGTCTCAATGAGGCTGCCAAAAGTTCGCGTCACGGCGATGCCCTGCCGTGTTGGCGCCATGAGGGACAAAGGAAGGCAGGAAATCCCGCGCAGCTCGGCATGGACGCGCGCCCCGGTCACGGTCAGTATGTCGCGCACCGCCTGGGGGTCGTGGCTGACGAAATCCGCGATCGTCTCGATCCCCGCAGCCACCAGCTTCGCGGCGGCCCTATTACCAATGCCCCAGACATCCGCCACGGGCAGCATCGTGAAGTAAGCTGCCCGGTCGGCCGGGCACTGCAAATCGCACACCCCGCCCAAGGCCGGGGTGTTCTTGGCGATGCGGTTAGCCAGCTTGGCGAGGGTCTTGGTCGGTCCAATGCCGATGCAGGTTGGAATTTTGGCAAGCTGGCGCACATCGCGCCGAAGATCGCGGCAAAAGCGATCGAGGTCAGCGATGCCCGTCAGGTCAAGGAACATCTCATCGATCGAGTATGGCTCCACGGCGGGCACCCGCTCCGTGAGCACGTCATAGACGCGCCGGCTCATATCCCCATACAGGGCATAATTACTGGATCGCCAGGCAACCGCCTGGCTCCCCGGCCGCTTACGGAACAGATGCCACGGCTCGCCCATTTTGACGCCGAGGGCTTTGGCCTCTGGGCTGCGGGCGATGGCACAACCATCATTGTTGCTAAGCACCACAAGCGGCTTCGCGCGAAGCTCGGGCGCGAAAGCCTGCTCCGCCGAACAATAGAAGCTGTTGCCGTCGATCAGCGCGAAGGTCGGCATGCTAGACTTTCGTGCGGACCAGGCCGGTGACAACGGCCCAGATTTCGGCGTCATCCCCCTCAACAGCCAAGGGCGCCGTGTCCGGCCTCCCCGAAAGCAGCCACCAATGCCCGCGCCGGTAGGCGAGCTGCGCCACGAGAACATCGCCGGCAAGCATCACCACGGCTACCTGGCCTGCCGCAGGCGGCTTTGCGGCATCAGCGATCAGAATATCCCCTGACAGGATACCTCGGCCGGCCAGCGCATCACCCATGACGCGCACGGGGTAACGGCTCGGTTGCCGCAGGTCGAGAATGGCGGCAAGGTCGATCGGTCCTTCCAGGCTATCCCCGGCCGGACTGACAAAACCTGTAGTATTTCCGCCATTATATCCAACCATAACCCCTCCCGAGAGTTTGGGAACATAACGAGAACATAATAGCGGGGCAAGCGGAAAGGATCGAGGAGGGGTTATGTGTGGTCGGTTTGCCAGCGTTCAGCCACCAGATGCGATGCGGGCCTTGTTCCGCACCACGAACCCACTTCCCGATATTGCACAGCCATCATGGAACATCGCGCCCTCGCAGCCAGCTCTTGCCGTCCGCCGTCACCCGGAAACCGGCGCCCGGCATCTGGATCTGCTGCTTTGGGGGCTCGTTCCGCATTGGACGAAAGACCTGAAGGCCGCCCGTCGCCCGATCAACGCGCGCGCCGAAACCATCGCCAGCTCGCCGATGTTCGGCAGCGCCTTCGTCACCCGGCGCTGCCTAGTCCCGGTTGATGCCTGGTATGAGTGGCAGGTAACACCGGAGGGCAAGCAACCCTTTGCCTTCGCCCGGCCGGATCGGGAAACCATGGCGTTTGCTGGTCTATGGGAAAGCTGGATGACACCAGGCATGGCGAAAGTGCTTCGCACCTTCGCCATCATCACCACAACCGCCAATGCCGCAGCGGCGCCTGTGCATGATCGCATGCCCGTTATCGTTCAGCGTGAGGATTGGCCGATCTGGTTGGGCGAAGTGGTTGGACATGGGGTCGATCTGCTTCATCCACCACCCGATGA
>DAHWJK010000366.1:0-4870 GCA_027344185.1 Thiobacillus sp.
GGCGTGGCGGCCTGACGACGAACCCGCATCGATCCCTTTGTTCGACCAGAGAGGCCATCCCTCCGTTCCGACCTGCCTTCCTCAGGGCAAGGCGGCGATCGGCGGTGAAGGATGGCCATCGGCCACCGCGCAGCGGCGCGGAGCGTCCTTGAGGGCCGATCGCCGTTTTGCCATGCTGGGCGCAGGTGGGGCTCGGGAGGAGCGTGCGCAGATGCAGAACCAACTCTTTGAAGCGGCCTTGGGCATTGCCAAGCCGTGGTACGTCAACGGCGTCGATTTCAACGCGGCTCAGAAGACGCTGACCATCAGCGTCGATTTCGTTGCCGGGACGCGGTTTCCGGTGCCAGACGTGGCGGGCGTGCATCCTGTCCACGACACCCAGATCAAACGCCTGCGTCACCTCAACTTCTTCCAGCACGAATGCTTCCTGCACGTCCGGACGCCGCGCGTGAAGTTGCCCGACGGGAAGGTCGCCCAATACCAACCCGACTGGTTCGGCAAACTCGCTGGCTTCACGCTGCTGTTCGAGGCGCTGGTGCTGGCCATGGCCCAACAGATGACCTTTGCCGCCGTGGCCAAGCTGGTCGGTCTGTCCTGGCATCGCGTCCATGCGATCTGTTCGCACTATGTCGATCTTGCTCTGGCCGAGGCCGATCTGTCGGAGGTGACCGCGGTGGCGGTCGACGAAACGTCCTGCCGGCGTGGCCACAATTACCTGACCATCGCCGCCGATATGGGCGAGCGGAAGGTGGTGTTCGTTACCGAGGGCAAAGACGCCAAAACGGTCACCCGCTTCGCAGAATATCTGGCCGCGCACAAAGGCACGCCCGACCAGGTCCGCTCGGTGAGCATCGACATGTCGCCGGCTTTCATCAAGGGCGTCACCAAGCACCTGCCCAACGCCCGAATTACCTTCGACAAGTTCCACGTCGTCGCCCATGCGTCGGCCGCTGTCGACCAGATGCGACGCCTCGAACAGCGCACCGACCCGAGCCTCAAAGGGCTGCGCTGGACCCTGCTCAAGGACCGTACCCGCCTGACCGACGAAGGCCGAGCCGACCTCGACGCCCTGATCGCCCAGGCCGCCACCAAACGCACGGCCCGCGCATGGCTCTATCGCGAACATCTGCGCGAAATTCTTGACCGTAAGCAAATCAACGTCGTCTCCGCCATGCTCAAGCAGTGGTGCACAAACGTCCTGCGGTCCAAGGTCGCGCCGATGAAGGACGTCGCCAGTATGATCCGACAGCACTTCGACGGGATCGTCGCCTGGACACAAAGCCGCCAAACCAACGGCTTCATCGAAGCGCTCAACGGCCTCTTCCAGGCCGCCAAACGCAAGGCCCGCGGCTACACGCGATTCGCAACTATGCGCACCGGCCTCTTCCTCATTGCAGGAAAACTCGACCTCACGCACATCAACCCACATGCCGCGTAACCCACTCAAAATTCAAAAGAGCCAGAAAAATCAAGTCATCGATTTGCTGCCGGACCGTGAGGCGACGACGCTTGCGGCCTGGCTGCGCGCTCATCCTGGCGTCAAAGTCGTCGCGCGTGATCGCGCCGGTGCCTACGCGGACGGGATCCGTCAGGGCGCTCCCGACGCCATACAGGTCGCGGATCGCTGGCACCTTCTGCACAACCTTGGTGATGTCATCAAGGACGTCGCCGATCAGCACGCCGCCGCTGCCAATCGGGCGGCCCACCACGTTCGCGCACAACTCCTGGCGACAACCGCCCGGGTTCCACCGGCGCCTTCTCCACCGCCACTTCCGCCGTCGTCCACGGCACCCACGTCGGCACAGCGAGGCAGCGCGGCATCACACCAGTGCCGCCAGGCACTCTATGAAGAGGCCGCCCGGTTGCATGCGGCAGGAGCTTCGCAGACGCGCGTCGCCGCCGAACTCGGCATCGAGCGTAAGACTGTTCGGCGCTGGCTTCGGCTTGGCCACGCCCCGACGTGGCAACAGGCACCGCGCGACAGTATGTTGACTCCCTACATCGACATCGTGCAGCGGCGCTGGGCCGAGGGATGTCGCAACGCTGCCCAACTCTGGCGCGAGTTGGTCGCGCTCGGCTTCAAAGGCCGCCAGAACATCGTCCAGTGCTGGGCCGGAGGGCGTCGCCGTATGGAGCCGGAAACGGCAACCTCGATCAACTCGACGGCCCCAAACTGGCAGGCTCCGACTGGCAGAAAGCTCGCACGGGTGCTAATGGCCAAGAGCGCAACATTGTCTGAGCCGGACGATCTGTTCGTGGTACGGCTGCTGACCGAGGAACCCACACTGGGTGTTGCCATCAGGTGGGCCAAGCAGTTGAACGCGATGCTTTGCCATCGAGTGAGTGAGAACCTCAATGAACTGCTCCACGCCGCCGACGGCACTTTGCTCGCCAACTTCGCCGCTGGGCTGCGCCGTGACTTCGATGCGGTTAAGGCTGCGCTCACGCAGCCATGGACGACCAGTCCTGTCGAGGGACAAAACAGCCGCCTGAAGATGCTGAAGCGGACGATGTACGGTCGCGCTGGAATCGAACTCCTCCGCGCCCGCGTTCTCCATGCCGCGTGACGCCTACACGCCCAGCACGGAAAGTGCGGGAGAACCCGCGTTTGGACGCGATTTGACACACGGGGGCAGTTACGGTCCGCAGCAGCGTATCGGGACTGGTTGGCAAGCCGAGCCGTATGGCAAGCCTTGCTCCGGCTTCACCACCGGATACGAGGCCGGGCTGCCTCGCTCCCGCCGACCCGAAAAGATACACCCGCCTGACAACCACCGCACCGCCCAACCTCCGCCCTCGGCGAAGCCGTTCCGTCCAACGGAGCTTCTGCGGCGGCTTCGCGCCGCACAAACTCTTAATCTTACTGTGTCATAAAAAGCTTGTACGATTTGAGGGCATGTGTATACGGATGGAGATTCTCACTCGTGGAGGCGGGGTGTGGGTCTGGGATCCAGTTCACGCGGCAGCGAATCACGCTTTGCTGCCTATGTCGAGGCACTGACGTCGGTGCTGGGGCATGCCGATCGCGCGGCGCCGTTCCAATCCTATTGCACCGGCCTGCTGCTGCCCGGCGATCGTAAGAGTGTCGAACCGATGGCGGCTCGCGTGCAGCCAGGGCGCGTACGGGCGGCGCATCAGTCGCTGCATCACTTCGTGGCAAAGGCCGACTGGTCTGACGATGCGGTACTGGCGGCCGTGCGAGCCTGTGTGCTGCCTGTCATCGAACGGCATGGCGCGATCCGCGCACTGATCGTCGACGACACGGGGATCCCGAAGAAGGGCACCCATTCGGTTGGGGTGGCGCGGCAATACTGCGGGCAACTCGGCAAACAGGACAGTTGCCAGGTTGCCGTCAGTCTATCGGCCGCCAACGACCATGCCAGCCTGCCCATCGCCTACCGCCTGTATCTGCCGCATGAATGGGCCGATGATCGCGACCGGCGGGTCCAGGCGGGCGTGCCTGATGAGATCGTTTTCCAGACCAAGCCGCGGATTGCGCTGGACCAGCTTCGCGCCGCCCGCGCCGCTGGAATCGAGGCCGATGTGGTATTAGCCGACGCAGGCTACGGCAACGATACCGACTTTCGCGATGGCATCACCGAGATCGGTCTTGCCTATGCCGTCGGCATCACCCCCTCGACCACTCTGTGGCCGCCCGGCAGGGAGCCGTTGTCGCCGAAAAAATGGAGCGGGCGCGGCCGCCCGCCATCGGCGATCCGGCGTGATAGCGAGCATCAGCCGGTCTCCGCCAAGCAACTGGCACTGGCTTTGCCCAAGAAAGCCTGGCGGCACGTGACCTGGCGCGAAGGCACCAACACCCAGCTCGCCTCGCGTTTCGCAGCCGTCCGGGTGCGTCCTGCGCATCGCGATTATCAACGTGCCGCGCCACGCCCCAAGGAATGGTGTCTGATCGAATGGCCCGCGGGCGAACCCGAACCGACCAAGTATTTCCTCTCCACTCTGCCCGCGACCATCAGCCGCCGAGCGTTGGTGGCCGCGACGAAACTGCGTTGGCGGATCGAGCGGGACTACCAGGATCTCAAGCAGGAGCTCGGTCTTGGCCAATACGAAGGACGAGGCTGGCGCGGCTTTCATCATCATGCCACGCTGTGCATCGCCGCTTATGGATTCCTGCTCTCCGAAAGGGGAGCCTTTCCCCCCTCAGAACCCAGCCACGCCGGTCTCAGCGAAGAATATCCCCTACACGGAGATTATCGACCCCGCGGATCCCCCGGTCAGACCTGAGCGTCACGTGCCAAATTCGATCACATCCGTCCGGATCGCCATCGCCCGCACAATCGCCCGCGCCTTGCCCCGCTGCCCGTGCTGCCAACGCACCATACAGCACACAAACTTATGACACAGTAAGATTAAATCTCGGGACGCCTCCCTCGGCGGCGCGCGGCGCGTGAGTTTCACGAAAAAATGGTGACGGGCCAAGCCTATCGTTGTTATGGTTTGGCAAGCCGCCGCCGCGGGAGGGAGACGAACATGGCTGCCCATGCCGGCAAAACCGCGATCGTCATCGGCGCCGGGATCGGCGGGCTCGCCGCCGCCGCCGCGCTGGCGCCGCATTTCGCGGCAATCCTGGTTTTGGAGCGCGACCATCCGCCGCAGAAGGCGATCGCGCGAAGCGGCGTGCCGCATGGCAACCAGGCGCATGTCCTGCTGCTCGGCGCCCAGCAGGCGCTTTCCGCTCTCCTGCCCGGCTTCGAGGCCGACCTCGAAGCCGCCGGCGCCGTCTCCTTCCGCCAGAGTGCCGACGGGTTCATGGATTTCGCCCGGATCGGCAAGATGACGCCATTCGATATCGGCATGAATTGCTATGCTGCCTCTCGCCCGCTGATCGAGGCGGTGGTGCGGCGGCGTG
>DAHWJK010000059.1:0-31672 GCA_027344185.1 Thiobacillus sp.
GCGAGGACCAGGCCCGCAGGGGCGAGACGCCGGAGGCGGCTCGATGCGCAGCACCGCCGGCCGCGTGCCGCTTGTCGGCACCGCCGCCCTCTGGCCCCAAAAAGGGAGCGACAAGTCACGGAAAAAACCGCAAAATGAATGGCAACCCAAGCGTTCCGAATGCCGCCAAGGGTATTGAGCAGGGACGCATTGCGACAAGGGCAGAAGGCCCACAAACTCGTCGCAAATACGGTCGTTCAACGGCCTGACATTCGCCCCTACCAACGACCGAATCCACGAATGAGAAAGCGGCCCAAGCTGGTGGTCCATGTAGCAGCAAACGCAACGCAAAAACCGAAACGGATTGCGGAAGAGATCCAACGCCTGATTTTCATAGGCCAGCTCAAGGCAGGCGATCAGCTGCCATCGGTACGCGACGCATCGGAAGAGTGGAAGCAGTCCAAGGACTCGGTGCATCGGGCCTACAAGCTGTTGCTCGATGAGTCGGTCATTGAAGATAGCGACGAGCGAGGCACGCACCCGCGTTTCATCGTCGCCAAGACGGTGCAGCAGCCAACCGAAGCAGAGCGGTTGAAGCGCCTGGACCAGCTCCTGACGCAAGTCGTGTCGAAGGCTCGAAAGCTCGGCTATACCGTCGAGGAAGTCGAGGAAGCGGCCCGCAACGTCGTCAAGAAGATCAAGAAGCCCCGCAAGCCGAAGGCAGCGGCGACGGCGTAAAAAAAAACCGGCGTCGCCATCCGTAGATGCGTGACGCCGGCCAACTACTCCAAGGGGATGCCGCTTGTTCGGCGGCAGGTACAGGATGACCCCCCGGCGCTGAATCAATCCAAGACAGGCGCGGACGTGTCCGCGCCTGTTTCGTTTTGCTCGTGCAGTTCGCGCCGGAGGATTTTCACCGTCGCCGGCGCGCGGATGCCGATGCGGACCTGGCTACCGACCACGCGCACGATTTCGAGGGTGATTTCGTCGCCGATGCGAACGGCGCAGCCGGGTTCGCAGTCGGTATCAACGAAAGCGCGCGACATGGATCAAGCCTCCCCGGAAGGATTTGCGGAAGATCCCGCGCCCTCGGCGCGATCGCCGGCCGCGGCGTCGGTGGGAGCGGCCGGCAGCGGCATCCCGGCATAGCCCTCGATCGGCGGGATGCGCGGCATGGGCAGGGCGGGGGACCAATACCAGGCCGGCATCTCCGCCTCGCCGACAAGCTCGCACAGCAGGGCGTGGTAGGTGCCCGACATATCAGCCGGCAGCGCGTAGAGGGACACGGGCGACGGCTGCGTGTCGGTAAGCACGACGTTGGCCAGCGGCCGGTCGCTGGCCAGGTTGTAGCGCAGACCGACCGCGAAGCGGCGCTGCGCGTCCACGAGGGTGTTGAGCAGGTCGAACCCCTGCCTGTCCTCGAACGGGAGCCATTGCGCGGTCGTGGTCATCAGCGCGATTTCATCGAGGGTGGCATTGCCGGCGGTGTCCAGCTCAAACGTCCCGATCATGACCAGGTGAACGCCTTGGTCATCGAGGGCCGACCAGTTCCCCAGCTCGCGCGCAAAGCGCTTGTCGAGGCGGCGCTTCATGTCGGCATTCATGTGGAAGGAGTAATCGGGCATGTGCTTGACGATGACCCGGAAGCCGCCGCGCGCTTCGGTGATGTCCTTGACCTCGCCCACGACGATTTGCAGCTTGCGCGCCGTGCCCTTGGGCATGAACGGCGCGAAGGCGCTGGTGCGCCTGCTGGTGATGGCCGATTTGCGGTCGGGGTGGAACGGCTCGGGGACGAACAGCTGGCCAGCCAGCGCCGACCCCTTGCTCTGCTTGTCGGCCGCGGCATCGAGGACGAACTTGCGCACGGTCGCCCAGCTGCGCTTGCCGTCCATCGCCGGCGACCAGCGATTGAATCCGGCCTGCTCCCAAAGGAAGTGCAGCAGGCCGCGGATGGTGAGCTTCTTCCCATCCGTGCGGACGGATGCGGACTCGGCGCCGGTCGAGACAGGCGCGGCGCGGGCGCCGGTCTTCGAGAGCGCGAAGTCCAGCTTGAGGTTCGTGACGCCGGCATCAGGATCTTCTTGGATCGCGGAACCGGACACGTCGCCCAGGCCCGAGAGCGCGGCCGGAGGGTCATAGGAATCGCAGGTGACGGCGTGCTTCGCGCCGCTGTTGGGCATCCGCTTGACCACGTAGTGGTCGTTGATCTTGGCCACGTACATGGGCACGGGCGGCCGGGTGCAGACGCAACCTGGCCGCTTGCCGTTCGCGTGCGCGCGAGCGAGCAAGGCTTGCTCCTGCGCATCGCCGGGGGTGAATTGCTGGTTGTCGAGGATGAACCTTGCCATGCGGCGCCTCCCTGCTAGAATCGCCCGAAAAGTCGCGTAAGTTATTGATTTACTTACATAAGATGGATTATGCGAAAATCTAATTCAGTATGTGCTCGCATTTAGACCACCCTGCAATAACAAGCTTTCCCCGCCCTGTCGGCGGGGAAAGCCACAAGGCAATCAGTTGTTCCCGCCGGGCATCCAGAACATATCGATGTAGATGTTGAACGGGTTGGTAGGCGCAAAGCCGCTAATGATCCATTTCTGGTCGGCAAAAGAGGGCGATGCCCCCATACACTGCACCTGAGACACCATGTCCGTGTACTCAACAAAGACAGGATTCGTCACGCCCGGCGGCGGTCCGTTGTGAACTGCCCCGGTGGAATCCTTGTACTTAATGTTCCCCCGCGCGAGGAAATTGGCATACATCGCCCCGCACGCAGTCGCTGTCGGCGGAGGATCGGCGCAGGTATTGGCGACGTTGCGCGTCCGCCCCGTCGCCGTCCAGCCTCCGCCCGCGACCCTCTGTTCTTCGGCTTCCCATGTGTTGGAGCCTGTCTGCCCAGGGAGACAGGCGGTCGATGCTGCCACCCAGCGGGTTTCCACGGTCGCGGTGCAGGTATCGATCAGGTTCCTCGTGCGGCCTGTCGCCGTCCACGCGCTTCCGCCGCTACGCTGTTCTTCGGCCTCCCACGACTTGCTGCCCGTGTAGTACGCGGGGCAGGTGCCGGTCTTGGCCACCCAGCGAGTTTCCATCGTGGCGACGCAGCTATCGACGTAGTTCCGGGTGCGGCCGGTGGCCGTCCACGGACCGCCGCCACTGCTTTGTTCTTCGGCCTCCCACGATGTGCTTCCGGTGTAGTTCGCCGGGCATGTTCCGGTCTTGGCCACCCAGCGGGTCGCGGTCGTCTCGGTGCAGTTGTTGACATAGTTGGTCTTGGGGCCAGTGGCGGTCCAGGTCTTGTTCGTGACCGTCTGCACCTCCTGCTGGTCCCACGTGATGGTGCCGGTGTAGCCGGCCGGGCACCCTTCGGAATAGGACACGATCCGCGAGGTCGCGCCCGTCCGCACGATGGCCGCCGGCTGGCCGGCCGACGATGCGCCCAGCTTGGCGCTGGTGCCGGGGTTGAGCGTGACGGTCTGCCCTGCCCCCGAGTTCACGCCCTTGATAGTGACCGACCCGCTGTCGTTGGCGTTCCAGTCGGTCGCGGTGGTCTTGGCGCTGTTGGCCACGACGAGGGGCGGCGCGGCCCCGGCAGCGGCGGGCGTTGCCGCCTTGCCCTGCCCATCGACAACAACCGCACCGTCGTAGGTCTTCGGCGGCGCGGTCTGCGCGAAAGCAACCGCGGCGCACAGCCACAGCAGCGACCCGTAAAGCATCCGGCTCTTCATTGGCATTCTCCCTTGAACTGGCCCCAGTAGTAGGACGCGAAAGCCACGTCCACGATGTTGGTTGGTGGGTTCGGATCAGGCGTCGCCGCGCCTTCCTCGATCATGGTGATGTTCAGCGGCTTGCCGCCGATCCAGACAACGGACTTGTCGCCGTCGTAGATTTCAAACTTCGCGTCCTTGAATCGAACCGACTCCACGATGCGATTGGCTTCGGTCGGCGACACGATCAGCACGTCGGCGAAGTGCAACCGCACGTCCTCGAAGTCCTCGCCGATCGGCATCGAGGTATGGAGCGCGTCGCTGTAGCTCACGACGTTTCCAAAGCGGGTGTCGAAATGCAGGTCTTCCGCCGACGCATGGATCAGCGACCGCGAATACCAATAGACGGCGTTCTTGAGGGCGATCAGGCGTTGTTGCGCCGACGTGATGCCCGTCGCCTGCATGAAGTGGTTTTCAGGCAACGCGAAAAATCCAGCCACCAGCAAGCAGCTGGAAAGCGCAACCGTCCCGGTCCAGAAGAGCCGGGGATGGTCGAAGCGCAAATCGGCCAGGTTCATTGCCATCCGGGCTCCCCCTTCGCGATCACGACGCGCTCGCCACCAACCCGGAACGCCACGGCATGAGGGGCAACGCTGGCGAGCTTCGGCGTCACCTGCAGCGCTTCCATGCCTTGGAAGGCCAGCGCCGCCACGTCATCGCCAACCCGGTAGAACCTGCCATTGATAAAGGCGCCGCTGTCCGTGACGCCCTGCACCTTGGCGCTTCCGCGCAAGGTGTCGGCATAGCTCGGCGGCGGAAGATCCTCGGCCTCTTCCTTGGCGACCTGCTCGGGCTGCTTGAAGGCGTCTTCGACGGTGGCCTCCGGCTCCGGCGCGACCTTCGGCGCCTTCGGCTCCACCCACACGGGGAAAATCTGCGGCATGTTCGCTGCAGCAGCCTCGGCGGATACCTGCTGCACCTGGTGGACCGGCAGGCCCGAGAAATTGGCGTTCACCTTGGCCAGCAACACCCAGCCGCACGCCAGCGCGCCGCCAGCCATCGCCAGCTGGATGGTGGGACTCTTCAACAAGCTCATGCGGCCTCCTGTCGCAGCAACATGCAAAAGCCGCCCAGCGTTGCGCTGGGCGCGCCCTCGCCTCCCTGAAAGGCCAGCGAGCCAATTTCGATGTCCTTGCGCGCCGCCAGCCGGCGCACACCCGAAAGCAGCTCGGCGTAGCTCGGCGCGGTCACGACTAGGCCGCTATCGGCCGTGGCGTTGTTCGATCCGACGCACACGCGGGCGAGCCCGAGATTCACGTTGTTGTAGCTGACCGGCTCCACCTTGAGGACGGCCAGCTCGTCGGGATCGGATGCAAGCCCGTAGCGCTCAAGCCCCACGCTGCGGAACAGCCCAATCAAGTCCTCGAACTTGGCGAGGTCCGGGTATCGCTCCGACCAGGTTGCCGTGCTCTTGGCCAGCGCCCGATAGGTCTGCTTCCAGCGCTGCACGACTTCGGTTGCGGCGCGCTGCTGCTGCGCCTTCTCCTGCAGCGTGGCAAGCCCCTTGTAGCCCATCCAGCCCAGCATCGCGGCAGAGGCAACACCCAACACGAGAATCCTATTCATTTGGTGAACCCCTCGATGTGGAGAACGCGCGTCCCGGCGTTTTCGTCCGTGGTCCAGCCCCCGGCCGTAAGCCGCAGCCGCGCGCCGGTGCGGGCACTGATTGCCGTCATCAACGCCTCCGCGTGCTTGACTGCGGACGGGCCTTCAACCGGAACCTGCAGCTCCATCGCAACATCGGGCGCCGGACCACTGCCCTGCTCTGCCGATGACCCCGCGACGGCAGCCCCGAACGCGATGCGATTGATCCGCACGCCCGGAATGCTGGCGATGCCGGCGACGACTTCCCCCGCCCGCTTCGCAAGGTCGCCTTGCGCGCGTGGCTCGTCCATGAACAACCGCTGTTGCTGCATCACGTCCAGTCGTGCGTTGTCGATTCCCCCCGCCTTGGTCAAGGCCGGGTCATCGACCTCCACCTTGTAGGCGCTCCCGGCACGGGCGTAGAGGTTCCAACCGATCCCCAGCATCACGGCATAGGCCAGCAGCCCCGCGCCCGCTACGGCGATCGCGCCTCGCGTACCCGCGGCCACCGCCGGCTTGTCGGAGAGCGGCAGGAAGGTGAGGCCACGCAGCGCGGTGTCGCCGATGTAGGCGATGTCGTCCCGATTCCAGTCCGGCAACGGCGCCGCAGCCAGCACGCGCGGCTGGCCATACTTGCGATTCAGTTCGTCCAGCAGGGTGCGCAAGGCAACGCCGAATTCGCGTTCGCCGGAGCCCGGAAGCTCGCGCTCGAACATTTCGACAAGCACCCGGTCTTGGAACACGTACACGTCGAGGTACGTTGTGCCTGGCGCTTCGCCGCCGCCCAGCAGGACGGTCGTGCCGTGCGCGTGGGAAAAGCCCCACCGGAGGTAGCCGTCCAGCGCGAAGGCGTAGCGCGTCTTCGGCTGCTGGAACAAGCGGCCATCGACGGACACATGCAGGGTCTTTGCCTTCTTGCCGGCCACCAGCATCTTGAGCCCCGGCATGGTGGCGCGGCTGCGCTGCCCAACGAAGCCCTCGCCAGGCGGCAAGGCCAGCGGGTCCAGCGAGGCGAATACGCCATGCCCGCAAATCAGCACCTTGCGGCTAATGATGGTGCGCAGGTCGGCGGCGACCGTAAGCACCTCATAGTCCTTGGCTGCTACCCGCTCCTTCTTCGCAGGCTTCTCGCGCTTGCGTTCCTTGCGAATAGCGCGGACGTGCTTGGGCGCGGGGCCAAGCGCCGCCATCGGGATTTCTTCCACCGGGGCACCCGGCTGGGCGTCGAAATTGTCCGCGGCGGGAAATGCGTCGCCCTCGCCCTCGCCCGTCTTCTTGCGCAGGCGATCCACCAGCCTGCCGAGTTTGTTCGTCATCGTCATTCCTCAACGCAGGTGGGACATGCCCGACATCATCGGGACATAGATCAGGATCATCGTGGCGCCCAAGACAACGGCCGCGAACGCCATCGCGATCAGGTTCCCCACCCCGATGGCACGCTCCATTTCTTCCTCCCCGGCCGCGATCAGCTCGGGCGCGACACGCTCAAGCTCCACGTCGATGCGCCCGCTCCGCTCGCCGATGGAAAAGGCGTGCGGCACGTAGAACGGCCACTTGTGGCGCGGATCTGTGGGCGGGTGCTTCTCGGGGTTGGCCGCGTCGTCCAGCGCCAGGTTGCGCACTTCGAGGTCATAGACCATCGCCTGCACCCCGCCCCGCAACGGCTCCGGCAGCACGTCAACGGTGCTTTTGAGGGCGTCGATGGTGGCAATGCCGGCACGGCACGACATCGCCATATAGCGCGCCCACAGCCCGAAGCAGAGCGAATTGAGGGCCGGCCCGACCAGCGGAAGGTCGATCACGATCCGGGTCGCCTCGCGGATGGTCTTGGGCGATCGCGCCCAGCCGATCAGGCCAACGATCACGGCCACCGCGACGGCGGCGACGAACAGCCAGTGCTCCACCAGGTAGTTGCGTGCCGTCAGGCCCACGCCGGCGATCCCGGTCAGGTCGCCCATCTTGCCGCTGGCCCGGTGCAACTTCTCCGTCACGGACGGGACCAAGGTCAACATGAAAACGATGAACGTGGCGGACGCAGCGCCGATGATCCCGACCGGGTAGAACATCCTGCTGGCGGTCTTGCGGATCTTCCGTTGGATCTTGATTGACTGCACGAGGTTGTCGAGAACATCCACCAGCGAACCGTTGAGTTCGCCAGCACGCACCGCGCTGATTGCCGCCGCCGGCCAAACGCCATCCATCACGTCCGACAACGGGCGACCGTTGCGGAGCTTGTTCGACGCATCCGACCAAAATTGCGCATGATCCTTCTGCAGCCGCACCAGCCGCCCCGCGGCGTCCGCGACTGAAATACCGGCGCCGAGCTGGGAGCGCAGCGCCGCCGCGGCGTCCTGCTGTTCCTTGAGTGACATCATCGACATGCCGCGAACCTCAAAGATGGATGACGGAGGGAAGATCCACTTCGCCGGCTTTCAGGAGCCGCAGCGCGGAGTCGATCAGGGTCAAGGTGCGTCCGCCCGCCATCGCCTCGCGTGCGGAACGCGCGCCGCCGGTCAGCAATTCGCCGGCGGCGTCGCGCACGGCGCGGGTGAACGGCAGCACTTCGCAGACAGGGCGATAACCCATGTAGCCGTCATCGCATTCGTCGCAGCCGCCTTCCTTCGCTCGCCAAATGGTGGCCGGCAGCGCCTTGGTGTCACCCTCCATCTGCATATAGAGCGCCCACTGGCGCTTTTCCTCGGCGGTCGGCTTGCTCTTCTGCTTGCAATGCGGGCAGAGGCCGGGCGCAAGGCGCTGGCTCACGATCAGGGTCAAGGACTCCGCAAGCTGGAAACGCATGTCGGAGTCCACCATCTTGCTAAGGATGTCGAACGCCAGGATGGAGTTCTTCGCGTGCAGCGTGGACAAGCCAAGGTGGCCCGAGCTGGCGATGCTGACGCAGAATCCGGCGGATTCGGCGTCGCGCACCTCGCCGATCCAGTAGGCGTTAATGTCGTGTCGCTTGCTGCCCCGGAGGATCGTGTTGAATCGGTCGTTGTCGCTGATTCGTTCGCCGGAAGGCCCGTGCATGATGCTGGGCACTTCCACCTGCGTGACATCGGCAACGAAACGCTCGATGGGGTCTTCCACGCTGACCCGCTTCTTCGTGGCCCCGTAGATTTCCGCGTGCCTGCCCATCGCCGCAGCGATGGTCGAGGACTTGCCGGAGTTCATCGGGCCGACCAGCAGGATCAAGCCGCTGGGCATCCGCACGCTGGCGTCGATCGCACTCACGACTTCTGCGGGCAGCCCCAGCTGGTCCAGGTCGATCCGCGAATCGCTGTTCGAGAACAGGCGGATACTCACGCTCTTCCTGTTCTTGAGGTCGCCGCGATGGTTCAACGGGATAAAGGACAGGCGCAGGAAGGCGTCGCCTACCGATGAGCGATAGCTGATATGCCCATCGCGCGGCTCGCGGTAGTTGGTGCTGCTGGGGTTGGCGCCCGACTTGGCCTCAAGCACCTGGATGATGTTCGACGCCAGCGCTGCCGGCCATTTGGCCGCGGTTCGTGGCTGGGACAGGGCGCCCCACTTACGCACCAGCACGCGGTAGCTGCCATCCCGCATCGGCACCAGCGAAATGTCGCTGGCCCCCACCTCGATGGCGTGGTCAAGCAAGCGGACCAGCTCGCGCTGCTCGGGGTGGTCCCGCACCTCGGCGCTGTTGGAGTTATAGACGCGATCGGCATCCCCACCGAACGCTTCGCCGCTGTTGCGGTGCTGGCCGATGATGGCGGAAATGTCGTCGCGGGAGCCCACCGCCAGAAACGGGGCATCCACGCCAGCGGCCGACACGAGCGGGTCGGACATCCGCCCGCTTCGCCCGGCCATCTTCCATTGCATCATAGCCTTGAAGGACGCGAACACGATCACGGGCCGGGCCGCCTCGATCAGCATCAAGGCGCAATCGAGGTGTTCGCAGCGCGCCGCAACGCTCGGGTCCTTGGCCATTGCCGGGTGCTTCTCAAGCATTCCCAGCTGTTCGTAGAACGGGTAACGGTTAGTCAGCGCGGTGACCATTTCCACGTAGGGCTGCACCTTGCCCGGCTGGTCCTGCACGGCGTAATCCAGCAGGTCGGCGCCTTTCGGGCAGGACGCCTTGAGGCGCGCCACGACCTGGGCATCAAGCACGCCCAGCTGCTCCAATGCGCGACCCACGTCGCCGGCGATGCCGGCGACATGCTCGGCCTGCGCCAACACCTCGGGCCGGGGCGATTCCCAGCCCCAGCTCGCCACAATCTCGGCTGCGTCCATTGTTATCCTTGGATCTTGAGTGGGCTTGCCACGATCACGCGCACGCCAGCAGAGGACGCAAAAGGCGCTTCGCTGGCGAGGATCACGTAGGCATCGTTTTGGTACTGGTAGCCGACCGGACTACCCCATACGTCGAAGAGCGCCCCGCAATCGAACGGGATGCCCATCCACGTATAGACGCCGCTGCAATTCGCGGCCGTGCCGGTGTAGCCGACCAGCGCAGGCAAGGCGGCCAGCTGGCCGCTGGCCAGCGTGACGCCGTTGTTGCCGACGCGCGGAAAGGACTGCTTGGCGGTCCAATAGTCGGCCAGCAGCTGCAAGGTCCGGCGCTGGCGCACCTTCTCCTGCGCGATTTCATCTGCGAAAAATTCGCGGGACTCCACCCGATACCAGGTGCCATCCTTGGCGCCGCACCAGCTGTCGGCGCTACTCACGTCGCCGGTGCCGCAGGCATTTTCGGTGGCATAGGTGACGCCGCCATCCCTGCGCAGCACGGTCCACATGGCGGCACGCTCAAACCGCCACGTCCCATCATTGAGGGTCCCGCTCACGGCGTACTGCATCCATTGGTTGCGGTAGCTGCGGAGGTGTTCGTAGCCTGGTGTGGCGACCAGCGCATCGAGGGAGGCCGGCATAGCCCCCTTCTCTGCGCGGTACGCCGCAAGACCTTCCGCCATCCGAGTCTGTTCGACCCGGATGCGGGATTGCCGCATGTAGTCCGTGCGCGCGTCGAACTTGGCCACGAGGCCGATAAGCATCGAGGCCATGAGCATGAAAAGCGCGACGACAAACGCCGGATACATGATTAGTCCAGGCGGTAGGTGACGGTACGCACGCCGCCGGTAGCGGTGCCGTAGCGGATCACGTCGCCGGTGGTGTCGCTCGCGGCCAGCGCCGTGAGGGCCGAGTTGTATTGCTGCGCGGCCGTCAGCACGACTTCATCCGGCACGTTCGCGTAGGTGACGGTGATCTTGTTGATACCGCCGCCGCCGCCGGCGATGGTCACCGGGAAGCCGCCGATTTCCCACGCGGTGCCGTTCTTCGCCACGCTGTCGCGCATCGGCCGGACGCTCGACTTGGAGTAGCAGGTTTGCTTCGCCGTGGCCACGGCCGGGCTACCCTCGAAAAGCACGTCGGCCATCGTCTTGCCGGTATCGGGCACCACGTTGCCGCTGACCTGCGTGGTGGTTCCGCACTCCATCGCGATCAGGTTGATGTTCTGCGCGATGGCGGTCGCGGTGCGCTGCAGCAGCTTCGCCTTGGGGTTGTTCGTGTTGCCCAGCAGGTTCGGCAGCAGGATCGCGATCACGATGCCGAGGATGATGACGACGATGACCAGCTCCACCAGGGTGAACCCGGCGGTCTTGTTCTTGTTGAGCGGGCGGATGTTGCGGAGTTGCATGGGTGGATCTCCTTGTCAGAGGGTGAGGATTACGTTGTTCCCGATGACGGCAGCATCGGGGGCCAAGCCTTGTGAAACACCGCTGCGAAGCCGGATCGCAGCCGCATGGGGCGGAGCGTTCGCGCTTTTGGATGCCGCGGGGTCGTAGTCGCGGCAGTATTCGAGGCGACCGCCCCAGCTGGTCAGGCCAAACTCGCCTTGCGAGAGGCCGACCAGCGGCAGGACGGTGGTGGTGTCGAGGGCATACCAACCGTCACGGCATCCCTGATTGGCGCCAGGCGACTTGCCGCCCATCCCGCTGCCGGGATACCAGTTGGTGGTATCCGTGGCCGCTGCCACCAGCTGCTTGCCGCGGTAGTAGGACAGGAGCGCATCGCGCACCCGGTCAATGCGGCGCGTCGTTGCTGCAAGCATCGACTTCTGGACCGGCAGAGCCGACACGAACACCGGAGCAACGTCGGGCATCAATGCCTCCCACGTCGCTCGGTTGAGCGCGGTCAGCGGCGGCGACGCGCCGGGAATACCGCTGTTGGCGCAGCCGGTATTCGCCAGCGGGCAGCGAGTGAGGTAGATCACGCCATAGTCATAGGTCAGGGTGACCAGCGGGCCGCTGCGGAAGTAGATCGGCGTGACCAGCTGCAACCCGGACAGGCGCTGAAACACCCGCACGTTCTTTTCGGCCGTCCCGTCGTCATTGATCGCAATGGGCGGAAGCCGCGCCTCCGAAAGCTGCTGCCGGAAGGCGATGCCGACGGCGCTGCTGTCCGCCGGGTTCATGATCGTGCTGGTGTAGCCCCCGCCGCTGTACGGCGTGGGCAGCACGCCGTTCCCTTCGTTCTGCGCCACGGCGACCATCGCATCAGCAATGCGCTGGTTGTCGATGCGCGCCTGCTCAACGTAGTTGTTGGACGACGCGGTGATGAACTGCGCGAACAGGGGCGCCATCATCAGCATGAGAACGCCGATGAGGATCAGCACAATAAGCAGCTCGATGAGCGTGAATCCGCGGGCGGCTTTCATCGCGTCACCGGGCCTTGATCGAAACGCGCAGAGCGAAGTAGTAGGTGGCGTAATCCCTGTTGGCGTTCTTCTTGCCGAAGATCCCGCTAAGGGTTCCATCCCGCGCCGGCAAGCCGTTTTCGGTGAGGGATTCGGACTCTTCGCTCTGGCCACCGATGATTACCAGGTCGCCGTCGCGCAGCAGGGCTTCGCCGCTATAGGCGTGCTTGGTGTCGAGGGGGATAGGCGTACCAATCGTCTTGAACGAATCGCCGACGTTGATCGTCTGGTTCACCAGCAGCTGCCCGTTCGGCAGGACGTGGCTCAACTTGATATGCGCCCGGATCAGTCCGGTGCCGTAGTCGTAGCGCGGGTTGATCGTGAGCTGCGTTCCGAAGGTCTTGGACTGCAGCGTGTTGCGCGTGGCGCTGACGGCACCACTGATACCGCCCGCGGCCGTTTCCTGCGACACGAGGTTGAAGTAGGTGGTGGATTCCTTGGTGAACTCGGCCGGCACGCCGGAGGTCGTGGTGATGACCGGGCGCTGCACGACGCTGACGCGACCGACTTCCGAAAGCCAGGCGTTGAACAGCTGCAGCGAGTCCGCGGGCGAGGCGATGCCCATGAGCGCGCCCGGAACGGACTGGCCTTCCGCTGCCACGCTGGCAAGGTTGTTGGCGCCGTTCGGGAAGGACAGGGTGACGCCGCCCAGCGCGTTGTTCTGGATGACCGCACCGAAGCGATTGCGCGCGAAGTTGCCGAAGGCCGAGACATCCAACCCCTCGGAGTCCGAGCGGTTGCGGGTCACCATCAGCAATTCACCCGTGAAGGTGATTTCGGCGTTATACATGGCCTGCACACGCGCCATGTAGCCGTCGAGGTCGGACAACACCCATTGCGGCGCCGAGACAGTCACAGCGCCGGTTTCGGGGTTCAGTGCATAGGTGCCGATCTTGCGGGTGTCGTCCCCCGCCCGCGCCGCGCTGGGCGCGCCAGCGGGCGCACCCGCAGGCACCGCCGCCGACATCACGCTGCCGCCCGGAATACGCACCTGCAGGCGGTTGTCCAGCTCGTCGCGCAGGGACTTCCAGAAGTTGTCTTCTGACGTGATCCGGGCGCCTTCGGAGGCGCCACCCGAGCGCGCCTCGTTGTTGTAGGTGTTGCCCATGCCGCCCGTGCCGCCCGCTGCGGTCACGTTCGTATCGGTGTCGGTAAGGCCCACGGCGTTCTGCCCGCCGCTGCTGAACTTGGTCGTCCGGTTGCCCAGGTTGAGAGTCCACGTCCGAGAACGGACTGGCCGCACGGTCACCAGCCGGCGCACGTCGTCCACGTCGTAGTCGAGGCCGACGCCACCCAAGATCATGCGCAGGGCGGTTTCGCTATCTGCGCCAGTGATCTTCCCCGACCACGTATAGCTGTCCAGCGGCAGGTCCGACGTGATGTTCACGCCTTGGTCGCCAATCATGCGCAGGACGGCCGAAAGCGGCACCGGCGAATCAAGGTCAACGCTCAATTTCTTGCTGACCAGCCACGCGCTCCGGCTCTGCCCGACCACGACCTTGCGGAGAGGAATGTAAAGCCGGTCGGTGGACTGCACCGGCTCTCGGTTGTTGGTGATCGCCGGCCGCTCGATGGCGGCCTGTACGACGGTGCGCTGGGCGTCAATCGAGTCGCGCACGTCGCGGGAGAAGCAGCCCGTCAACGCAACGACGGTGGCGGTGCAAAGGACGGTGGTGCGGGGAATGCTGCGCATGGTCACTTGACCTCCTGCATGTTCGCGGACTCACTGACGTGCAGGAGCATTGGGGAGTTGGCGCGGTTGAAGGTCGCCGCGAGGCCGACGCGCGGCGGGAGCCCGTTCATCAGCTTGGTAACCGCCTGCTGGAAGTCCGGGGCGGTGAACGAAACGCCCACCTCGGTGATCCATTCGCTGCCATCGGCAGCGGCAGGCCAGTACACGCTCCACCCTTCCCTGCTCGCCCACGTCTGCAGCACGGAGCGAAGCGGCGTGTCCGCCGGCACCTCCCAGCGCTTTTCGGGGATCGGCTTCGGCGCAACCGGCGCGGGGGCCGGCTTCACATAGGAAGCGCCCTCCACGACGGTAAAGGCGCGCTGCGGCTTGTTGTCGGCCGCCATTGCGGCGCCCGCCGCGACCAGCCAGAGGACGGAAAGCGCCGCAAGGCGCCAGCGGTTGGGATGGGTCATGGCTTCGTGCTTCCGGTCAGGGTGTGGGGCCAGTTGCCCGTCGTTGACGGCGCAGCGGCATGGGCATTCATCAGCTCCGTCACCGAGACGCC
This sequence comes from Thiobacillus sp., assembly GCA_027344185.1. Classification (GTDB taxonomy): domain Bacteria; phylum Pseudomonadota; class Gammaproteobacteria; order Burkholderiales; family Thiobacillaceae; genus Thiobacillus. Next base: position 14,277 of record DAHWJK010000059.1, read on the forward strand.
TGCGGCGTCTGCGAGCCGATCCCGAAGGATCAGCAGCGCGGTGTGGGCCTTGGATGGCGAGGGGGTCAGCTCTTCCGCGAGCGACAAGGCAAACGCCAGGTCTTCGGTCTGCGGTTCGCTTAGGTGGTCGAACGGCGCGGCTGTGGTGCGTTTCATGGCGCTGGAGTTGGCCATCAGGTGTGCGTCCTCTGCTTCATGGGGAGCCGCATTCGCCGGTCGCGCGGACCTGCAAAACGCGATCTTTCGGATACAGGCACGCGAGTAGCGGGGCATCGCCCCACACGCTGCGTCGGTCGAACAGGTCTGCCACCGCGGCCATCGGCTCGCCCTCGAAAGAGAACGCGACCTGGGCGGTGGGTTCGGTAGTGGTGTCCCACGCAAGGCGCCAGTCGGCTGGTAGCCACTTGGCAAGCGCCTCGCGGATGCTCGCCTTCTCGGCGATGCGCCAAACAGGTGTCGGCGCCTTCGGAATCAGGGCGCGCTCGCCCCCTTCGCCTGCTGCCCCTGCCGCCGCCATCGGCTTCGGCGGGGGCGCCTCGCAAACCGCGGCGATTCGCCCTTCGCGTGTGACGAAGATCACTTTGCTTGGAGGGCATTCGGAGGCGGACGCGCCCACCAGCTTCAAGGCGCTGCGGTCGATCACAACAGCGACGCCGGCGCGGGCATTAGATGCCCAAGAAGTAAGCAGCACAACGCTTGCGGCGAAAACTTTAAGCGGGCTCATTCGATGTCTAGAACTGTGGCGAGGAACACAGCCTAGCGGACTTGCGCGGGCGTCGCAAGTGTGCGACAGTGTGACCCACTAAGCCGAAATCGTCATTTCGTCATGTCCCGTTATGTGATCCCTGTCACCGTCCTCCTGCTCCTCTCCGCTGTGGCGGGGGCGGCGTCCGCGCAATCGACGCAGGCCAAGGTGGACGCATTCCTCAAAGAAGCAACGAGGAAGTCGGCCGCTGGCGCGACCAGGTTGGAGGTTGAGGCGTGGCTCAAGAGCGTGATGCGGACTGCTGGCCTCGACACTGACGAAGGTCAAGAGCAGACCAATTCCCCATCCGAAAGCGCGGCACCCGAAGCAGGACAAGGTGCGAGCGTTCCCCCCTGGGACGTGTATCGGCGCGCTAACCGAAATGTTTACGGGGCAAAAGTCGTAAACGAGAACCCCGTCCCGAATCGCGCCGCCAAGGAAGGCAGCGCACCCATCCCCTCCGAACAAGGAACGTCCCCCCTCGATGGAAGCGGAGAACAAAGCGGGCTGCGCCCTAGCGGCTATCCTTACCGGGTCCCCAACACCCGAGACTCTTCCGATGCCCATCGAGGCGATCAAGACCGACGAAATCTTCCTGTTCGGGTCACGTCATCGCCCCCGTGACGTGATTTACGAAGCTGAATTGGCAGAACTCATCAAACGGAGGGCTATTGAGCAAATCACCGTAACGGTCACACCTGCCGGGTATTGGGTAGCGGTTCTTCCCACCCAGCGCGCCCGTTTTCTAACCCGCGACCATCAGAAAGTCGTCCGCATCAAGGTCACGGAGGAAAAGGGTTTTCTAGTGCTCCACGCGGTCCGCCGCGCAAACGTCCGCTATTACAAATCGCTAGACACGTTCATTCGTTCCATAACCACATTCGGCCCATTACCCAAGCTGCTGGTCCGAACAGGACCAGCGATATAACCCACGAGGAACCCATGACCAGCCTGACCAGCTCGCAGAAATCCATCCTGATCTGGACCGCATTCGCCGCCTTCGTCGGCTTCATGCTGTTTTTCCCCGATTGCGCTTTCGCCCAGCAGGCGGGCGGCGCCATCCGTAGCAAGCTCGATTCGGCGCGGTCGTCCTACGTGCTGCCGGTCGCGATCGGCATCATCGCGGTGGGTTCCATCATCGCCGTGGTGCTGTGGCTCTTCGACGTCATCGACTGGAAGGGCATGGCCAAGTGGATCTTCGGCGCGATGCTGGTCGGCGCCGTTGCAGCGGTCGTCCTCGAAGTCGCCGCATAAGCCGCCATGCTTGACCATGTGTATGGCGGCATGACCAGGCCGCCAACCGTGTTCGGAGTCCCGCAAGGAATCTTTGCGGGACTCCTGATTTCCACGATCATGCTGACGATGCTCCCGCTGATTCTCAAGATGCCTTTCATCTTGAGCCTTGGCGGGATCGCCTTTGGCGTCCTGGCCTACGTGACGACTCGCCTGCTCTGCGAGCACGACCACAATTTCTTTCGCTACCTGCAAGTGCGCCTCCTGCTCGCCTTCAAGGCGCCGGGCCGGAAGGTTGCGCGCGGAATGCGTACCTACGCCAAAGCCCCCATCAGGAAGCGCTAAATGCTCAACGCCGCATTCCAGAATGAAAGCAGCCTTAGCGGGCTGATTCCCTACGAGTCGCACCTGACCCCTTCCGTCGTGCTGTTGAGCAACGGAAGCATCATGACGGTGCTTCGCATGGACGGGGCCGCCTACGAAACCGAAAGCGACGACGAATTGCTGCTGTGGCACGAACGCCTGTGCAGCGCCCTCATGTCGATCGCCGACCCCGAGCTGGCCTTGTGGCGGACCACGTACCACTACGAGGCCAACGACTTCGCCGGCGGCGCGTTTGAGCCCGGCACGTTCGCTGAAAGTCTCAACGAGGCTTACCGGAAGCGGTGCGCGAAAGAAACGCTGTTCGCCAACGAGCTTTACCTGGCGCTGGTCCTGCGCGGGCCGTCCAAGCTGTCCCGATTCGGCAAGGGCAAGGGCGGACTCGCCCTTGCCCGCGACGAACAGATTGCGCGCCTGGACATGATTGCCACGCGCCTTGAGGAATCCCTGTCGAAGTACCGCCCGAAGCGCCTTGGCATCCGGCAGGAACTGAACGTGGCTTTCTCGGAGGTCTATGAATACCTCTCGTTGCTGGTCAATGGCCGCAAGTACAAGACGCCAGTCACCCCGCACCGAGCCGGCGACATCATCGCCCGGTGCCGCACGACGTGGGGCACCGATACGTTCTGCCGTGACTTCTCCGATCGCCGCGAGTTTGGCGCCATCCTTGCCGCCAACACCTACCCCGCTACGGGCCTGCAGACCGGGCACCTCAACAAGACCCTTTCCCTCCCGTTCCCCTACGTCCTGACGCACAGCTTCACGTTCATGGGCAACAACGAGGCCAAGGAGGCGGTCGCGCTCCAAGGTCGCCGCATGAAGGCATCGGGCGACGACGCAGAGCACGAGGTTGAAGCATTCGCCGCGCTCAAGGCGGCGCTGCAGAGCCGAATGCTCGGCCTCGGCCATCACGACATGACCCTGTGCATCGCCGCCGATGACGCAAAGACGTTGAATCGGCGAGCCGCGATCGCAGAGGAAAATTGCACCGAATGCGGCTTCGTGATGACCCGTGAAGATCTTGCGCTACAGGCCGCGTATGTCGCCCAGCTGCCGGGCAATTTCCAGTACCGCCCGCGCCGCTCTCCGATCACGACGCGCAACTATGCAGCGCTGATTGCATTCCACAACTACCCGACTGGCCGGCGCGATGGCTGCCAGTGGGGGCCGGCAACGACGATGTTCCTGACGGAAGGCGGAAGCCCGTTCTTCGCCAGCTTGCACGACATGCGCAAAGCCAAGTCCCGCGGCGGCGACGAATCGTCGGACGACAAGGTGCCGGGCAACACGCTGGTGCTTGGTCCTACCGGCGGCGGCAAGACCACGCTGCAGACGTTCCTGGTCGCGCAGTCCGACAAAGCCAAGCCAACCGTCTTCACGTTCGATCGTTCGCGCGGACAGGAGGTGTTCGTTCGCGCGATGGGCGGACGCTACACGGTGCTGCAGCGTGGCAAACCAACGGGCTTCAATTTCCTGCGCCTCGAACCGACGCCCGCCAACGTCGCGTTCGCCATCGACATGACCAAGCAACTGGCTTCGGGCGGGGCGCCGATGCCGGCCGACTACGAGGACGCTCTGGCGAAGCGCACCCGGTTCGTCATGGAACATGAGCCCTATGACGCGCGCAGCCTGTCCTATCTCACGATGGCGTTGGATGGCGGTTCCGAGTGGACGACGCGCCTAAGCCAGTGGTGCGAGGGTGGTCCCAACGCCTGGGCTTTCACTTCGGGCGATGACAGCTTGGATTTCAGCGGCACCCGCCATTTCGGATTCGACGCGACCGACTTCCTCAACGATTCGGACACCCGCGTTCCGATCATGACCTACCTGTTCCATCGGGTGAATAACTACCTGGGCACCCGGCCGGTCATCATCAACATCGACGAAATGCGCGCGTTCCTCAAGGATGAGTTTTTCGTCAAGTTCATCGAAGACAGTCTGCTCCTTATCCGTAAGAAGGACGCCATCGCCATTCTCGGCACGCAGCAGGCAAACCACGTCCTCGATTCCAAGATCGCCGATACCTTGGTCGAACAGACACAAACCAAGTTCGTCATGCCGAATCCGCAAGCCCAGGCGAAGCATTACATCGACGGGCTTGGATTCAGCGATGGCGAGTTTGACCTTATCCAGCGAATCCTCCCGGCTACCAACCCCCGCGGCTTCCTGTTCAAGCAACCCGGCATCAGCGCCGTGTGCAACTTGAACCTTGCGGGCATGGACCGGGAGCTTGCTGTGTTGAGCGGCACCGACAAGCTGATTTCCAAGATGAACCTCGCGATCCAAACGGCCGGCAGCGATGAGCCAAGCGAATGGCTGCCGATTTACTACGACCTCCTGCGGAGCATCCACTAATGCGCGCCATCTGCCTTTTCCTCGTGCTGGTCATCATGGGCAACAACATCGCCTATGCCGCCCTCCCCGTCATCGACCCGACCAACCTGGTGCAGAACGTGCAGCAGGTGAAGCAGACCATCGAGAGCATCAAGCGCCTGACCACGCAGATCCAGACTGCCAAGGCGCAGCTGGAAAGCCTGACCGGCTCCCGCGGTATGCGCCAGCTGGTGACCGATGTCACCCGCAACTACATTCCGAAGGATTGGCGCGAAACCCTCGACGGCATGGGCGCCGAAGGCTCCAAGATCAAGAACATGGTGGAGGGGATTCGCCGCGACCTGGGCGACATCGGCAACGCCAATCTCCGCTTCGCTACCGGCAAGGTTTCTTCGGAGCTGGAACGCTCCGCCAAGTACGACCTCGAAGCATGGGGCCGCGCGACCACGCTCTATAACCGGAGCAACGAGCGCTTTCAGGAATTGGAGCATTTGGGCGACGCGCTCAACGGCGCCAATGACATGAAGGCCGTCATGGATTTGATGGCCCGCCTTCAGCTTGAAAGCACCATGCTTCTCAATGAGCTGCTTCGCATGATGTCGGAAATGATCGCCACCGACCGCGAACGCACTCTGTTCCGCGAGCAAAAGCAGCAAAGCGAATATGCCCGCGCAATCAACAATCTCTAAGGGGTAGGACCATGTTCAACACCAAGACCATCCGCATCGCCCTGACGGCCGTTCTCGGCATCTTGGCACTTACCGGCTGCGATAAGAGCAAGACGCTTTCCGATGGGACGGTGGTCTATACCTCCCCGGAAGCCGCCCAAGAGGCCCACCTCGAAAAGATGGAACCGATCTGGGCGAAGTTCCCCGAAGCAACGGCTCACTCGATCGTTCTGGAAGACGGCTCGAAGGTCACGATTCCCGAAGCCGAATACCCCGGCAAGATCAGCGATTTCAAGACCATGAAGGCGTTTAAGGCGTTCAACCGCAGCCGATTCGACAAGGCCACGTTCAAGAAGATCCGCGCCGCCTGCGATCGCGAAGAGAGCCGCTTTGCTGCACTCCACAACTCCTATGGCGGCCTCTCTCTGGACCCGATGGATAGCCTTTGCTACCAGGCCGGCGAAGAGTCCCGATAAACAACTGCGCGCATTGAGGCCACCATGTTAAGCCTTGCCCCAGCCGCAGAAGCGGCCTGCAATTTCGATGCAAAGATCAGCGAATTCCTCATGAGCGATGTCATGATGACGCTGAGTGATAACGTCTCGACGGTGGCGGGCAACATCGGTGGCTACGCCACTGGCTTCGCGGCTTCGGGTATCGCGCTCTATAGCATCATGTGGGTGGTCGCTTTTGTTTCTGGCTCACAGAACGGCGATGTCATCAGCTTCATCAAGTGGCTGGCCAAGGCGCTTGTCCTCATTTCAATTGCCGGCACCGCATCCGTTTACAGCGGCTACGTCATTGATACGTTTTGGAGTACCCCCGCCGAAGTCGCGCAGTTCGTCGCCAGCGCAGGCATGGGCGATAGCAGCGTTTCCTACGACGCCGCAGGCCGCATCAACATCGGCACCGCACTCGATCAATCTGCCAACCAGGGCGTTTGCGTCGGCATCAATATCTGGAAAGCAACCTCCGCTTGGGATGTCGGCAAGGCTCTCGGTTTTTACCTGACCGGCCTCGTCGTCATCATTGGAGTCGTGATCTTCGTTGCCGTCGCTGCCGGCCTCGCCTTTGTCGGGTACGCGTCGCTTGCGATCGTTCTTGCTCTTGGCCCGCTCTTCATCATTGCCGGCATTTGGGAAGCAACCAAGCCCATGATGGAGTCGTGGCTGCGAACCGCGATCAACTATGCCCTCTATGGCGTCGTCCTGGTGGTCATCGTTGGTCTTGGCGTGGGCATGGTGAAGTCCTTTGGCAATAGCGCCATTGGAAATCTAAGCGGCGGGCTTGACGACATCGCTGCAGTTCTGACGTTGGCGATTCGCTCGCTGTTTGTTTTTGCTGTTGCTACTGCCCTGCTCTTCAAGGCCGATGACATCAGCGCGTCGCTGGTCGGCGGCATTTCGCTCGGCGCGATGGGCACGCTCGGCCGTGGCGCCTCGGGCGCCGCAGCTCCGGTGAAAGTCACCATCAAGGCCGCAAAGGCCGCTTCCAATCCCGCCAAGACCGCCGGCGAATTCATGGGTGGGTCGTTCCACAAAGACCCCCGCACTGGCCGCACTGGCTACAAGGGGCCGGTCGAATCGGCCCGCGACCACGCATCCGCGCTGGTGCATACCCGCGCCAAAAACAAGATCCGGCCTAACAGCTGAATCACTAACTCCTGGGATCGTTATTCATGACGGACGACATCGCCAACAAGGCTGCAACCGCGCAGCTGGACCCCTTCACCGCCGACCTGCTGGCGCAAGCCAAGCGCTTCGATCAGCACGCGCTCGATCAGGCCGCCAAGATGACCCGCCGGCTGGGCGTGGTCCTGCTTGTCTTGGCGGTCCTGTGCGCCGTGTCCGTCACCGCCGCCGTGTGGCAGGCGATGGACAAGCGCGAAGTCCAGCCCTACGTGCTTGTGAAGGACGATCGCACGGGCTCTGTCACCGAGCTGGTGCGCGTGGAGCCCCAGCAATGGACGCACGGCGAAGCCATCGACGCCGCGAACCTGGGCCAGTACGTCCGCGCACGCGAGGAATACAGCGACGCCCAAGCCGTTTTCAACTACGAACAGGTGCAACTCATGTCCACCCCGAAGGTGGCGGAAGAGTACAGCGCCTGGCTCGATCCGAAGACCAACCAGCTTAGCCCGCTGGCGCTCTACCCCAGCGGGATCGTGGATATTGTCATCACGTCCGTCGTCCGCGTCGGCAAGGGCGCCGCGCAGGTGCATTTCACGCGCTCCGTCAAGGGCGTTTCCAACGCTCCCCGCCCCAGCAGCTGGATCGCGGTGGTCGAATACGAATACCTGACCAAGAACATGACCCTTGCCGCCCGCCTGCGGAACCCGCTGGGTTTCACGGTTCGCGCGTACAGCATTGACGAAACCGTGCCCGGCGCCGCGCAGGCCGGCGCGCCCGTGCCGCCAACCGTTGCGGAGGCGCAGCCGTGATTCGCCGCCTCGCTGCATGTCTCGCCCTCGCCTCACTGGCCCCGGCCGTGGGGCATTGCGGCGACCTGGACCAATACCAGCGCGAAACCAAGTCCCGGTTCGATCCTCGCGTCAAGATCGTTGAATACAACCCCCTTGCCATCGTCACCATCAAGCAGGCGCTGGGGTATTCGACGCATATCCAGCTGGCCCCCGATGAGGAAGTCGTTGACGTTGGCGCGGGCGACTCCCTTGCGTGGGAGGTCGCCCCGAGCGGCAACCACGTTTTCATCAAGCCGCGAGAAATCGACGGCCGAACCAATCTCGCCATCGTCACCACGAAGCGGCCCTATCAGTTCGTCGTGGACGTGGTGCCAAAGGAAAAGCTGCCGGACAACGAAATGACGTTGTTCATGGTGTTCATGTACCCCGACGATCCGCAGGTCAAGGCGGAGGAAACCAAGCGGGCAGCGGTAGCCGAGCAAGTCGTCGCCGCCATGCGAACCGACGCCCCGATCCGCAACACCAGCTACGAAGTCTGCAAGCGCAACGCGCAAATCACGCCGATGTCTGTTTGGGACAACGGCAAATTCACCTTCATGAAGTTCCGCCCCGGCCAGTCGTTGCCGACTGTCCAGGCGATCTTGCCGGACGGCAAGGAAGGGCTCGTGAATTACCGCATGGGCGGGCAGGAAGGCGACGGCATGGCCGATAGCCGCACCATGATTATTTTCGAGGTCGCGCCGAAGTTCATCGTGCGCTACGGCGACGCGGAGTCGTGCGTCATCAATCGCGGCCATGCCGCGACGACGGCCGCACTGGAATCCGAACCCACAGAGGAAACCGGCTCAACCAAGCGGGGTTTCCTGCGCATCTTCCGTGGAGGCAACTAATGGCGGTCGAGGAATTGCAAGAGCGCGGCATCCCGCCGCTGCGAGCCGGCGGCGGCGCCTCCGGCAAGCTGCGCATCATGATGGTGGCTTTCGTGGTGCTTATCTTCCTGGTCTTGATTGGCCTGTTCTTCTATAGCCGGATCAAGGAAGAGCGTGCCGCCGCGCAGGCCGAAGTCGCCTCCACACCGGGCAAGCCGGCATCGGAGAACCGCGACACGGACTTGAAGGCCCCCCCGAAGTTCATCGAGGACACGCAGGCACGCCGCGAGTCCGATCCGGCTGGCGACGCCAGCGCGGGCGGCGTCGCGCCCGCCGGCGACGGGGATCTGCTCGCGCCTCCCGCCGCCGGCGGCGCCGCCGGCGGTGGGGAGGCCGGGCGCCCCGCAGAGAAGACCCCCGAACAGCTCGCGGAAGAGGACAAGCAAGCCCGTCGCCAGCACGCCCCGGTGCTGGCGTTCTCGCGTGGCGGGCCTCAAGCCCAGGGCGGCGGCAGCGGTGGCCGCGCCAAGGCGAGCGACGGCGACGAGGGCGGCGCCAGCGAGGAAGGGGATAGCTACGAGAAAATGATGATGGCGGCGATTTCCGCCAGCACCCAGCAGCAGCAGCCGCAACAGCAGACGCAGCGCTCCCCGCTCGATCAGCAGTTGAGTTCGGACTCCTACGCTGCAGCCGTGGCGACCCGCGATGTCAATCAGTCCTTCATGGTCAAGCAAGGAACGATGGGCCGCTGCGTCATGCGGACATCGTTCAATAGCCAGCTCGCCGGTTTCAGCAGCTGCATCCTGTCGGACCCGCTCTACTCGGCCGATGGCCGTTTCGTGCTTGCGGAGTCGGGTTCGGAGGTCACCGGCACCTACCAAACCGGCCAGCTCAAGCCGGGCATGAGCCGGGCTTTCGTGGTGTGGAATCAGATTCGCACGCCCCACGGCGTGCGGATCACGCTGGATAGCCCGGCGACCGACGCGATGGGGCAGTCGGGCATCAGCGGGAAGGTCAATAACCACTTCTGGAAGCGCTTTGGCTCCGGGCTGCTCTTGAGCCTGGTCGATGACGCAGCTACGCAGCTCTCCGGCTCCGCCCGCGACTATCAGTCAACGAGCCAGTCCATGAACCAAGCTGCCGCGATCGCGGTCGAGAACAACGTCAACATCCCGCCGACCATCCGCGTGAAGTCCGGCGCGGTGGTCAACATTTTCGTGGCCCGTGATCTGGATTTTTCGTCGGTGTATTCCGCCCGACTCGCGGCGCCCGCTGGCGGTAAGTAAGCATGTCCATCGACGCGGAACGCTGGAAGGGCGTGCGAACGGCGATGCTCGATCTGGCGCCGATCATCGAACACGCCAAGGCCGAAGTTGTCATCAACAAGCCCAACGAAGTCCTGCTTGAGCGGCCGGGTGGCTGGGAAGCCCGCCACCTGGCCAGCTTGACCTATGACCGGCTCTTGTCGATCGCGAACCATATTGCGCAGGCCAGCAAGCAAAGCATCAGCGCCAAGCAGCCGATTCTGTCCACGTCGCTGGACACCGGCGAGCGCGTGCAAATCGTCATTCCCCCGGCGTGTGCGGAGGGCACCGTTAGCATGGTGTTCCGCAAGCCCAGCACGGAAGACATCCCATTTGAGTCCTACCGCGGCGATTTCTTCGCTGACGCCCGCCGCTCCGGCGGGCTCACGCATGACGCCCTGAAAGGCGACGCCCTGCTGCCGCACGAGAAAGAGCTGGCCAAGACCTTCCTTGACGGCGACCTTGCCACGTTCATCGAGCTGTGCGTCGAACACCGGCAAAACATCGTGGTGAGCGGCCCGACCGGCTCGGGCAAAACCACGTTCATGAAAGCCATCGCGAACCTGATTCCGCAGGATGAGCGCCTTGTCACCATCGAGGACGCGAAAGAGCTATTGCTGAAACAGCACGCGAACAAGGTCCACCTGTTCTACTCGCGCGGCGATCAGGGCATCAGCACGGCAACGGCCAAGGATCTTCTGGAAGCCACGCTGCGCATGTACCCGTCGCGGGTGCTGCTTGCGGAGCTGCGCGGTGAAGAGGCGTGGTATTACGTCCGAAACGTCATGTCCGGGCACCCCGGCAGCATCACGTCGATGCACGCAGCCGATGAGCTGACCGTGTTCGATCAGCTGACCTTGCTCATCAAGGAAAGCGCCGCCGGCGCGACGATTAGCCGGGAAGACCTCAAGGCAATGCTCTTCGGCGCGATCGACGTTTCGCTGCAGGTCGAAAAAACCCCAGCTGGCCGGCGGTGCGTCGGCGTGTATTTCAATCCGATGCGAAAGCGAGGGATGCGTGAGTGAGGAAACCGCGGCGCTAAAGCGCAAGGTCGGCGTCGCATTACTGGTGCCGCTGCTGGCGCTGGTGTCGTGCTACCTGGCCGGCATCATCTTCATCGTGTGGAACTGGCGGGATCTTCCGTTTTTCCCGTCGCCCCTCACGTTCTTCAAATACTGGCAGCAGTACGGCCATGTCCGTGCCTTGCGCTTGTCCTTCCTGGTGTCCGGCGGCGCACCCGCCGCGCTTAGCACCGTCATCTTCACCGCCGCCCTGCTCTACAAGCCGCGCCCGACGCTGTACGGCGATGGCCGCTGGTCGAAGCTGCCGGAGCTGCAAAAGGCGTCGATGGTCGCCCAATCCGATGGCGTGGTCATTGGCGAGTACAAGGGGCAAATCATCACGTCCCACCCGGAGCATCACGTAGAGCTGAAAGCCCCTACCGGCTCGGGTAAGGGTATCTCCATCGTGATCCCGAACCTGCTCCTGTGGAACGGCTCGGTCGTGGTCAACGACATCAAGGGCGAAAACTTTGAAATGACCTCGGCGTTCCGCGCCGCCGCTGGCCACAAGGTCTATGTCTTCAATCCCGCGGATAGCCAGCGACGCACCCACCGCTGGAATCCGTTTGTGTACGTGGACCGCGACCCGATGCTGCGCAACAAGGGCATCCAGCGCATCGCTGCAATGCTGTGGCAGCCATCGGAAGACGAAGGCGAGCCGTGGAAGCCCGGCGCCCGCGATCTGTTCACGACGATCGCGCTTTGGCACTTGGAGAACGATCTGGAATTGACGCTGCCGAAGCTCGCGAGCTTCGGCGCCACGCTGGAAGAGGATGACATCAAGCAGGCAGTCCAGGCGCGAGAAGCCGCCGGCAAGCCCTACCCCAGCAGCGTGATTGAGGGGTTCGTTCGGTATTTCACGAAGCCCGACAAATACCGCGAATCTGTCCGCGGTGAGTTCAACAAGGGGCTGGAAATCGTCACCAGCGACCCGCTGGTGAGTCTTGCGTTGAGCGGCAACGACTTCGACATCAGGCAGTTCCGTAAGCAGCGCATGACGCTCTACGTCGTCACCCCCGGCCCCGACCTCGGCCGCCTGCGCCCGTTGCTTAACCTGCTGTGGCAGCAAATCGGCGCCGAGAACACCGAAACGGAGTTCCGCCAGGACGCGAGCAACAAGCACCAACTCATGTTCCTCAACGACGAATTCACGTCGCTGGGCGATGTAGCGCAGGTGGTCGATCCCATCGCCTATTACCGCTCCTACGGCATCAAGCTGGTCACGATCTACCAGTCGGCCAGCCAAATCGAAGGGATCTATGGCGAACACCGCTCGGCGACGTTCCGCGAGAACCACAAGACCCGGATTTGCTTCACCCCCGCGACCAAGGAAGAGGCCAAGAAGATCAGCGAGGAATTGCCGGCGACGACGAGTTTCAGCAAGAGCAAGTCGGGCCGCAAGATGGAACGCAAGACCCACTCGGAGAACGAATCCGCCCGTGCCCTGCTGCTGCCCGACGAAGTGGCGCTGCTGCCGCAGGATGAGGTGATTGTCTTCGCGCCCGGCATCTACCCCGCCCGCATCAAGCGCCTCACGTATTTCGAGAGGCCCGAGTTCTATTCCCGCCTGCAGGCGGTGAGCCCGATCCTGGCCAAGAAGAAGAAGCCCGTGCGCGAGGACTACGACGCCGCGCGCCAAGCTGGCCAGCTGAAAATCGACGTGCCCCCGCTGCCGCTCCCTGCAGCCGAGTCCCCGAAGGCGAGCAATTGGGCCAAAAAGGGCGGCCCGATCTTCCGCGAACCCACGGCCGCGGACATCGAAGAGCTGGCGGCCCGGCCCTTGGAGGATTTCCGCATCAACGGCGAAGCCCTCCCCGCCGGCCCGGCGGTCGATGCGAGCCCGGAGGAAAAGCGCGAATACGCGGCGAGTCTGCTGGCCTCGATCTTCGGGGACGAGGACGACGACGGCGACGCCATCGGGTGATTGCGCATTTGTCAAGCCCCTGCTAGGCTTGTTGTGCCGGGATAGTCCCGGCGACCGCGTATGAGCAAGCCAGCTTGTGCGCGCCAGGTCCAACGATCACGGAGGTCGTTTTTATGGCTACCAGCAGCAACAATGCCGCCACGCGGCAACTCAACGAAATCGTCCGCACGGACGGCAAGTCCTCGCCCAAGGGCCAGGACGGCATCGCCGAGCGCTACGCCGGCAATTTCCACCGCGACGGCAATTCGTACCGCTCCGCCCGGTTCCCCGACAAGATCGAGTTCGTGGACCGCAAGGACCGGATGCACATTTACGGCAAGGCGAGCGATTTCACCGTCCGCGCGATGGTGGAAACCGCCAAGGAACGCGGCTGGGAAAGCCTCGAAGTCCGCGGCCGTAATCCGGTCTTCAAGAGCATGGTCTTTGTCGAGGCGACGGTTCGCGGCATCCCCGTGACCGGCCATCAGGCATCGGCCAAGGACTTGGAGGCCGTCGAACGCCGCCAGGTCCGCGAAGCCGCCCGCGCGAATCCGGTGGTGCAGGCATTCGCCAATGCCACCACGGCCAAGGCGCGCGACGCCGCCATCAAGGCGCATCCCGAACTCAAGGAAGCGTTCGCGGCCCAAGCCATCGCCATGAGCGCCATCAAGAAGTCCGGCGCTGACGCGAAGGATCAACAGGATCTGCAGGATCGGGTGAACGACAAGATCGCCCGCGCCATCCATCAGGGTAAGCCCATGCCCACGATGGAGATCCGCACGCAGCATCAGTTGGTCGAGCAGACCAACGATCAGGAACGCGACTAACCAAGGTCGCGTTGCGTGAATCCTGTCCGTCACTGAATCGCCCGCCACGCTGCGGGCGATTCTGCATTGGAGAACCATCATGGCAAACGAAACCACGGCGCCCACCGCGGCGCTTCGCAATCCTTTGACCGGGCTTAACCGCCCGCAGGTGCGCCAGCTCGGCCGCACCATCCGTCAACACGTCACGTTCACCGACGAACTGACGCGCGCCGGCAAGGTGCTGGAAGAGTCCCGTTTCACCATCAAGGCCAACTATTCGGCGACGGAGACGGCCAAGGCAACCAAGGCCGCAAGCGGCGCTGAGAAGGCCGCAGAGAAGGCCACCGCCGGGCTGGCCAAGCTCATGGAAAGCCTCAAGGACAACAAGCCGCTCAAGTCGGCGTTCGCCGCGTACCAAACCCTCGAAAAGACCGCCGCCAATAGCCCGGCGGCACGCAAGCTCTTGGAGGAAGTGACTGCGGATCTGACCATTGCAATGGCTGTCCGCCAGGCATCCAAGGACAAGGCTGCTGCCGCCCCTGCAGCGGCCAAGGCGCTTGTCGCCGATGCCCTGCTCAACGGCATTGGCGCGGGCAAGGTGGCCAAGAAGATCGAGGAACGGCTCGGGGAATTGACCGAGCGAGCCCGCGGCGAAGTCGAGGACGTGCAGGCCGGCGCACGCAAGCGCCGCGAGCCCAACGAATTCCAAGAGCCCGCGCTGTACCCGCCGAGCCTGCTGGCCAAGTATTCCCTCCGGGGCAAGGAGCTGGTGGACAAGCGCCACGGTGAGGTCGCTTTCATCGACAACGGCCGCGAGCTGCGCGCCGCCAAGGACGACGTGGGCAAGGACGTTATCGACGCCATGCTGGATACCGCGGCCTCGCGCGGGTGGGCACCGCTCAAGGTGTTTGGCACGCAGGCATTCAAGGCCGCACTGTGGATGGAAGCCACCAGCCGCGGCATGGACGTGACCGGCTATAAGCCCTCCCCGGAAGAGCAAGCCGTCGCGGCGCAGAATCGCGCGCTCAACGGCCGCGGCAATGCGATCGCCGGCGACCTCGGGAAGCAGCTGGAATCTCCGCAGCTGACCCGCGCGCAGAAGATGGCCGAAGCGTTCCAGCAGGCCACCACGGGCAAGGCCCAGGCGAAGGCCGCCGCCGAGTACCCGGAGCTGACCAAGGCGTTCGCCTTGGTCGCTGCGTTCGACAAGGCCATGACCCGGCCGGGCATGTCCAAGTCGGACGCCCGCGATTTCACCGACCAATTCAAGGATCTTGTCGCCACCCGGCTGGAAAAGGGCAAGGCGCTCCCCGACGTGGAGCTGCGTGACCACCAGCAGGAAAAGCAGCAGGCGCAGGCAGAGGATCAGGAACGATAACCAAGGTGTTCAGCTTGAAAGGCCAAGCATGGAACACCTACCCCGGAGGAATATTTACCCATGAACGCAATCGTCAAAGACACGCCCATCTCCTTCGGCATCGCGCGGGAAACCCTGCAGCTGCGCTTGCTGGAACAAATCGGCGCCATCCGCCGCAAGCTGCGTGACCTGCGCGCCAATCCGCAGACTTCGCAGTTCAACATCGAGCTGGCGGAGAGCGAGCTGGAAGATGCTCGCGCCAGGTACGCCATCGCGCAGCGTTGCGACGATGAAACCGCGCGGAAGATGCTCGCCGAAGAGGGGGTTCGCGTATGCAAACGCTGACGGATGCTGCCCGCCGCGAGCTTATCGACGCCGCGTTTTACACGCTCAACCGCGACAACGATCAAGCCACCCGCCCCACCCTGACGGTCGTCCTTGGCCAGCACGGAACGGCAACGTCCGAAGTGAGCCGCGAAATCGAAGACCAGCGCCGCCCGGATGGCGGCGCTGTCGTCGTTTCCAGCCACATGATGGATGCGATGGCTGCCGGCGAAGGCTTCAACCTGGACGACGTGAAGTCGGAAGAGCTGACGCTTGAGCTTGTCGATCGCGCCCTGCAGGAGCGCGTCAATGTCGTCGTGACGCCGGCCCCCACAACGGAGGAAATGCCGCTCGCCCTGCTCGCCGCCGCCAAGCGCGCCGGCTATCAGGTCGAGGTCGCAGCCATCGCCGTGAACCCCAAGGTCGCGGCAGCGCAAACCTTCCAGCGGTCCCTGCTCCCGAGCATGGACCGCAAGACGAATGCCGATAGCTACCTGGCGCGCGAAGCCGCCAACGTGGCCAAGGCATTGCGCCGCATCGAAGCCAACGGCGCCGCCGATCGCATCACGATTTATGACCGGCACGCCCAAGTGGTGGACCGCCCCGCCAATCAGACTGCTTCGGAGCAATTCGAGAAGATCCGTGGCGAGTTGAGCGGCGCGGAGAAGATCCGGGTCGCCGCGGCATGGGAGGAAGTCGCAGAAGAGTACGAGCGCAACGGCGAGGAATTGCCGGACAACGGCCAGCGGATGCGCGAGCAAGCGCACTACCTGCTGCGCCAGTCGCCGGATGCCTCGATGAACTTCGATGACCGCTTCCCCGAGCACAGCCTGGCCAGCCAAGAGCTGGCCAGCCGCTACGGAAAGACGCTGGCCAAGCTGTTCGCCGCCGATAACAAGGCGGCCGTCGCCCTGTACCCGGAGCTGACCAACGCTTTCGTGGCGAAGCACGTCGCCGACAAGGCCGCGCAGGAAGCCAACCTGCCGGAAATGGTCGGCGCCGCCGCGGATCGGATTCACCGCGCCCTGCAGTCGGGCGCCATGATCCGGCCGCCGGCGATCCGGGCTGAAATTGAGGTTCAGCGCGAACTTTCGGAAGAGGTGGAGCGATAGGCTTCGATCTGGCCGCTGGCGCCACCAGCGGCCCACCACGCGCCACGCGCGCACCCACCCGCTACAGGGGTAGCCAAAAAGCGAACGGGCGGCCAGAGGGCCGCCCGTTTCGTTTTAGCTTCCCCGCCTGTAAGACCACGGTGGGATCGGCGCCGGGTCGCGCCAAAGGCCCCGCCGCGCCGCCCTCGCCTCCCGCTCCAAGATGGCAATGCGCGGATCGCGCATGTAGCGCGTGTAAGCCCACGCCAGGCCGGCGCGCACCATCGCCGCGTTCGCATCCACGCCCGCGCACGCGACGCGCCCTACAACGCGCCCGTAGCGGTCCGTCGATTCCGCCGTCACAACCGCCTGCTTGCGAAAACACAGCTGCGCCAGGTGCTGCCGTGAGACGGTGCCGAACGCCTGCCGGCGCTCCGGCGCGTCGATTTCCGACAAGCGAACCCGGATCTCTTGGCGAGCCGCGAGAATCGTCAGCGTGTCGCCATCGGCGACCGCAACCACTTCACCCGCGATCGCTCGATCAACACCCCGCGCATTGACGGCACCACAAGCCAGCGCCGCCAGCACAAACCAAACACGCCACGCCCGCAGTCGCCCGTCGCCCGTCATGCCGGATTACCCGAACAGCCTCGGGTCAAGTTCCAGCGCAGCATTGGAAACAAGCTCGATAGCTGCGAAATCCGCGTGTTCCGGGTTCACAAGGATATTGGACTCGCCGCGCGCGACGGCGCTCGGGACGAGCAGCCCCAAGTGCCTGCCGGCGGACACGAAGCCATCGCCGACCGCACGCACCCCATCGCTGTATTCAAGGCAATCCCATCCATCAGGCCAGTCATCCCGGCCCAATTCGGCCACCAGCTTGTCGGGAACCTCGTAG
>DAHWJK010000003.1:0-11493 GCA_027344185.1 Thiobacillus sp.
GCGCCGGTCTACATCAACGGCGACGGCGAAACCAGCCGCGACTTCTGCTACATCGACAACGTCATCCAGGCCAACCTGCTCGCCGCCACCAGCCCGCACCCGGACGCGGCCAACCAGGTCTACAACGTCGCGGTCGGCGACCGCACCACGCTCAATCAGCTGTTCGAGATCATCCGTTCATTGCTGGCGCCGAGGTTTCCGCATCTGGCCGACTTCAAGCCGGTCTACCGCGATTTCCGCGCCGGCGACGTGCGCCATTCGCTGGCCGATATTGCCAAGGCGCAGGCGCGTCTGGGCTATGCGCCGACGCATCGCATCGGCGAGGGCCTGGCCGAAGCGATGGACTGGTACGTGAATGACCTGGGTTGACGCGGCATGCCGGCTGCAGGCTACCATAGCTGTCCATGAACGCGACCCGATACAAACTCCCCGATGACGCGTAACGAAGAAGGCGCGTCGCGGGCATTGTCGTCCGGCGCGAAACCCAGTCCGCTCGATGTCCTGATGCGGCGCATGGGCAACGACAGCGACTTCCCAGCCCTGTCCGAAGCCATCGGCGCCATCAACCGCATCGCGTCGTCCGAGACGGAAGGCGTCAACGAACTCTCCAACAGCATCCTGCGCGACGTTGCGCTCACCAGCAAGCTCCTGCGGCTGGCCAATGTGGCGTATTACAGCCAGGTCGGCGGCGGTTCGATCAGCACTGTCTCGCGCGCGGTGGTGATCCTCGGGTTCAACGCCGTGCGTACCATCGCGTTGAGCCTGATCCTGTTCGAGAATCTGGGCAACAAGGCGCACGCGCAGGAGCTGAAGGAAGAATTCATCAAGGTGCTGTATGCCGGCATGCTGGCGCGCGAGATGGCCGGCCATACCCAGGTGAAGGATGCGGAAGAGACATTCATCGGCGCCATGCTGCACAACCTGGGGCGGATGCTGACCATGTTCTATTTCCCGGAGGAAATGGCGGCGATCCGGACGCGTATCGAGGACGAGGACATGAACGATGCGCGCGCGTCGACCGAGGTGCTGGGCGTGTCGTTCGAGAACCTGGGCATCGGCGTGGCGCGCAGCTGGGGGTTCCCCGCCACGCTGGTGCAAACCATGAAACCCTTGCCCGCCGGCAAGATTCGCCGGGGCACCAGCGACCCCGAACG
Source organism: Thiobacillus sp. (assembly GCA_027344185.1). GTDB lineage: Bacteria > Pseudomonadota > Gammaproteobacteria > Burkholderiales > Thiobacillaceae > Thiobacillus. The sequence continues at coordinate 1,155 of DAHWJK010000003.1, forward strand.
GTTGCATGCGCTCGCCGGTTTTTCCAATGAACTGTGCGAGCTGGTGCTGAAAACGCCGGAAGCGGATCGCGGCAAGGCGCTCGCCGGCCTGACGGCGCGTTTTGGCGACAGCGTGCCGCTCACGGTCGAGCAGCTGACCGGGCTGATGGAACGCTCGATGCAGGATATCGCCCAGTTTGCCCTGGTGGTGAACGTGAGCCTCGGCCGCAGCGATTTTGCCAAGCAGGCGTCGAAATGGGCCGGCATGGCCGCGTTGCCGGCGAACACGCCCGAGCCCGACAAGGCCGAACCGGACACGCCCGAAGCGGCGCCGCCCGAGGACGCGCGTGCCGCGCTGGAGGGCAGCGTGCTGCATGCACCCGCACCCAGCGGCGAGGTGGACGTGCCCGACAGCAGCGTGCCGCGCACCAGCGAATCGATCCAGGCGATGCTGGCTTCGGGCCTGCAGGACGTCAGCAATTCGTTGATCGACGATGCGGTTTCGCTGAACGACATCCTGCGCATGATTCTCGAAGCCATGTTCAGCGGCATGGGTTTCGCGCATGTGGTGCTGTGCATCAAGGATGGGCGCCACAACAGCATGGTCGGCAAGTTCGGCTTCGGCGACCAGGCCCAGGCGCTCGTCAAGGCGTTCGATTTTTCGCTGGCGGCGCAGCCGGATGTCTTTCTGGTGGCCTTGCAGAACAATGCCGACATCCTGATTAACGATATCGACGACCCCAAGATCGCCGCGCGCATCCCGGCGTGGTACCGGAAAAACGTTCCGGCCCGCACTTTCGTGTTGTTCCCCGTCGTCGTCAAGGGCAAGCCGATCGGCCTGATCTATGCCGACCGGCCCGGCCCCGGCGACATCACGATTCCCGAGAAGGAACTGTCGCTGCTGAAGTCCTTGCGCAACCAGGCTGTGCTGGCGATCCGCCAATCGCTCTGAACCGGTGCCGTGAATTCGGCATAATGGGGCGATGCCGTCAGTCCATGTCCCTCCCCGATTTTTTGCCGGCCTGCTGCTCGCGGGCCTGGGCATCTGCGCGCAGGCGGCGGCGCTCCCCGATGCCTTTACCGCTGCGCTGAAGCAGGCCGGGATTCCGCTCACCCATGTGGCGGTTCAGGTGCAGCCGCTCGATGCGGACCGGCCGCTGCTCAGCCACAACGCCGGCGCCGCGTTGAATCCGGCGTCGGTGATGAAGCTGGTGACAAGCTTCGCCGCCCTGCACCGGCTCGGACCGGGCTACACCTGGACCACCGACGTATGGGCGGACGGCCCCATCGCAGACGGTGTGCTGCAGGGCAATCTCGTCATCCGGGGCCATGGCGACCCCACGCTGACGCTGGAGCGCATCTGGCTGCTGCAGCGCGAGTTGCGTGCGCGCGGCGTGCGCCACATCCGCGGCAACCTGGTGCTCGACACCGGTCATTTCAACCTGCCTGCGTTCGATCCGGACGCGTTCGACGACACCCCGCTGGCGCCCTACAACGCCCCACCCGGCGCGCTGGTGGCGAATTTCAACGCGATCACGCTGCGGCTGAAACCGGAGACGGACCGGGTGCGGATCGCCCCGGACATTGCGCTGCCGGGCGTGACCTTCACCTCGCGCCTGGTGCTGACCGACGGCGCCTGCAACGGCTGGCGCAGCGCGCTGGCGCCAGCGTTTTTAGATGACGCGCGCAACGAACTGGTGGTCAGCGGCGTCTATCCGCGCGGCTGCGGCGAGCAGGCGTGGCCGCTCAGCCTGTTCGCGCCGGCGGCGACGTTCGATTTCATTTTTCGCGACCTGTGGACGGCATCCGGCGGCACGCTGGCCGGCCCGACGGTTGCGGGGGCGGCGCCGGCGTCCGAACCGCTGCTGCAATTCGCGTCGGAGCCGGTGTCGCAGGTGCTCAATCGCCTGAACAAGCATTCCAACAACCTGATGACGCGCAACCTGTTCCTGACGCTGGGCGCAGAACGCCACGGCGCACCGGCGACGCTGGAGAAGAGCGCGGCGGCGGTGCGCGAACTACTGGAACAGCGCGATGTGCCCACGCACAAGCTGGTGCTGGAAAACGGCGCCGGACTGTCGCGCATCGAGCGCATCAGTGCGGACACGCTCACCCGCCTGCTGCACGCCGCCTATCGCAGCCCGCTGTTCTCGGAGTTCGAGTCGGCCTTGCCCATCGCCGCCCTCGACGGCACGCTGAAGCGCCGCTTCAACGGCAGCGCGGTCGGCGGCAGCGCGCATCTCAAGACCGGCACCCTGCGCGACGCCAGCGCGCTGGCGGGCTATGTGTATACCGCGCAGGGTCAGCGCGTGAGCCTAGTCCTGCTGATCTACCACGCCAATGCGACGCGCAGCGAGGCGGCGCAGCGCGCGCTGCTGGAATGGGTGTATTGGATGCCGCCCGCGCAGGCCGGAAACGGGGCGCGATGAATCCGGGCTGCCGCGTGATGGCGCTGTTCCTGGTGTTGCTGGCGCTGTTCCAGGCGGTGCCGGTGGCGGTGGAGGCGTGGGAGGCGCGGCAGTGGCCGGACACGCTCGGAGAATGGGTGCGGCTGGCATTGTTGCCGGTCGCGCTGTGGCTGTATCTGCGCTATTTCAGCATTTTTGGCTGCCGCCAGTGCGGCGACGACCAGGCACCGCGATAAGGTGCCTGGCTGGCTGTGGCAACGCGGCTGAGCGCCGCGCCGTCGGATCAGGACGCGGGCGCGTCCAGCTGCAGCTTGCCGTCCTTGACCGGGATGCGCGGGCCGGGCTCGTGGTCCATCCGCACCTGGCCTTCTTCCTCGCCCAGACGATAGCGCACGTCGTAGCCGACGGTGCGGCTGCTCGATTCCTGCACGGTGCGGCAGCGCCGTTCGGTCCGGCTGACCACGTTTTTCTGCTGCATGTTCTTCTGCACCTGGTTGCCGGCATAGCCGCCGGCCGCCGCGCCGGCGACGGTGGCGATCGTTTTGCCGCTGCCGCCCCCGATCTGGTTGCCGAGCAGTCCGCCCGCCACCGCGCCGACGGCGGTGCCGGCGATGCGGTTGGGGTCCTTGACCGGCGCCTGCTCGTTGACGACCACATCCTCGCAGATTTCCCTGGGTGTTTTTGTGGTTTCGGTCACTGGCTTAACGGCCAGCACGTCGGCAAATTCCGGCTCCGGATTGAGTGCCTTGTAGCCGGCCACACCGCCAATGGCGGTGACAGCGATGGCGCCTGCGATTACACCTGTCAACATCGATTTATTCATGGGTATTCTCCTGAAAGCTGAACACGGGGTGCACCACGCTGCGAATGATAGTGCAAGCGCCGCAGACTTTACACGATGCGGCAGTAGGGTTATTCGGGCTGCAGGTCGATCCTCAAGGGGGCCTCGCAGGGCGGCATCGCCCCTCAAACCGGGATGGATTCCGTCGTGGCCTCGGCAATCTGGTTGGCCCAGCCCATGGCCTCGATCTCGGCTTCGGTCAGGTCGGCGGGCGACAGGTTGCCGGCAGCCGCCAGCAGGGTCAGCGTGCGATCGAGGTCGGCGTGCTCGACGCTTTCGACCAGTTGCAACAGCGTGCCCAGTTCGCCCTCCCGGCGCAGCAGGGCCGCCGCGATGCGATCGCCCACATGAAGTTCGGTCACGATCTCGGGCAGCGGCTTGTCGATCAGCGTGTCGATCAGGGACAGGATGCCCGCCATGAACGCCTCGTCGCAGAAATCGACGGTGCGCTTCTGGCGGGCGGCCAGCAGTTCCATCAGCTTGCCGCGCGTGGCGGCCAGCAACAGCAGCGGACTGGGATAGGCCGAGCCGGCCTGCAGGGTGAACAGCAGCAGCTGCAGCCAGCGCTGCAATTGCCTGCGACCCAGGACCACGATCGCCTGTGACACCGAGGCGATGCTGCGGCGGGTGCCGCTGGCCACCGAATTCACCAGCCGCATCAGGTTATACGTGAGATTGGGGTGCCGTTTGAAAATCTGTTCGATCTGCGCCGTCTCCGCGTCGTTCAGCAGCAACCCGAGAAGCTGCGCCAGCGCGAGTTGGCTGGGATCGGCCCGTTTGGCGGAGAGCACCAGCGGACGCGCAAAGTAGTAGCCCTGAAAGAGGTCGAAGCCGAGCGAATGACAAAAGGCGGCCTGCTCTGCGCTGTCGACTTTTTCGGCCAGCAGCTTCACCGGCCACTGCCGGAGCCGGTCCACGGTGGTGCGCAAGGCATCGCGGTCGTGCAGCAGCACATCCACCTTGACGATGTCGACTCGGTCGAGCAAGGGAAGATAGCGCTCGTCGTAGACAAAGTCGTCCAGCGCCAGCGAGAAGCCCTGCTGCCTGAGCGTGTCGCAGCGCGCGACCACGGCGTCCGTCAGCTCGATGCTTTCCAGCAACTCCAGCACCACCTGCGCGCGGGGCAGCAGTTCCACCCACTCGGACTGCAGCATGTCGGCGCTTACGTTGATGTAACCCTGCAGGGCGCCGAGCACGGCGTGGGCGCCCATTTCGCTGAATGCGTGGTGAATGACGCTGGCGGTTGCATGCAGGTCATCGGTGATGGTCACCCCGGCGGTGTTGCCGGTACGGAACAGCAGCTCGTAGGCGACGATGCGCTGCTCGCGGTCGAGGATGGGCTGGCGCGCCAGGAAAATATCCGTGGTCGCCACGACTATAGGCCCAGGTCCTTCCAGAGCGTGTCGATGCGCGTTTTCACTGCGGCATTCATCGCGATCGGCGTGCCCCATTCGCGCGCCGTCTCGCCCGGCCATTTATGGGTGGCGTCGATGCCCATTTTGCTGCCCAGGCCCGACACCGGGCTGGCGAAGTCTAGGTAGTCGATCGGCGTGTTGTCCACCAGCAGCGTGTCGCGTGCCGGGTCGACGCGCGTGGTGAGCGCCCAGATCACGTCCTTCCAGTCGCGCACGTCGACGTCGTCGTCGGTGACGAGAATGAACTTGGTGTACATGAACTGGCGCAGGAAGCTCCACACCCCGAACATGACGCGCTTGGCGTGGCCGGGGTAAGCCTTCTTCATGCTGACCACCGCCATGCGGTAGGAACAGCCTTCCGGCGGCAGGTAGAAATCGGTGATCTCGGGAAACTGTTTCTGCAACAGCGGCACGAACACCTCGTTCAGCGCCACGCCGAGGATCGCCGGCTCGTCCGGCGGCTTGCCGGTGTAGGTGCTGTGGTAGATCGGGTCGCGCCGCATCGTGATGCGCTCGACGCTGAAGACGGGGAAGGTTTCCTGCTCGTTGTAGTAGCCGGTATGGTCGCCGTACGGGCCCTCGAGCGCAGTCTCGCCGGGGTGGATCACGCCTTCGAGCACGATCTCACTTGATGCCGGCACCTGCAGCTCGTTGCCGAGGCATTTCACCACCTCGGTCTTGGCACCGCGCAACAGGCCGGCGAACTGGTATTCGGACAGCGAATCCGGCACCGGGGTGACGGCGCCGAGGATGGTCGCCGGGTCGGCGCCGAGCGCCACCGCGACCGGGAACGGCGTACCCGGATGCGCCAAGGTGTGCTCGCGAAAATCCAGCGCGCCGCCGCGATGCGCCAGCCAGCGCATGATGAGTTTGTTGGGCGCGATCACCTGCTGACGGTAGATGCCGAGGTTCTGCCGTTTCTTGTACGGCCCCTTGGTGACGGTCAGTCCCCAGGTGATCAGCGGGGCGACGTCGCCCGGCCAGCAGTGCTGGACCGGCAGGCGCGACAAATCCACGTCGGCGCCTTCCCAGACGATTTCCTGGCACGGCGCACTTTTGACTTCCTTCGGCGCCATGTTCAGGACCTGTTTCAACACCGGCCACTTGTCCCAGGCGTCGCGCAGGCCTTTCGGCGGTTCGGGTTCCTTCAGGTAGGCGAGCAGCTTGCCGACTTCGCGCAGCCGCGACGGATCGTCTTCGCCCATGCCCAGCGCGACGCGCCTGACCGTACCGAACAGGTTCGCCAGCACCGGCATGGAATGGCCCTTCGGGTTTTCGAACAGAAGTGCCGGGCCGCCGGCGCGCAACACGCGGTCGGCGATTTCGGTCATTTCCAGTTTGGGGTCGACTTCGACGGCGATGCGTTTCAGCTCGCCCATGGTTTCGAGTTGCGCGATGAAATCGCGCAGGTCGCGATAGATCATGGACGGCCGATCAGGATTCGATGCGTGTGCACGCGGGCCGCGGCATCAGTTGATGATTTCGAACAGGGTGACCACCTTGGTCACGCCCGAGGAGGTGCGCGCGATCTCGGTGGCGACCCCGGCCTCGGCCTGCGTCACGAGGCCCATCAGGTAGACCACCCCGGCTTCGGTCTTGAGCTTGATATTGGTGCCGGGCACGCGCTCGTCGCGCAGCAGACGGGTCTTGACGTTGGCGGTGATCGCCGTGTCGTTGGCGCTCGAGCTCAGCGAGGTGGCGCCACCGATGCTGAGCTCGTTGAACACCGTGCGCACGTCGGGCACGCCCTTGACCGTCTCGGTGGCGCGCGCACGCGCGGCCTCGTCCGGCACATGCCCGGTGAGCAGCACCTGGCGGTTGAAGCTGGTGACCGCGATGTTGGTGGTTTTGTTGGGGAAGGTTTCGCTCAGGCGCTTCATCGCGCGCAGTTCGATTTCCTGGTCGCCGACAAAGACGCCGGCGGTACGCCGGTCGGTGGCGACCGCAGCCCCGGTGGCCGCGCCCCCCACGACGACCGCGGCGCATCCGTGCAATTGCGAAAGCGCCACTCCCACCAGCGCGATTTGGGTCAGTTTGTTCATTCTTCGACTCCTAGTAAGACGCTGTCCACCGCATCGCACAGGCAATGGATGACCAGCAGGTGAATTTCCTGGATGCGCGCCGTGGATTCGGCGGGCACGCAGAGAAGGACGTCGCCCTCCTGCATTTGTTCCGCCAGCCCGCCGCCGCTGCGCCCGGTGAGTGCGATCACCGGCATGCCGCGCGCGTGGGCGGCGGCCACTGCCCGCAACACGCTGGGCGAGTTGCCGCTGGTGGAAATCGCCAGCAGCAGGTCGCCGGCGTGCCCGAGTACTTTGACCTGCCGCGCGAACACCTGCTCGTAGGCGTAGTCATTGGCGATCGAGGTCAGCGTGGACGGGTCGGACGTGAGGGCGAGCGCCGCGAGGCCGGGGCGCTCCTGTTCAAAGCGATTGACCATCTTGGCGGCAAAGCGCTGCGCGTCGGCGGCCGAGCCGCCGTTGCCGCAGGCGAGAATCTTGCCGCCTTCGGCGAGGCTATGCACCATCAGACGGGCGGCCTGTTCGATATGCGGCGCCAGCGCGTCGGCGGCGGCCAGCTTGGCCTGCGCCGATGCCTTGAAGTGGCCGAGGATTCTGTCGTGTAGCGGCATGGTTGGACCCGATTATCCCACATCGCCAAAGGCGTTCCTGATCCACTGTGGCGCGGCATCGCTGCCAAGCGCGACCACGTCGAAACGGCAGGGGGGCAGCGTTTTCAACGCGGATAGATACTGCCGCGCGGCGGCGAGCAGCTTCTTTTGCTTGGCCGGCGTCACGCTGGCGGCGGCGCCGCCGAAGTCGCTGCGACTGCGCAGCCGGACCTCGACGAACACCAGCGCGGCGCCGTCCTGCATGACGAGATCGATCTCGCCGAAGCGGCACCGCCAGTTGCGTGCCACCAGCGTGAGGCCCTGCGTTTTCAGGAAGGCTTCTGCATGCGCTTCGGCAGCCTGCCCGACGACTGATTTCAACATCTGCGACAATGCCGGGATGAGTGAAAGTCCGCATCATACCCGCCTGCCGCCCGCGCTCTACGTCGTCGCAACGCCGATCGGCAACCTTGGCGACATCACGCTGCGCGCGCTCGACACGCTCAAATGCGTGGACCGCGTGGCAGCCGAAGATACCCGTGTATCCGGTCAGCTGCTGGCGCATTTCAACCTGTCCAAACCGATGGTGTCGATCCGCGAGCACAACGAGCGCGAAGCCGCCGCCAAGGTGGTCGCATGGATCGCCGCCGGCGAAGCCGTGGCCTACGTGTCGGATGCCGGCACGCCGGCGGTGTCCGACCCCGGCGCGCGGCTGGTGGCGGCGGTGTCGGCCGCAGGACTGGGCGTGGTGCCGATTCCCGGCGCTTCCGCGGCGATCGCGGCGCTGTCGGCTGCGGGCGTGGAATCCGGGCAATGGCTGTTTCAGGGGTTTCTGCCGCCCAAGTCCGGCGCGCGCCGCGCCCAGCTGCAGACGCTGGCGGTCCTGCCGGCAGCGCTGGTGTTTTACGAAGCACCGCACCGCATCGAGGAGACGCTGGCCGACATGGCGGCGGTACTCGACAACGCGCGGCGGGTGACCCTGGCGCGCGAACTGACCAAGCGCTTCGAGAGCATCGTCACGCTGCCGCTCGCCGAGGCCGCGGCCTGGCTTGCGTCCGACCCTAACCACGTGCGCGGCGAATTCGTCGTCATCGTGCATCCGCCGGCCGCGGCCGCCGCGGTGGTCGACGCGGAGGCGATGCGCGTGCTCGACATTCTGCTGGGCGACTTGCCGCCGACGCTGGCGGCCCGACTGGCGTCGAAGATCACCGGGCGCAGCAAGACCGAACTCTATAAAATGAGCCTGGCACTCAAGCCCCAGGATCAAGAAGACGCATGACCGATACCCTCACGATCACCCGCCCCGACGACTGGCACATCCACTTCCGCGACGGCGCCGCGATGCAGAGCGTGCTGCCCGACACCGCGCGCGTGTTCGGCCGCGCGATTGCGATGCCCAACCTGAAGCCGCCGGTGGTGAACGTGGACGATGCAGCTGCCTATCGCGAACGCCTGCTCGCCGCCGCAGCCGGCACGGCGTTCGAGCCGCTGATGACGCTCTATCTGACCGACAACACGATGCCGGAGGAAATCCGCCGTGCGCGCGAATGCGGCTTCGTGCATGCGGTGAAGTATTACCCGGCCGGCGCAACTACGAATTCAGACTCCGGCGTCACCGACCTGGCCCGTGCCTGCAAGGCGATCGCGGCGATGGAAGAGGTCGGCATGCCGCTGTTGCTGCACGGCGAAGTGGTCGATGCCGACGTCGACGTGTTCGACCGCGAGGCCGTGTTCATCGAACGCCATCTGGTCAGATTGCTGCGCGATTTTCCCAAGTTGAAAATCGTGCTCGAACACATCACCACGCGCCAGGCCGCCGAGTTCGTCGCGGCGGCGCCGGCCAACGTTGCCGCGACGATCACCGTGCACCATCTGCTGTACAACCGCAACGCGATGTTCCGCGGCGGCATCCGCCCGCATCTGTACTGCCTGCCGGTCTTGAAGCGCGAGCAGCATCGCCAGACGCTGGTGGCGGCTGCGATTTCCGGCAACCCCAAGTTTTTTTTAGGCACCGATTCCGCGCCGCATGCGATCGGCGCCAAGGAATCCGCGTGTGGCTGCGCCGGCATCTATTCCGCGCACGCCGCGATCGAGTTGTACGCCGAGGTATTCGAAGATGCCGGCGCGCTCGATAAGCTTGAAGCCTTCGCCAGTTTTCATGGCGCGGATTTCTATGGCCTGCCGCGGCATACCGGGCGCATCACGCTGCGGCGCGAAAGCTGGACCGCACCGCAGCAGATCAGCCTGGCAGACACGACACTGGTGCCGTTGCGCGCCGGCGAGACGATACGCTGGCGCGTCGTCGCATAAAAAAACCGGGCACGCAGGCCCGGTTGAGTGGGGACGTTTCAGGATTCGGTGCGGTGCGCGGCTCTGCTCAGGGGAAGGCCGGAATCGTCGGCTCGATGCCGGAGTTCATCGCTTCGGGATGCTGCGCGGCGATCAGCTTCTTGATTTCCTCCACCCGGCCCGCGGGCACATCCGCCATCATCAGCACTTGGCCGGCCGCGATGGCCGATTCGAACGTCTTCAGCCGCGAATTCGGAATCGAGCTGGCCACCATGCTGGCGGCCCAGGCACCGAATGCGGCACCGATCAGCGCGGTGAGCAGGATGGTGACGAGTTGGAGGTCGACGCCGGCGGGCGGGAAAAACACCGCGACCAGCCCGGCGATGATGCCGAGCCCGCCGCCGACCGCGAGTCCGGTTTCGGCGCCGTGGACGAAGTCGGTTTTCTGCAGGATGGACGCTTCGTGCAATCCCTCGAGCGGCATGCCGTCTTTGGCCATGACGTGGATGTGGCTGTCTTCGATGCGGGCAAGCAGCAGTTCGTCGCGAATTCGGCGGGCGCTATGCGTGTCCGGCACCATGAAATACAAACGTCTTCTCATGATGAGTCTCCTGATTTGGGGTCATACCGGCCCGGTTACTTGTAGTTAGCAGATCGCCCGCCCGAGTCAAGTCGGGGCGTATAATCGCCAGCGGGAAAGCCGGTCAGACAACCGCTGCCGCGCAAGCGGGAGAGGAAAGTCCGGGCTCCACAGAGCAGGATGCCGGCTAACGGCCGGACGCCGCGAGGCGAGGAA
>DAHWJK010000018.1:0-1935 GCA_027344185.1 Thiobacillus sp.
GCTGATGCTCTGCAAGCCGAAGGCATCCGGCCGACACTGCGCGAGGTGTGCGCGCGGCTTGGACGCGGCAGCATGTCGACGATCAACGGACACATGCAGCGCTGGCGCGAAGCCCGTGGCCGCCCATCGTTGGCGCAGCCCATCCTGCCCCCCGCGCTGCAACGGTCCCTGATGGACTTCATCGCGACCGAGGTCGCCGCGGCCCGCGCGCCGCTCGATGCCGAGCTGGCTGAGCAACTGCAAATTGCCGCAGATCTCGCCGCAGAGAGCGAACGCCAGGCCAACGCCCTCGAGGAGAGCGCTGCAGAGATAGCAGCGCTCGAGAGTCAGCGAGCCGCCGCCGAGGGGCGGGCAAAACAGCTCGACCTAGAGTTGACCGCTGCGAAGGCCGATGCAGCGCGCGAACGTCAGGCCGCCGAAGCTGCGCGAACGGAACTGGCTCGAGTGGTTGTGCGCCTGGAATCCCTCGGGCAACTCCAATCCGACCTCAGCGCCGTTCGAGAAAAGCTGGAACATGAGCGCCTTGGGCGTGTCGAGGCTGAGCAGCGCGTGGCTGTGCTGGCCGCACGGCAGAAGGATCTCGAGGCCCGCTTGGCCGACATGAAGGTGGAAGTCGAGCGCGCGAACGCCCGGGCGGAAAGAGCTCGGGAGCGACTTGATCAGTTGACGGAGCGACTGCCTGCCGCAAGCGAAAACCCGCAGGCAGGCAAGGCTGCGGGCACTCTTCCACCGAGGACCGGCGCCGGCACCGCCGACGCGACTCATCCACCGCGGCGGTGAACCCGCCGCCTCGCCGAACGATCAACTCGGCGGCCTGTTCACTCTATTTTCGGAGAAGGGCGCATCGCGTTACGGCTGCGGGCCTAGTCCGAACGCAACGATCATGCTGTTAGCCAAGGGTATGTCGAATCTGAAGCGTCAGCGACCGATGATCGCTGGGCCGTTTTCCAGCAAATGATCGCCGCAGCGACGGCAAAACCAGCTCCATATGACGCGATCAGCGGCCGGCCGTGCGCAGCACGAGTGCGGCAAGGCTCGCCGGGGAGTTGGGACAGGCGTCATCGAGGCATCGGCGTGCACTCGCCCGACACCGAGCGCAGGAGGGGGCGTCAGGCCATGGACTATGCCCAGCGCACCGTTGAGCGTGCCCTCCAACGCGCCACGACCTCATGAAAATCTTGGCCGTCCCCTCATCGACCTCCAGAGCGCGGCCCTCCCTTCCTCTAAGCCCGCTCCGGCGGACCTTTTTGTGTAGTGCGCGGACTAGTGCCGGCCTGCATCAAGGCGAGCACTTCGGAGCGCCGAAAGCGCAGAGCCGTGCCGATGTGCACCGGCAGGAGTACCCCATGGCGCGTCAAGCGCCAGATGCTGGTGCGACTCAAGCTGAGCATCTGCTGAACCTGCGTGCTGGAGAGAAGGATCTCCGGGTAGGGAAGTGTGGCGGTTTTGTCCATCGGCGTGTGCCTCACGAGACCCCGCGCTGGGCGGGTACGTGAGGAACAGCAAGCAACGAAAAACCATTTCCGAGGCCGATCAACATTGATGACAAAGTTGATGACAAGCAGAACACAAAAAGAAAAAGCCCAAGCTTTTCAATGACTTGGGCTGTTTTCTGGCGGAAAGGGTGGGATTCGAACCCACGATACGGAGTTACCGTATACCGGATTTCGAGTCCGGCGCATTCGACCACTCTGCCACCTTTCCGGGGTGTCGCCACAAGGGTGTCGCACAAGGGCGTCGCACAAGGGCTTTGGGCGCCCGCGCACGAAAACCAGCAAGTGTAGCAGCGCCGGAGCCTGCTTGGAAGAGCGCGGGCTCCGCGCCGCGCGCTGCGCGTGCGCTCAGGCTGCCTGCGGCGCGAGTTGCTGCAACCCGCCCAGGTACGGCTGCAGCGCCTTCGGCACGTCGATCCCGCCGTCGGCGCGCTGGTAGTTC
>DAHWJK010000058.1:0-11582 GCA_027344185.1 Thiobacillus sp.
ATTGGAGGTCGAAGCTGCTCTGGAGCACCGCCGCCAGCATCACCTCGCCCACGGCGATGCGCGCCGGGACGCGGACGGGGGCGTGCGCTATCGCCGGGACCTGCTCACGACGCTGGAGCGCCGCGAACTCGCGCGCGCCGATCCCGGCATCGCCGATCCGGCCGCCTATGTCGACGCGCATGTCCGCCGCCTGGAGGCGCTGCGCCGCGCTGGCGTGGTCCAGCGGCTCGACGCTGACCATTGGCGCATCCCGGCGGATCTCGAGCAGCGGGCTGCTCGCCACGACACGGGCCGGAGCCAGACGCCCAGCCTGCGCGCGCTGTCCGTGCTCGACCTGGAGGCCCAGATCCGTGGCGACGGGGCGACCTGGCTCGATCACCAACTTCTCGCCCGCGATCCGATGCCGGTCGCGCAAAGCGGCTTCGGGTTGGAGGTCGAATCCGCTCTGGAACACCGCCGCCGGCATCACCTCACCCACGGCGATGCGCGCCGGGACGCGGACGGGCGGGTACGCTATCGTCGGGACCTGCTCGCGACGCTGGAGCGCCGCGAACTCGGGCGAGTTGGGGCCGGCCTGGCTGCTACGCGCGCCGTGTCGTTCCGGATGGCGGCGCCCGGCGAGACGATCCGCGGCACCTACCGCGAGGCTATCCCGCTCGCCTCCGGCCGCTACGCCCTGGTCGAGAACGCCCAGGAATTCACCCTGGTCCCCTGGCGGCCGGTGATCGAGCGCAGCGTTGGCCGCGAGGTCGTCGCGCTCGTCACCGACGGCGGGATTTCCTGGCAGGTCGGCCGGGATCGAGGGCTCAGCGTCTGATGCCCAGCTGAGGCGCAGGATCTCCAGGCCGCGCCGGAGGAACCTGGTGATGAAAATCTGACGCTTCGTACCGGGTTCGGACTACCGCAACGGATGGGAAGCCGAACGTCCGGTCGTCGACAAACTCTGGACAGACCGGACTACGGAACAAGATGCTCACGAAGCACAAAACCAACAAGGTCGATCGATCGCGCGATTAGCTGAGCCGTCAAAGATCAAGAGACAGGATCAGTGAATTGTCGGACTCGACGAGGCCGCACCCACTGTCCAGGAAAACAACTTCAGCAATGCATTTTCGACATACACCTTTGCCTCCTGCGCCCGCGGCAGACCGACATAGCGCGTGTGCGCCGGCGGGTTACGAAAGCGCTCACGGGCATCCTGGTTCACGAGGCGACTGAGCTCGCCGTCGTTGAACGCGATCACGCCATCATTCGACAGCAAGGACGCCAAGGCGGTACGGAAGGTGCTCTTTATGACAGCGTCACAACCTGAAGCCGTACGGATCTTGTCTAGAAAGATTTCAGCATTGCCAAGTTCCATGCCCCTTTTTTCGCCAACAACGCGCTCCCAGAAATTGATCGCTCTTTTTACTGCTATCGACGGCTCAACTGTTCGCAGTTTCGCGACTTCGACCAGAGCGTCTTCCACCGCATGACTATTGAGCAACGGCAAAATGACTCGATGATTAAGTTCTAATTCGAGCACTCGGAAGAACCCAAGCGACACCATGCCTGCGTCCCTCCACGCGTTTCCATCCCGCTCTATGGCCCGCAAGTCGTGGCAGGCTGCCTGCAACGCAAGCCGGCCCATGGGAGATGCTTGACGTTCGAGGATATCGACGATGGGTTTTTCGGTTTCGCTCGCCAACTCCGGCAGACGAATTTCCAGAGTTTCGACCGCGTTCTTGTGCTGAATGATAAGAGCTTCACGATAAGCCAAGCTTACGATCTGCATACCGTCCGGGCCGCAGCTGCCAAGCAGCGCATCTAGGGACTGCAGGACATTGTCGACAAAATCTGTGCGGCTGCCAATCCGCCACTGGGTCCGGAGAGCCTGAATAAAGTCTTCGGCGTTCGGTGTGTCATGATTGATGAGGCGCTTGACGATCTCCCTGCTCGCACGCTCCGCATCGAAGCGTGTAACCGCGGAGTGCAACTCCTCGTCCAGAAGGACCGCCGCAGCAACTTGGCGCACCGCAAGAGGCGTATCAGTCGACGTGTCATGATCCCGTTCGATGGCTTGTTCGATGGCAGCCGCGCGAAGGCGTTGATCGCAGCGATGTTCCACCAGCTGCAACGCCAAGTCACAGCTCTGCCGATTCCACGCATGATAGACACCGGAGACTGTCACGCTGACTTGTCTCCACGACTTGGCCGCCCGGAGGGCCTTGTTGATGGTTGCTTCCGGGTCATCGCTATTTCTTAATGCAGTCTGCCAGACATAAGGTAGAAAAAAAAGGGGAAAAAACTCGGGTGACATGGATGAAAGTTCGCGCTCGAAGGCGACAACATCTCCCTTAAGCGCATGCGCCTCGATGATGAGAAGTCGAGCACGGCGAAAGTCAATCGCATCAACTGGAACTTTTCTTGCGCGTGCGATTGCTGCATCGAGATCTCCCGAGTGGAACTCGGCCAGAGCCTCGAGGTAGTCAAGCTCGCCAGGGTCGTGATCGCCTATTTTGAGCCGTCCAAGCATCTTGAAGGCCTGCTTCGCGTCTCGGTTTGAAATCGCACTAAAAAATCCTGCACGATGCTCGAAGGGACTCGATGCTTCTGTGATCCCGACAGCAATTGGAAAAACGGGCAGTTTGCTGGTCAGGTAACGGAGCAGGTCAAGTCCTCGATCTGAAAACGCGTCGACCAACGACAGGAGAAGCTTCGCTTTGTTGAACGCCTTGACAGCTTCGATACCCCTACTTGAAGTCGCGAAGCGCTCCTTGATTGGGTGCAATCCGGTTTCGGTGACTTGAAGCCCAGCACGGTCGATTGCGGAAACAAGCTGTTCAAGTAGTGCCACGAGCGCGGGCACGGTCGCTGTAAGATGGATTGGGACCGGCGGGGACTGCCGCAGTCTGTCAAAAATCTCAAAAAACCAGGTCTGAAAGCTGTAGTAATCGGGTATAGCGACGCCGTGCCCCGGCCCCCGTTTTGCAGGTGACTTCCAGTAGCGGCCGAGTGCTTCGTCAATTGTGTCCGGTTGGGCGGGTGCTCCGGATCGATGTCTCGTGCGCTTGTTAGGCCGGGATTTCACGACGGAGGAACTTCCCTTGGTGGTAGCACGCATACGGTGGGCTTCAGCCACATCAATCAGGTGGTTGTGGCGTTTGATAGCCGGTATCCACGGTCTTTCCAACTCTCGTGAGGTGGACAGAAGCCCACATAGCCCCGTGTTCGCCTCCGGGGCAGCCGGTCGAGGTCGTGGGTGTCCGTGTTGGGTCGCCTCCGACCGCTCACTTCCGGTGCCAAGCGTCAGAGTTTTACCACCAGGTTGCACGGGCTTAATGCTTGGACTAGATTAACTAGACTAAGTCCGTCTGAGGCAACCCATGTCCACCGTCAACATCCACGACGCTAAGACCCATCTGTCCCGCCTGATCGAGCAGGCGGCGCAAGGGGAGCAGGTGATCATCGCCAAGGCTGGCAAGCCACTGGTGAAGCTCACGGCGCTTGAGACCCCGGCGCACCCGCGCCGCCTTGGCTTCCTCAAGGGCCAGATCACCGTTCCGGAGGATTTCGATACTATGGGCGCCGAGGAGATCGCGCGCCTGTTCGGTGCAGAGGCCGGCTGAGCGCGCCGGCATGAAACTGCTGCTCGATACCCATGTGCTGCTCTGGGCAGCGGGCGCCCCGCGCCGGCTACCGCGTACCGCGCGGGCGCTGCTTGAGGATGAAGCGAACGAATTGGTGTTCAGCGCCGCCAGTCTCTGGGAGGTGGCCATCAAGCAGCAACTGGGACGGGAGGATTTCCGTGCGGACGCGCGGCTCCTGCGGCGTGGCCTGCTCGATAACGGGTATGCCGAGCTTCCCGTCACCAGTGCGCACGCCGTCGCCCTCGACGTCCTGCCGCCGCTGCACAAGGACCCGTTCGACCGCATGCTGATCGCGCAGGCGTTGGTGGAAGGGATCATGCTGCTCACCGCGGACGCCAACCTCGCACGATATCCGGGACCGATCCAGGCGATCTGAGCCCGAGGCCTCGAACGAAGGGCGCAACCCGCCGTCCGTTTCTATTTCTTCGATCCTCTACGATTGCCGTTCTTTGTCGTTGCACGGCGGGGTTTCCTCCTTTCTATCTGTGCCCCGTTCGCATTCATGAGCGGGGTCGATGACCGGGACAAAGATTCTCTGGGGCCAGATGCTGGGCGCACTCGCCATGGTGCTGTTCGGCTGCTGGGCCGCCACGGAATGGACGGCCTGGCGGCTCGGGTTCCAGCCGGCACTCGGTTTACCCTGGGTCCAAATTGGCGCGGCGCCGGTCTATCCGCCGCAGCTCTTCTTCGCGTGGTGGTACCATTTCGACGCCTATGCCCCCGGCGTTTTCGCCAGAGGCGCGGTGATCGCGTCCGCCGGAGGTCTGGGCGCGGCGCTGCTCGCCATCGTTGCTTCGGTTCTCCGCGCACGCCAGGCGCGGCACGTCACCACCTATGGCTCAGCGCATTGGGCGACGCGTACAGATTGGCGCGGCGGCGCAGCATGGCTTACTCACTCAGGCGGGTTGCCTGTGGTCGAAGGTGACGGCCATTGATAGCGCCGCACCGCGTTCAAAAACGCCTTGACCGGTGGTGACGAGCGACGGCCGGCAACCGTAACGGCGCAAACGCTTCGCGCGACCGAGGGGGAGACGACGGGGCATCCGATAACACCGGGAAAAATGGCCGTATACTCAGGGAGAAAGCAAATACCTAGCCCTGCCGCAACCATCGCCAGAACCCAATCTTCACGTTCGCTCTGGTATGAGTAGACAAGGGTCGCACCTTGCTCACGGCACCTGTCGCCGAGGAAGTCATAAAATTCGCAATTGATGCGAGAAAGGTATGACTCTCCGTCAAGTTCCGCCATGGCGACGTTGCTCTTGCGGGCAAACCGATGGCCCGCCGAGCAGGCAACGACAAACCGTTCCGAGAAGAGTTCCAAAGTTCGGAAAGGCTTCGGAAATCCATCGGGGCGCGCCATCAACGCCACATCCAGCTCGCCCTTAACCAACAGATCACAAAGCTGGTCCGGGACGGCCTCGAGAATGGTTACGTCGACGCCGGGGTTTTCCGCTTTGAAGCGGGCCATAAAGCCCACAAACTTCACCGGCGCGATGGTACACATCACGCCGAGCGCAAGGCTCGCCTTTTCCAATTTCAAGAATCGCGCGGCGGTTCGCTTCGCTTCGCCGGTTTGCGTTACGACCTCAACTAAATGCGGTTCGATCAGGCGGCCGAGCTCGGTCAAATGGGTGTTGCTACGCTCGCGCGAGAACAGCAAACCACCGAGCTCGTCTTCCATTTTACGGATCGCGCGTGTCAGCGCCGGCTGACTGACATGGCATGCCTCTGCGGCTTTGGTGAAGTTGAGTGTTCGGCTCAGCGCAAGGAAATAGCGGATTTCGTTGAGTTCCATGCTGCTCTCTTGTTACCAGCGTGCGATCCAGCGTTCCGGGTTGAGACCACCGCCTGCCTTAGAGCATGAACCCAGCCCGCATCACCAGCGATCAGTTTCGCGTAACGCGCTTTTTAGATCTCTCGGCGTGTTCGCATCGCGGTCATCCTATTTTCGGGCTATGAGCCCGACATCGAAGGCAAGCCCAGCAGCGGCCAGGTATGCTCTTTCCGCTCGGGCGACGTAGCCACTAAAAATGATAGACCCCCTTCCGCAAAATGAGAAGGCTTGGCCCAAAGCGCGTGGGCTGACAGCCGCGCGGCGACGAGCAGGCGGCGCTGCGCACCGCGAATGTCACGCACTACCGCCTCGGCAGGCGGGTTTGACGTCAAGGATTTCTGGCTCATCCACGCCCCTTCGTCGCTACAATGCGCCAGAAATCCGCCCTCATTCAAGATGCCAGCAAGATGCCAGGTTTGTCTCATAGGCGGTGACCGGCGGCCGTATGGCGCCCATGAGCCGACGATAGGGTTGCGACGTCGTCCCGCCTGTCCTGCATTTCTATAACGGGCTGATTATGAAGACGATGCGCCGAAGGTATTGGCAGACGGGTGCCCTCTCGCGGTAGACGAAAACGGCTCGTCTAATATGCGTTCACAGCTTGCTAGAGGGTGCCGCGTTTGTTTCGTCGCGTGATGCAGAGATGTCGGACGGTCTCACTATCCCAACGGCACAGAACGGCCCGCGGATCGGCGTCTGCGACGTCAATCTCCCTCGCACGGTCCGCCGGCAGGAAAGCCGTTGCGATGAGGGTTAATCCGGGCGTTGGCGCCCCGGCGCCCAATCACGTCAGCGGAGACGGACTCCGCATCTTTCGCTTCGACAGCGATGTCGATCGCCGGAAGACGACGCCTGCTGCGCGCGTGGCGCGATGAGTATGGCGGCACGCCTCTCCGACGCCCGGCACCCCCGCCAGTTGCATCCCGTGCCGATTCGTATCATGCACTGGATCAACGCGTTCGCTATGATCGTGATGATCACGTCGGGTTGGGGAATATACGACGACGACGTGATCATCCGGGGATTCATGTTCCCGGGCTGGGCCCGGCTCGGCGAATGGGCGGCGCCGAGCCTCAATTATCATTTCGCAGGAATGTGGCTGCTGGGACTGAACGGGCTCGCCTATCTGACCTACGGCGCCGTTACCGGGCGGTTTCGCGAGCGCCTTCTGCCGATCCGCGCTCGCGAACTCGTCGCGACCGTGCGTGACACGCTGCACTTGCGGATCGCGCACGAGGACCTCACCACGTACAACGCCGTCCAGAAGGCGCTCTACATTATCGTTATCCTGGCAGGCGTCTCGCAGGTCGTCACCGGCCTTGCGATCTGGAAGCCGGTGCAGTTCTCCTCGCTCGTCGCGCTGCTCGGCGGCTTCCAGACGGTGCGGATGATCCATTTCATTGGCATGGTGGTGATCGTCGGCTTTCTGCTGGTCCATGTGCTGTTGTCTTTGCTAGTGCCGCGCACGCTTTGGGCGATGCTCACGGGCGGCCCCCGGCTCGATCGATCGAGGGCGCCATGAGATCGCCCTTCCGGCCCGACGATCTTCCCGACGCGGGCGTTCTCGACGACCACAAGGCACTGATCCGCGGGCTCCAACGACGCGGCCTCGTGCGCGGCGGCTTGTCACTCGGCGCGCTCGCAATGCTGACCGGCTGCGACGTGCGCCAGCCCGAGGCGGTGCAATCGGCGCTGCTTGCCATCTCGCGCTTCAACGATGGTGTGCAGGCCTGGCTCTTCGACCCGACAAAGCTCGCGCCGACCTATCCGGCATCCCGCGTGCTGAAGCCGCCGAAATTCAATGCCTATTACGACGTCGACAAGGTCAAGCCGGTCGATGGCGCGGCCTGGCGCCTCGAACTCGCAGGGCTGATCGCCGAGCGCAGGCCCTGGACAGTGGCGGAAATCGAAGCGCTGCCGCAAACCACTGACATCATCAAGCACATCTGTGTCGAAGGCTGGAGCTACATCGGCCAGTGGTCGGGCGTGAGGCTCGGCACTTTCCTCCGGCGGGTCGGTGCCGATACCCGCGCGAAATATGTCGCCTTCCGCACCGCCGACGACTACCCGAGCAGCATTGACATGGCGACCGCGCTGCATCCGCAGACCATCCTCGCGGTCCGCTACGCCGATGAGACGATCGCCGATCCCTTCGGCTACCCGCTCCGACTCCGCACGTCGACGAAGCTCGGCTACAAGAATCCGAAATGGATCACCGCCATCGAGGTGACGAACACCTATCCCGGCGGTTACTGGGAAAGCCGCGGCTTTTCCTGGTTCGCAGGGATATAGCGCGGATGAGAACTGTCGGCAGGAGTGGCTCTATCGTCGCGATCGCCCTGCTCCTCGCCGGCGGCAGCGCAGCGCAAGCGCAGAGCCCGCTGCCCGGTGGCATGCCGCCGCCGCCTGGCATGAGCCTCGACCGATCGGCCGCCATGCGTTTTCCGCAGCCCGTGCAGGTAGGCGCGCTGCTGGCTCGCGACGTGCTGCAGCCCGTCCCGAGCCAGCGCGTCCTCGGCACCGTCAGAAGCATCATCAGTGATCAAATGGGAACCATCGAGGCGGTCGTGGCGTACGGCGGCTTTCTTGGTTTCGGCGCCCGGCCGATCGCGGTGCCGATCGACGCCATGGTGCTGCTCGGGCAGGACATGGAGATCGTTGCCTATACCCCGGAGGCGTTGAACCATTTTCCAACCTTTTCCGCCGCCGGAACCACGCCTCTGCCATTGAACGCGGTGATACGCGTGGGGCTCGCCAAGCCTTCTCATTGATTTCGATTGGTCGATCTTGATCAACGACGGAGATCGTCGCGCTGCTGATGCGCGGCCACTCGCCATAGTCGCCGAGCATCCTCGTGATCAAACAAATGCATTTCACTTCGGTTGGCGACCATCTCGTGGCAGGCGCCAGCAAAGACGCACCTTCGCCACACGAAAGGAGCATTCCATGACGGCCGAAACCACGCTTGTTGCCGATCCGCGGCGTTATTTCGAGGCGGTCAAGGCCGAACGGTCAGTCGAGGCCGACGCCGCCCCGGTCTGCGTCTATCTCGAAGTCACGAACCGCTGCAACCTGGTCTGCGAGACCTGTCCGCGCAGCTTCGAGACCTTGGAGCCGCCGGCCGATATGTCGTGGGAGCTGTTCACGCGCATCGTCGACCAGCTCCCCCGTCTCACGCGTGCCGTCCTGCACGGTGTCGGCGAGCCGATGCTGGTGCGCGACCTGCCGCGCATGATCTCCTATCTCAAGAATCGCGGCGTCTACGTCCTCTTCAACACCAACGGAACGCTGCTCCGCGAGCGCCGCTTCCCGGAATTGGTGGAATCCGGTCTCGACGAGCTTCGCGTGTCGCTCGACGCTGCCGACGCACCCACCTACGCGCGCGTACGCGGCAAGAATTTCTTCGACCGGATCGTGCGCGATGTGAAGCGCCTTACCGACTATCAGAAGGCGCGGGATGTCTCGACACCGCGTGTCTCACTCTGGCTCACCGGCCTCAAGGAGACCGTCGACCAGCTGCCCGCTTTCGTCCGCCTCGCCGCGCGCATGGGTGTGGCCGAGGTTCATTTGCAGCGGCTCGTGTTCGATGAGCAGGGCTTCGGGCTCGCGCGCGCGGAAAGCTCGCTGTTCGAACGCACGCAGCAGCCAGAGGCGGATGCGATCGAAGACGCGATAGCGCTCGGGCGCTCGCTTGGAGTCACCCTCGACGCGTCCGGCGCAACCGAGCCCGGCCTCAGCCTGCGCCGCGCCCACAGCAACGAGCCATGGTCGCTCTGCCGTCGACCTTGGTCGCTGATGTATTTCACCGCGCATGGCCGCGCGCTGCCGTGCTGCATCGCGCCCTTCTCCGCGCGCGGCTACGACAACTACACGCTCGGCGACGCGACGCAGCAGACGCTTCGCGAGATCTGGAACGGCAATGCCTATCGCGACTTCCGTCACCGGCTGCTCAGCAATTCGCCGCCGAAGCCGTGTGAGGGATGCGGGCTGCGATGGAGCCTCTGATGGCAAGCTCGCAGAATAACACTAGCACGGTTGCCAGCATCCCGGCCTTCGCGGCGGCAGGCGCGCTCACAATGCGCCAGAGCAGACACGACGACCGAGGCGAGAGCTCAGCCCTTCCACTGATCGGGAAGCCGCTTTCCAAACGCGACCGCTGCCCGGCCGGTCCGAGACGGCCCATAACGACATCGTAAACGAGGGTGGCCGGCGCCACGCGATATACATGTCAGGAGACCGCGTAATGACTGCCCGCTTCAATACTGTCGATGTCGATGGGCTCAAGGTGTTTTACCGATCCGCCGGCGACCCGAGCGCGCCGGCCGTGCTGCTGCTGCACGGATTCCCGAGTGCGAGCCACATGTTCCGCGATCTGATTCCAGAACTCGCCAGTCAGTATCACGTCGTCGCCCCGGATCTGCCCGGCTTCGGCATGACCGAGCAACCCGCTCGCGACGTCTTCGCCTACACGTTCGAAAATATCGCTGAGGTGATTGGCCGCTTTACCGAAGCGCTCGGCCTGACGCGGTTTGCGATCTACGTTTTCGATTACGGCGCCCCGGTCGGCTTCCGCCTGGCTCTGGCGCATCCTGATCGCATCACCGCAATCGTCTCGCAGAACGGCAACACCTACCGCGAAGGCTTGTCCGAGGGGTTCGCCCCGCTCCGATCCTACTGGAACGAGCCGACCGAGGCCAACCGCAACGCCCTGCGCGCTTTGCTGTCGCCGCAGACCACCCTCTTCCAATACACCCACGGCGTCAGCGATCCGGAGCTGGTCTCGCCCGATGGCCGCAACCTCGACGACTTCTACCTGGCGCGTCCCGGCAATGACGAAATCCAACTGGACCTGTTCGGCGACTATGAGACCAACGTCGCGCTCTACGGCAAGATTCAGGCCTATCTGCGCAACGAGCGGCCGCCGGTGCTGGCGATCTGGGGCAAGAACGACCCCTTCTTCAGCCCGCAGGGCGCCGAAGCCTTCAAGCACGACGTCCCGAACGCCGAAATCCGCTTCCTCGATACCGGCCATTTCGCCCTGGAGACCCATGCCCGCGAGATCGGCGCGGCCATGCGCGCCTTCCTCGCCAAGCATTTGCGCTGACCGCAGACGCCCGCCGGGCGCTCATCGCGGCGCCCGGCTCCCCGGACCTTAGCACTCGCTGAGACCGAACCTTCGTCGACGGAGACCGACCATGACTGCCACCCCGACGGACACTGTCCGCGACTTCTACACCAAGCTCGCCGCCAGCGATGCACCCGGCGCCCTGGGCTTGATGGACCCAGATATCGAGTGGATCACCATGTGGCATTACAAGGTCGAAGGAAGCGGCCCGGGTGCTGTCGCCGAGGGCCTGTTCAAGCCGTTGATGGCTGAGTGGACCAGCTTCTCGCTCGTGCCGATCGAGTTCGTCACCGAGGGCGACACCATGGTGTCGCTCGGTAATTTCACAGGCGTCCACGGCGTCACCGGCAAGACTGCCGAGGCGCGTTACGCCCATGTCTGGACGGTGAAAGGCGAGAAAATTACCCGCTTCCAGCAGTTCATCGATACCTTGGCGATCGCGGACGCTCGCCGTCCGTGACCCGCCGCCGGCAGGCCCACGCCACCCAAGTCCGGCCCGCGCGCCCCACCCGCTGACTTGCCAGAGAACCACACGATGAACCGCCCACCGCTGCCTCCTTTCACCGAAGAGACCGCAATCCAGAAAGTGCGGGCCGCTGAGGACGCCTGGAATACGCGCGATCCGGCGCGGGTGGTCCTCGCTTACACGCCCGACAGCCGCTGGCGGAACCGTGTCGAGTTTCCGAATGGCCGTGAGGAGATCCAGGCATTCCTTACCCGCAAATGGGCGCGAGAACTGGACTACCGTCTGATCAAGGAGCTCTGGACCTTCGCCGGGGATCGCATCGCGGTGCGGTTCGCCTACGAATACCGCGATGACAGCGGACACTGGTTCCGCGCCTACGGCAACGAGAACTGGCGCTTCGACGCCGACGGCCTGATGGCAACCCGCTTCGCCAGCATCAACGAACATCCCATCGCCGAGGCCGAACGGCAATTCCGCTGGCCCCTCGGTCGCCGCCCCGACGACCACCCAAGCCTCAGCGACCTC
>DAHWJK010000061.1:0-5028 GCA_027344185.1 Thiobacillus sp.
GGACGAGGCCGGCAAGACCATGGAAGAGATCGTCGGTTCGGTGAAGCGCGTGACCGACATCATGAGCGAGATTGCGGCGGCGAGCCAGGAACAGAGTTCCGGCATCGAGCAGGTCAACCAGGCGGTGGTGCAGATGGACGACGCCACCCAGCAGAACGCTGCGCTGGTGGAAGAGGCGGCGGCCGCGGCCGAGAGCATGCAGAACCAGGCGGCCAAGCTGGCCGAGGCGGTCAGCGTGTTCAGGCTGGCAGGCGGGTCATTCAGCGTGCACCCGGCGCTGCAGCCCCGGAAGCGTGTGGTCATTCCGATGCCGAATACCGTGAACCCGGAACCCGGGATGGCACCTGTCATGCAGCCGCAGAAGCTCGCGGTTGCCGGCTGAGGCGGCAGGCACGGATGGGAAGCATATTGATCCGGCCATTACGCCGGAACAACGCGCGGTGTGCAGGAATCCGTTATGCGTCCGGTGTCGGCGCCAGCACCAGGCAACCGCGTCCGGCCGTCTTGGCCTGGTAAAGCGCTTCGTCGGTCTGCTACAGCCAGTGTTCCAGCCGGGCGCCTTTGTCCGGCGCCACCCTGGCCACACCAATGGACAGGGCGACGAGGCCGTATTCGGACTGGGCGTGCGGGATGGCAGCCTGCCGCACCTTCTCCAGGATGGCGTTTGCCAGATGGATGGCGCCGTCCGTTCCGGTATTGCCCGGCATCACGATGAATTCCTCGCCGCCGAATCGGGCCACGGCATCGTCGGGGCGATCGGCCATGCCGCCGAGCAGCTCGCCGATCTGGCGCAGGCAGGCGCCGACTGTCCGCCGTGGCCGTGGCGCATGGCCGCTTCAGCGTGCCTTCAGCACCGCGGCCCGCGGCACCACCAGCCGCACGTAATCGAGCGCCTCGTAGTTGCGGAGTTGCGTCGGGCCGGTGGGGGCGACGTCGATGTAGGCGGGGAAGTCCTCGGCCGCCAGCCCGCGCCGGCCGGCATAGGTTTCGCAGACGTGCACCGGGATGCCGTCGTCGCGGCTGAGGCTTTGCGCAATCTGGTGGATCGCCTCGTTGCCGGCGCGCTTGCCGGTCTGCAGGGCGAACATTTCATTGCCGTGCGTCACCAGTGCCATCGGCAGGCCGGGATGGCGCGCCTTCAGGCGCTGCGCGGCCTGCTTCACCCAGGGCAGCGCCAGCTCCAGCGCCCCCGGGTCGCGGTCGACGATTTCGAATACCACGCCGGCGGGCGCGGACGGGCGCGCCAGCAGTTCGTCGAGCGTGGCGGGGGCGGCAACGGCTGTGCCGGGCAGGACAAGCAGGGCGACCCAGAGGGGCAGTAAACAGTCGAGCAGGCGATTCATGGGATTCGATTCCAGGTGGACGTTTCGTCTAAGAATACAGGCGCGGACGTTTTGTTCCGCACCGTGCGCGGGATGGCATCCAGGCTAGCGAGCCGACAGGTAGCGCGGGAAGGCGTGTTTGTCGAGCAGGATTTCGATCAGGTTGATGGTGCCGCCGAGATCGGCGTGGGCGAACATCGCGTCGAGTTCGGCCTCGGTCTCGATCCGAAAGTGGTTCACGCCGAACGACTGCGCGAGCAGGCCGAAGTCGGGGTTGGTGAAGTCGCAGTCGATATAGCGTTCGCCGTAAAGCTGGAACTGGTTCTTGCGGATCAGGCTGAGCGTGCCGTTGTTGATCACCACCACATTGAGCGGAATGCCGTAGTTCACTGCGGTCATCATTTCCATGCAGCACATCTGGAAGCCGCCGTCGCCGAGGATGGCAAAGGTGGGGCTGTCCTTGGCGAAGCAGCGCGCGCCGATGGCGGCGGGCAGGGCGTGCCCGAGCGACGAGATGCCGGTGTTGGGGAAATAGTGGTTGCGGTCGGAGACGTCGAACCAGCTCTGCGCAAACACGATGTTGTCGTCGAACACCAGCGCGTTGTGCGGAAAGCGTTGCGCGAGTTGGCCGAAGAACGCCCGGATCAGGTGAAACGGCTCCACCTGTGTGGCTTGGTCATTGCCGGTCGCCGGGGGCGCAGTCGCGCGAGGGCTGTCGAGATGTTCGCGCGACTTCGGCAGCATCGCGTCGGCGTCGAGCGCGGCGGACACGTCTTCCACCACGGCGCGGATGTCGCCGCAGATCGCCACGTCCGGCTGGAACACGCGGCCGAGCTGCGCGGCGTCGCGGTCGACCTGGGCGATTTTCTTGCCGCCGAGCAGCTTCGCATCCCATAGATAACTGGTGCGCTCGTTGAAGCTGGCGCCGAGAAACACCAGCAGGTCGGCGTGCTCGACCAGATAGCGGTAGGCCTCGCCGTTGGAGGTGACACCGAGGCAGCCGAGCGACAGCGGCGTGCCTTCGGCCACCACGCCCTTGGCTTTGAGGCTGGTGGTGACCGGAATGTTGAAGCGTTCGACGAACGCGGAGACGACATCGCGCGCGCCTGCCTGGATGCAGCCGTAGCCGGCGATGATGGCCGGCGTGCGCGCCTCGCGGATCAGCGCGGCGAGTTCTGTAACCGAGGCGGTGTGCCGGGCCGTCGCCGTGCGCGGAAAATGAATCTGCTCCAGCACGCTGTCGTCGACGCTTTCCTTCTGCACGTTGTAGGGAATCGACAGCAGCACCGGGCCCGGCGCGCGCCCGAGCAGCGCCTGCGTGGCCTGGTTCAGCACCTGGCCGAGGTAGTCGGTGCGCTCGATGAGCTTGTGGTAGCGGGTGATGCTGGAAAATAGTGCGCCCTGGTCGATGGCGCCGCCCTCGCCCGAGCTTTCCTGCAGCCCGCCGCGGCCGAAAATATACGTGGAGGTTTCGCCGGTGATCGCCAGCACCGGCAGCCGCTCGGCGTAGGCGTTGGCGATGCCGGTGATCAGGTTGGTTGCGCCGGGCCCGGAGGTGGTGATGCAGGCGGACGGCTGGTGCGAGATCCGCGCATAGCCACCGGCCATGAAGGCTGCACCCTGCTCGTGCTTGACCAGCACGCTCTTCACGCCGGAATCATGCAGGCGGTCGTAGATCGGCAGCACATGCGCGCCGGGCATGCCGAAAATGGTATCGATGCCCAGGCGTTCCAGGTACCGGACGATGAGTTCGCTGACGGAAATGTTCATGTGTTGTGTTGTTGTCGTGTTCTGCAGTCTCGCTCCCGCGGGCATGCCCGCGAGAGGGGATTGGAGCACAAGACGCGGCGCAGGAAAACCTTGCGGCCCTGTCAGCGATCGGGCGGTGCTTCGCCGGAAAGATTGAATCGGACTTCGAGATAGCCCAGCACCGCGAGTACAAACCAGATCAGGATCACGCTCAGCACCGCGAGGCCGAGCAGGCCGAGGCCGACGGCAACGCCGACCGCCGCGGTCGCCCAGATGCTGGCGGCGGTCGTCAGGCCCTGGATCTCGCGGTGCTGGCTGAGTTTCAGAATCGCGCCCGCACCGATGAAGCCGATGCCGGTCGTCAGGCCCTGAATGACGCGCGACACGCCTTCGGACGACATCCCGGATTCAACCGCGCCGATGACGAAAAGCGCGCATCCCATCGCCACCAGGATGTGCGTGCGCAGTCCCGCGGGCTTGCCATGCTGCTCGCGCTGGAAGCCGATGATGGCACCCAGCACCATGGCCACGCTGAGGCGGATCAGCAGCCGGGCCATCTGGTCGGCATCCGGAAAGCCGGCGTTGAGTTCGGTCAGCAGCGCGTCCATGTCGGGTTCACTCCGCGCCTGTCAGCGCGCGTGCGTGGAAGGCGAGGTGCTCGCCGATAAAGCTGGCGATGAAGTGATAGCTGTGGTCGTAGCCGTCCTGCATCCGCAGCGTGAGCGGGATGCCGCGCGCGGCGCAGGCGGCCTGCAGGTTCTGCGGAAACAGCTGCCCGGCCAGAAATTCGTCGGCGGTGCCGTGGTCGATCAGCGCGGGCGGCAGCGGCGCACCGGCCTGGACCAGGCAGGTGGCGTCGTATGCTTCCCAGGCTGTGCGGTCGTCGCCGAGATAGGCGCCGAAGCAACCCTGTCCCCACGGGCTGATCACCGGATTGCAGATCGGCGCGAAGGCGGATACCGAGGCGTAGACGCCGGGATTTTTCAGCGCGCAGATCAGCGCGCCATGACCGCCCATCGAGTGGCCGCTGATGGCGCGTTTGCCCGGAATGGCGGGGAAATGTGTTTCGACCAGCGCCGGCAGTTCGCGGGTGACGTAGTCGTACATCCGGTAGTGCGTGGCCCACGGCGCCTGCGTGGCGTTGACGTAGAAGCCTGCGCCCTGGCCGAGGTCGTAGCGCTCGGGCACGTCGGGCACGTCGTCGCCGCGCGGGCTGGTGTCGGGCATCAC
The DNA here is from genome assembly GCA_027344185.1 of Thiobacillus sp. Taxonomy (GTDB): domain Bacteria; phylum Pseudomonadota; class Gammaproteobacteria; order Burkholderiales; family Thiobacillaceae; genus Thiobacillus. The sequence goes on from DAHWJK010000061.1 coordinate 4,302, forward strand.
CAGGATGAGCCCGAGCTCCGCGCAATAGCGCTGCGCGCCGGCTTTCACCCGCACGTTGTCGTCGGTGCAGGTCAGCCCCGACAGCCAGTAGACCACCGGCAATTTCTGCGTCGTCGCTTGCGGCGGCAGGTAGACCGAGAAGGTCATCGTGCAATGACAGGTGTCGGAGCCGTGCTGCCAGCGCTCGAGCCAGCCGCCGAATTCCTTGATTCTTTCGACCTGCTTCATCGCCGCCTCAGAAAATGATGACCGAGCGGATGCTCTTGCCTTCGTGCATCAGATCGAACGCGCGGTTGATGTCTTCCAGCGGCATGGTATGGGTGACCAGCTTATCCAGTTCGATCTTGCCCGCCATGTAATCGTCGACGTAGCCCGGCAATTGGCTGCGGCCCTTGACGCCGCCGAACGCGGTGCCTTTCCAGGTGCGGCCGACCACCAGGTTGAACGGGCGGGTGCAGATTTCCTGCCCGGCGCCGGCGACGCCGATCACGGTGGAGACGCCCCAGCCCATGTGGGTGCATTCGAGCGCGTCGCGCATCACGTTGACGCTGCCGATGCACTCGAACGAGTAGTCGACGCCGCCCTTCGTCAGCTCGCGGATGGTCTCGACCAGCGAGCCGTCGAGTTCGCGCGGGTTGATGAAGTCGGTCGCGCCGAGCGCCTTGGCCATCTCGAACTTGTCGGGGTTGATGTCGATCGCGAGGATGCGGCCGGCTTGCGCCATCAC
>DAHWJK010000082.1:0-4467 GCA_027344185.1 Thiobacillus sp.
ATCTCGGCCATCACCGGCGAGAAGATGGAGAAGATCAACTGGGGACCCAACTGGGAAGACGACCTCGGCGGCGAATTCGCCTCGCGCAGCCGCGACAAGAACTTCGACAATGTGCAGAAGGAAATGCACTCGACCTTCGAAAACACGTTCCTGATGTACCTGCCCAGACTGTGCGAGCACTGTCTCAACCCGACCTGCGTCGCCTCCTGCCCGTCCGGCTCGATCTACAAGCGCGAGGAGGACGGCATCGTGCTGGTCGACCAGGACAAGTGCCGCGGCTGGCGCATGTGCGTCTCCGGCTGCCCCTACAAGAAGATCTATTTCAACTGGAAATCCGGCAAGGCCGAAAAGTGCATCTTCTGCTATCCGCGTATCGAGGCCGGCCAGCCCACCGTGTGCTCGGAATCCTGCGTCGGCCGTATCCGCTACCTCGGCGTGATCCTGTACGACGCCGATAGAATTGAAGAAGCCGCCAGCGTCAACGACGAGAAGGAGCTCTACGAGGCGCAGCTGAAGATCTTCCTCGACCCCAGCGACCCCGAAGTCATCAATGCCGCGCGCGCCGAAGGCGTCCCCGAAGCCTGGCTCGACGCCGCGGTGGCGTCGCCGGTGTACAAGATGGCGATCGACTGGAAGATCGCGTTCCCGCTGCACCCGGAATACCGCACGTTGCCGATGGTCTGGTACGTGCCGCCGCTTTCCCCGATCCAGGCCGCGGCCGAGTCCGGCCAGATGGGCATGAACGGCATCATTCCCGACACCAAATCGCTGCGCATCCCGATCACCTATCTTGCCAACCTGCTCACCGGCGGCAAGGAAAAACCGATCGTCACCGCGCTCGACCGCCTGCTGGCGATGCGCGCCTACATGCGCGGCAAGTCGGTCGAAGGCATCCCCAACACCGCCGCGCTCGAGCAGGTGGGCCTCTCCTCCGCGCAGGCCGACGAGATGTACCGCTACCTCGCGATCGCCAACTACGAGGACCGTTTCGTGATTCCGTCCGGTCACCGCGAAGAAGCGCTCAACACCTTCGAGGAAAAGTCGAGCTGCGGCTTCACCTTCGGTAACGGCTGCTCGGATGGCGTCTCGTCCAAGACCACGCTGTTCGGCAATCGCAAGAATGCAGTGCCGGTGGACCTGTCGCAACTGCACGCCAAGAAGAAAACCGGTTAAGGAGCCACACGATGAAAACCTTCAAAATCCTGTCCCTGCTGCTGATGTATCCGGAATCCGACTGGCTGGCGGCGCTGCCTGAAATGGAGGACACGCTGGCGTCCGAGGCCGATTTCAACGGCGATGCGCATACCAGAATGACGCCGCTGTTCGCGCAGCTGCGCGACACCCGCCTGATCGCGCTGCAGGAAAATTACGTCGCCACCTTCGACCGCAATCCCTCGCATTCGCTGCACCTGTTCGAGCACATCCACGGCGAATCGCGCGACCGCGGCTCGGCGATGATCGATCTGCTGAACGAGTACTGGAAATACGACTTCGATGCATCGTCCAGCGAGCTGCCGGACTACGTGCCGCTGTTCCTCGAATTCCTGTCGCTGCTGCCGGTCGACGAGGCGCTCGCCCTGCTGGGCGATGCCGTGCACGTGCTGGCCACCATCGGTCGCAAGCTCGACGGTAACGGCAGCCCCTACGCCACCGCCTTCCAGGTGCTGGAAGCGCTGTCGCCGGTGGTAGCCCAGGAGCTGGCCGAGCCGCCGGTGCGCGACATGGACGAGGCGATGGAAATGTTCGGCCCAACGGCCGACGGCATCGAGCCCCTGCTCAAGCCCGGCCCGCAGGTGGTGCAAATGCCGGTTTCACGCCGCCAGGCCGCCGCCTGAGCGTCCACTATTCCAGGAGGATCTGAACATGTCCCATCTGCACAATTTCCTGTTTGGCATCTACCCCTACATCGCGCTGGCGATTTTCTTTCTGGGCAGCCTGATCCGCTTCGACCGCGAGCAGTACAGCTGGAAGAGCGATTCGTCTCAGCTTCTGCGGCTCAGGCAGCTGCGCCTGGGCAGCAACCTGTTTCACATCGGCATCCTGTTCCTGTTCTTCGGCCATGCCGCGGGGCTGCTGACCCCGCACCAGGTCTATGAGGCGTTCGGCCTGTCCACGCCCAACAAGCAGATGCTGGCGATCGTTTCGGGCGGCCTCGCGGGGCTGACCTGCCTGGCGGGCATCGTCATCCTGCTATACCGCCGGCTGGCAGATGCGCGCATCCGTGCCACCAGCAAGCCGATGGACATCTTCATCCTGCTGTGGATTCTGGGAACCCTGCTGCTCGGCCTGATTTCGATCTTCTACTCGCTGCAGCACAGGGAGGGCGGCGTGATGCTGGCGCTTGGGGCCTGGGCGCAGCACATCGTGACCTTTCGCAGCGGCGCGGCGGAGTTCATCGTCGGGGTGGATGCCATCTACAGGATCCATCTGCTGTTTGGCATGACGCTCTTCGTGCTGTTCCCGTTCTCGCGTCTGGTGCATGTGTGGAGCGGCTTTGCCGCAACGACCTACGTGACGCGCGCCTGGCAACTGGTGCGTCCGCGGGGGTGAACAAGTTTCGCAGGTGAATGGCCTCCCCTTCGCCCTCGAGGGTGCGGGGGCGAAGGCCAAGCCCAAACGATTGAAGGAGATTGAAATGACGCATGTTGTCATCCTGGGGGCCGGCATCGCGGGCGTGACCGCGGCTTATTCCCTGAAATCCAGACTGGGCCCGCGCGACGAAGTGACGGTGGTGTCCGACAAGCCCTATTTCCATTTCGTGCCGTCCAACCCGTGGGTCGCAATGGGCTGGCGAGAACGGTCCGACATCGCCTTTCCGATCGGACCGTATCTCGAATCGCGCGGCATCAAGTTCATCCACAGCGCGGTCAAGCGCATTCAGCCCGACGTCATCCAGGTCGATCTGGAAAACGGCGACGTGCTGTTCTATGACGTGCTGCTGATCGCCACCGGCGCCACCGGCATGACCGACGACGTGCCCGGCATGGCCGAGCACACCCACTCGGTGATCCACATCGAGCAGGCCTAGCGTGCGCTTGCGGCCTATCGCGAATTCGTGCGCAAGCCCGGGCCAATCGTGGTGGGCGCGGCGCCGGGCGCCAGCGTGCTGGGGCCGCTCTACGAATACGCCTTCCTGATCGATGCCGACCTCAAGCGCCGCAACATTCGCGAGCGGGTGCCGATCACGGTGGTGACGCCCGAGCCCTGGCCCGGTCATCTCGGGCTGGGCGGCGAAGGCGCCAGCCGCGGGGCCGTGACGGCCGCGCTGGTCGACACCAAGATCAGCGTGATCTGCAATGCCCTGACGACCCGCGTCGACAAGGACCGCATCGAGGTGGTCGAACTCAATGCCGCCGGCAACGTCAACCAGACCCATACGCTGACCTACGCCTATGCGATGTACTGGCCGGCCTTCGGCGGCGTGCCGGGCGTGCGTTCAGCGCCTGGCCTCGTCAACGACCGCGGCCTGGTGGTCGTGGACGAATACCTGCGCAACCCCGACTACCCCAACGTGTTCGCACTCGGTGCCTGCGTGGCGCAACCAGCCGTGGTCAAGACGCCGGTGCCGGTGGGCGCACCCGACTCGGTGTATTCCATTTCGAAAGCCGGGGAAATCGCGGTGCAGAATATCCTCGCCCATATCGGCGATGCGCCGCTGACCAGCCATGTGCAGCAGCGCGCCAAGTGGCTGTCCGACATGGGCAGCACCGGCGCCGCCTATCTGTCGGAACCGCAGGTGCCGCTGCGCGACATCAACTGGATGCGCCAGGGCCGCTGGGTGCACCAGGCCAAGGTCGATTTCGAAAAGTATTTCGTCAACAAGATCCGGCTGCAGCCTGCGGGTGCGGCGCCGTCGGCCGCGTCCGGCATCGCCAGCGTGATGAGCCGTGTGCTGAACGAACCCGCCGCCCCGATCGAGCCGGCGCCGGCGGGTGCCGGCAAGCCGCTGGAAATCCGGCTGCCGCCCGACCCCTGCATCGAACTGCGCGCGCTCGCCAAGTCGCTCGGGCGGGATACCGATGCGCTGGCGGCCGAACTGCTGGCCGCCGCGGTGATCGACGCCAAGTCCTATCTGAACGAGGCCAGCGTCGAGGCCCTGGCCATCTCGCGGCGCGAACTCCTGGTGGAAGCGCTACCTGAACGCCAGCCCGGGGTCGAGTTCCACGGCGGCGGCACCTGATGCGCGGCGCGATCAGGCAAGAGACTTGATCGCGGCGGCGTAACATGCAAAGATTCATACCGAATGAATCTTTAAGCCAGGCACTGCAAGGAGAGCGAAACCATGGCGACCGACATGCCCGAACGCGACGCGGAAGGCTACCTGACCGAGCCCGAAAACTGGAACGAGGACATCGCCGAGGCCCTGGCCCGGGAAGAGAACCTCGCGCTCGGCGACGACCACTGGGACACGATCCGCTTCATGCGCGACTATTTCGACGAACACCAGGTCATCGCCGATGCCCGCTT
>DAHWJK010000096.1:0-18933 GCA_027344185.1 Thiobacillus sp.
CGGGGTCGCTTTTTCTTTGGTTACTTTCTTTTGGCGAGACAAAAGAAAGTGACTAGCTGCCGGGCTACCCCCGGCCAACGGTCAGCAGTCCTGCAAAAGCACTAACTACTCAGCCGTGCTGCGCGCCCAAGCTAAACTCAATTGCTTCGGCGCCACGCCCCTCGCAATGAACGGCGCCCGTGACCTGTTCAGTGCTTCCCTATAGCGCCAGCTCTTCCTTTGACTGCAGGATCGCCTGCGCCAGCCGCTGGCCGCTTTCCCAGGCGCGTTCGATGCCGGCGCCGGCGATGCCGTCGCCGATCAGGGCAACGCGATTCTCGCGGTCGCCCAGCCAGAAGCCGCCCACCGGATTCTCCGGCAGCGCATACCGCCACAGGTGCGAGGCCTCGATCTCGACCGGCCACGGCAGCCCCAGCAGGCCCATCAGCGCCGAGGCGGCGCGGTTGCTGGCTTCGATCTCCGCGGCTTCGAGGTAAGTTTCGGAAAATTCATAGCTGCTGTGCACCGCCCACAGGCCAGGCCCGCCACCGGTCTGGCGCACGGCCAGATCCAGCAGGTGGTCGTCGAATTTGATGACATCGGCCGTCGGACCGCCTTCCCAGCGCATCAGGAACGACCACACCGGCCGGTAGTTCACCGCGTGCAGGCGCTCTTGCAGCCGCGGCAGCGCGTCGAGCATCGGGATGGCCTGCGGCGTGGGCACGCTGCAGATCACGCAGTCGAAATCGTCCCGCACTTCGCCGTTTTCCAGGATCAGCGTGCGCGGCTGCAAGGTGACCACCCGCGAACGCGTGTGCAGGCGCGCCGTGCCCATCACATGGCGCACCAGTTTCGAGGGTTCGATCGTCGGCACGACGTGATTCTGCAGCTGCGCCTGTTCCCATGAAATCGTGGCGCGGCCGCGCCAGACGTCCCCGCGCACCGGCGCGACCCAACCCTGGCGTACCCACTCGCGCAGCTGGCTGCGGAAGGGATCGCGCCTGGCCGAGAGGAAGGGCGAACCGAGCGCGCCCCAGCCCCCGTCAATGCGTCGGGTCGACATCCGTCCGCCGGCGCCTCGCGCCTTGTCGAACACGTCCACCTCCCAGCCGGCCGCGGCGAGCGTGCCTGCGCAGTGGGCGCCGGCGATGCCTGCCCCGACGATGCCTGCCTTGAATTTTTTCATGCCCTTGCCCTTTGTTCGTGCGTCCGCGGCGGCGTCTACAGGATGAAATGTGCCGCGCAGTTCCAGGCTGAACTCTATCAGCAAACGCTTAAATTCAGATGCAAAAACCCTGCATGCGCCAATGACGTCACGCCGGGTCCAGCGTCTTTTGCATCGCGACATGCGGGATGCCGGCCTCCTCGTATTCGCCGCCCACCGCGGTGAATCCGGCGCGTGCATAAAACGCGGCCGCATGGGTTTGCGCGCTCAGCCGGAGCATGCTGTGCCCGCGGGATTGCGCAGTGTCGAGAACTGCCGCCAGCAGCGCGCGGCCGACGCCGCGGCCGCGCCACGCCGGCAGCACGGCCATGCGGCCGAGGTGTCCGTCCGGCAACAGGCGGGCGCAGGCGATGGCCTGCCCGGCCTGGTCGACAACCAGAAAATGCAGCGAGCCGGCGTCGTCGGCATCCCATTCCAGCGCTTCGGGCACGCCCTGCTCGTCGATGAACACGCTGCGCCGGAGCTGCGACAGCCGGGCCTGTTCGTGCGCCCAGTCGGTGAGGTGTATTGTGAATTCAGGCATGGTCCGACTGCAGGGTGAAACGATGCGCGGCGCGGCGCCCGCGACCGGCGCGGATGCCGCTCAGCACCCCGAGGCCGGCGACGAAATAAAGTCCGGTGATCAGCAGTGCCTGCCGGTGATCGCCCGCGGTCAGCCAGCTGGTTGCGCCATAAGTCAGCGGGCCGATGATCGACGCCAGCTTGACCGCAAGCCCCCACAGGCCGAAAAACTCGGCCTGGTGCGCCGGCGGCGCCAGCAGTCCGACCATGGCACGTCCCGCCGACTGCGACGCGCCCATGCAGAGGCCGGCCAGATTGGCGGCGACCCAGAACATGCGCTCGTCGGGCGCCGCCCAGGCCAGCAGCACCATCGCAATCCAGCCGACCAGCGTCACGGCGATCGCCCGTACGTGGCCGATGCGGTCCTGCACGTGACCAAATGCAAACGCGCCCAGCGCGGCCGTGACGTTGACCACCAGCACGAGCACGATGGTCTGCTGGGTGTCGAAGCGGAACACCAGCGTGGCGTAGATCGCCGCCAGCGTGATGACGGCCTGGATGCCGGCCTGGTACAGCACGGTGCAGAACAGAAAACGCTTGAGATCGGGCAGCTGGCGCAGATGGCCGAGGGTATAGCGCACCTGCCGCCAGGCATTGCGCTGCGTGTGGGGGCCTGTCGGGGTGGCGCGCTCGCGCAGAATCAGCAGCGTCGGCAGGCTCGCCAGGAAGAAAATCGCGGCGGTGATCAGCATGGCCACCGGCACGAACTCGGCCGCGCCCTGCCCGGCCGCCTGCGCCCCACTGATGTATGCGAGGCTGGCGCCGAGCGAAACCAGTCCGCCGACGTAGCCGAGCGCCCAGCCCCAGCCCGAGATGCGCCCCAGCGCGCGCGGACGGGCCAGTTCGGGCAGGAAGGCGGCGATCAGGTTTTCGCCGGTGCCGAAAAAATAATTGGAAAGAATCAGCGCCGCGATCGACAGCACCAGCGCCCCCGGCGAGGCGAAGTACAGCGCCGCGGTAAAGCCGACGCAGCCCAGCGTGGTGAGCCATAGCCACTTTTTCTTGCTGGCGTGGGCGTCGGCCCAGGCGCCGATCAGCGGTGCGGTCAGCATCACCAGCGCATACGATACCGACAGCGCGAGCGTCCACGCGAAGGTCGCCCAGGCCGCATTGCCGGCAACCACCGCGACGAAATAGGCGCCGAATACGGCGGTGATGACGACCGTGGTGTAGCCCGAATTGGCAAAGTCGTACATGGCCCAGGCCCAGACTTCGCGGCGCTGCACGCCGGGCCGCAGCAGGCTTGCCATCAGTCGGCACCGGCCTCGGCTTCGGCCTGCTGCTGCAGCGCCCACATGTGGGCGTACACGCCGTTTTGCGCCAGCAGGTCGGGGTGGCGGCCGCGCTCGACGATGCGGCCGCCGTCGAGCACCAGAATTTCGTCGGCCTCGACTACGGTGGACAGGCGGTGCGCAATGACGAGGCTGGTGCGACCGCGTGCGATTTCCAGCAGCTCGGCCTGGATGGCCTTTTCGGTCTTGGTGTCGAGCGCCGAGGTCGCCTCGTCCAGGATCAGGATGGCCGGGTTCTTCAGCAGCGTGCGCGCAATCGCCACGCGCTGCTTCTCGCCGCCCGAGAGCTTGAGCCCGCGCTCGCCGACCACGGTGTCCCAGCCTTGCGGCAGGCTTTCGATGAAGGCGAGGATATGCGCCGCGCGCGCTGCCTCGACCACCTCGCCCCGCGTCGCATTCGGGCGGCCGTAGGCGATGTTGTAGTAGATGCTGTCGTTGAACAGCACGGTATCCTGCGGCACCACGCCGAGGGCGGCGCGCAGCGAGTCCTGCGTGACGTGGCGGATATCCTGGCCGTCGATGGTGATGCTGCCTGAACCGACGTCGTAGAAGCGGAACAGCAATCGGGCGAGCGTCGACTTGCCGGCGCCGCTCGCGCCCACCGCCGCCACTGTCTTGCCGGCCGGAATGGTGAAGCTGACCTCGTGCAGGATCGGGCGGTCGGCGTTATAGGCGAAGCTCACCTTGTCGAATTTGACTTCTCCGGCGACGACATCCAGTTCGCGCGCATCGGGCGCGTCCTCGACTTCGCGCGGCCGCTGCATCAGCGCGAACATGCGCTCGACGTCGGTGATCGATTCCTTGATCTGGCGGTACATCACGCCGAGGAAACTGAGCGGCTGGAACATCTGCAGCAGGAAGGCATTGACCATCACCAGGTCGCCCAGGGTCAGCGTGCCCTCGACCACGCCGGCGGCGGCGCGCAGCACCATCAGCGTGACGCCGATGGCGATCACCCCGGCCTGCGCGGCATTGAGCATGCCCAGCGAACGCTGCGACTTCAGCGACATCGCCTCCCACTCGATCAGGCTCCTGTCGTAACGCTCGGCCTCGTATTTCTCGTTGCCGAAGTACTTCACCGTCTCGTAGTTCAGCAGGCTGTCGATGGCGCGACCGTAGGCTTCGGAATCGAGGGTGTTGGCTTTGCGCACGAACTGGGTGCGCCATTCGGTGATGGTGACGGTAAAGCCGATGTAGGCGGCGAGCGTGATCAGCGTCAGCACGCCGAACACCCAGTCGAGCTTGACGAACAGGATGCCCGCGACCATCAGGATTTCCAGCACCGTCGGAGCGATGCGGAACAGCAGGTAGCCGACCAGGCTGGACAGCGCCTTGGAACCGCGCTCGATGTCGCGGGTGATGCCGCCGGTCTGGCGCTCCAGGTGGAAGCGCAGCGACAGCGCATGCAGGTGCTTGAACACCGCCATGCTGATGCGGCGCATCGCGCGCTGCGTGACCTTGGCGAAAATCACGTCGCGCAGGTCGGCGAAGGTGGTGCTGGCGAAGCGCAATACCCCGTAGCCGAGGATCAGGGCCAGCGGCAGCACCAGCTCGGCACGCGGCTGGTCGAGCGCATCGATGATTTCCTTCAGCACCAGCGGCACCGCCACCGAGGCCAGCTTGGCGCCGACCAGCAGCGCCAGCGCCAGCAGCACGCGGCCGCGGAATTCCCACAGATAGGGAAACAGGCGGCCGAGGGAACGCAGGCTGGCCTCGCCGGGCGGCGGCGGCGCGGTATGGGAATGGACGGCAGGATGCATCAGGTCGGGTAGAATCTCGTTTTTGCTTTTCCCGATTTTACGTCCACGCACGGCCGATGCCGACGCGGACCGCTTATTTAATGAAGCTCTACGGCATCCCCAACTGCACCACCGTCAAGAAAGCGCGCGCCTGGCTCGCCGAACACGGCCACGACGCACCTTTCCACGACTTCAAGAAACAGGGCGTCGACGCGGCATGGCTGAAGCAGGTCGTCAATCAGACCGGCTGGCAGGCGCTGCTCAACACCCGCGGCACCACCTGGCGCAAGCTCCCCGATGCGGATAAGGAAGCGGCCAGCAACGAGGCCGGCGCGATGGCCCTGATGATTGCCCAGCCCAGCGTGATCAAGCGCCCGGTGCTGGAACGCGACGGCCGCTACCACCTCGGCTTTGCCGAAGAACAATACGAAGCCCTATTCGGAGCCTGATGCTGCATGGCCAATGAAACGCTCGAGGAAGCAGTCCTCGCCAACGCAACTGTCGCGCTTGCAGTCGAACTGCTCAAGCGCAAATCCCTGACGCCCGACGACGCCGGCTGCCACGATCTGATCGCTGCGCGTCTGCAGGCATGCGGCTTCCACATCGAACGCCACTGCCACAACGGGGTCGACAACCTGTGGGCGCGCAAGGGCACGGCGTCTCCCGTGGTCTGCTTCGCCGGCCACACCGACGTGGTGCCGACCGGCCCGCTCGACCAGTGGCTGTCCGACCCCTTCGGGCCGACACTGCGCGACGGCAAGCTCTACGCGCGCGGCGCCGCCGACATGAAAACCTCGGACGCCGCCTTCGTCGTCGCGACCGAACGTTTTGTCGCTGCGCATCCGGACCATACCGGCTCGATCGCCTTTCTGCTGACCTCGGACGAGGAAGGCCCGGCCACCGACGGCACGGTGAAAGTGGTCGAGACCTTGCGCGCGCGCAATGAGCTGCTCGACTACTGCATCGTCGGCGAGCCCACCAGCGCCGCCGAATTCGGCGACACCATCAAGAACGGCCGGCGCGGCTCGCTCTCGGGCACGCTGCGCGTCAAGGGCGTGCAGGGCCACATCGCCTACCCGCATCTGGCCAAGAACCCGATCCACCAGGCCGCGCCGGCAATTGCCGAGCTCGCCGACACCATGTGGGACGAAGGCAATGCCTGGTTTCCGCCGACCACCTGGCAGATTTCCAATATCCACGCCGGCACCGGCGCCAGCAACGTGATCCCCGGCGTGCTCGAGATCCAGTTCAATTTTCGCTATTCCACCGCCAGCACCGCCGAAGGCCTGATGGATGCGATGAACGAAATCCTCGACAGCCACGGCCTCGACTACGAGATCGACTGGAATCTGTCGGGGCGCCCGTTTTTGACGCCGCGCGGCCCGCTGTGCGACATGCTCTCCGCGGCAATCCACGAGGTGACCGGGCTGACGCCCGAGCTGTCCACCTCCGGCGGCACCTCGGACGGCCGCTTCATTGCCGACATCTGCCGCGAGGTGGTCGAGTTCGGCCCGCTGAACAGCAGCATCCACAAGCTGAACGAGCACGTGGTGCTGGAAGACATCGAGAGACTGGCAACGGTTTACCAGAAGACACTGGAAAAACTGCTGACATGAAACATTTCGACGACACCGAATCCTTGATCACCGTGCGCGACTGGCTGCGCTTCGCGGTGTCGCGCTTCAACGAGGCGAAGCTGTTTTTCGGCCACGGCTCGGACAACGCGTTCGACGAGGCGGCCTACCTGATCCTGCATACCCTGCACCTGCCGCTCGACCGGCTGGAGCCCTTTCTCGACGCCAGCCTGACGCATGGCGAATCGGAGGAAGTGCAGGCGATGATCGAGCGGCGGGTGCGCGAGCGCATTCCCGCCGCGTATCTGACCCACGAAGCCTGGCTGGGCGCGCATCGCTTCTATGTCGACGAGCGGGTGATCGTGCCGCGCTCTTTCATTGCCGAGCTGTTGCCTGAGCAGCTGGCGCCGTGGGTGGAAAAACCGGACGAGGTGACGCGCGCGCTCGACCTTTGCACCGGCTCGGGCTGCCTCGCGATCCTGGCGGCGCTCGCCTTTCCGAATGCCGACGTCGATGCGGTGGACCTGTCGAAGGATGCGCTCGATGTCGCTGCGAAGAACGTCGCCGATTACGGCCTGGCGGACCGTATCGAATTGATTGAATCGGACCTGTTCGCGGCGCTGGACGGCCGCAGCTACGACGTCATTCTCAGCAACCCGCCCTACGTGAACGCCGAATCGGTCGCCGCGCTGCCGCCGGAATACCAGGCGGAACCGGCGCTGGCGCTGGGTTCGGGCGAAGACGGGCTGGATGCGACGCGGCAGATACTTGCGGCCGCCAAAAGCCACCTCAATCCGGACGGCCTGCTGGTGGTGGAGATTGGCCACAACCGCGACGTCCTCGAAGCCGTCTACCCTGCCCTGCCCTTTACCTGGCTCGATACCGAAGGCGGCGAGCAGTTCGTCTTCATGCTGCGGCGCGAAGACCTGCCCTGACCCCCCGGCGTCCGCCTCTTCTGCTAGGCATAGCGGACGCGTTCCGGCTCCACCAGCATCGCAATCAATGCATCGGCCGGCACCGGCCGGCTCATCAGATAGCCCTGGCCGAATTCGCAGCCGTGTTCGCGCAGGAATTCGTATTGCGCGCGCGTCTCGATCCCCTCGGCAACGACCTGCAGGCCGAGGCCCTTCGCCAGCCCGAGGATGGACGTGATGATCTGGGTATCGTCCGGCTGCCCCGGAATCTTGCTGACGAAGGACTGGTCGATCTTGAGCGTGTGAAACGGCAGCTGCTTGAGGTAGCTCAGGCTGGAATAGCCGGTGCCGAAATCGTCGAGAGACAACCTCACCCCCATTGCGCGCAGGGTGTCCAGCGTGGCGCGCACGTCGTCGTTCATGATCAGCATCACGTTCTCGGTGATTTCGAGCTCGAGGCATTCGGGCGCGAGGCCGGTGCGCAGCAAGGCCTGCTCGACCGATTTCACCAGCCGTTTGTCCTGGAATTGCCGGGTCGAGACGTTGACCGCGAGGGTCAGGTTTTCGGCCAGGCCCCGTTGCTGCCAGGCGCGCAGTTCGGCACAGCCGGCCTCCAGCACCCATTCTCCGAGCTGAACGATCAGTCCACTGTCCTCCGCGGCGGAGATGAAGGCGCCCGGCATGACCAGACCGCGTTCCGGATCGTCCCAACGCAGCAGCGCCTCGACGCCGACGAAGCGCTGACTCGCCAGTTCCACGACCGGCTGGTAATGCAGCAGCAACTCGTCGCGCTCCAGCGCCTGGCGCAGGCGGGTGTCGAGCGTCAGCCGCTCGACCACGCGTTCGGTCTGCTTGGCGTGATAGAACAGGAAGCGGTTGCCGCCCTGTTCCTTGGCCTGATACATGGCGGTGTCGGCATGCTTGAGCAGGCTGTCGATCGAATCGGCATCGTCCGGATACAGCGCAATGCCGATGCTGCAACTGGAGTAGATCTGGGTTGCACCGATGTCGATCGGGGTGGTCAGGCTTTCGAGCAGGCGCATGGCGACCGCTTCCGCGTCGGTGAGCGCACCGATGTCGGACACGATCACGACGAATTCGTCGCCACCGAAACGGCTCAGGTGATCGTGCACTCTCAGCACCGATTGCAGGCGGGCGGCGATCTGCTGCAGCAGCAGGTCGCCGGCGCCATGGCCGAGCCCGTCGTTGATGTTCTTCAGGCGGTCGATGTCGATAAACATCAGGGCCAAGCGCTTGTCGGTACCCTGCATCACCGTCATGGCGTCTTCCAGCGCGATGTGGAAGCCTTCGAGGTTCGGCTGCCGGGTCAACCCGGCGAAATAGGCCAGCTGGTTCAGGTGCGCTTCGGCCTGCTCGCGCTGCTCGATCTCCGTCTGCAACTGATCGGCGCGCTGCTGCAGTTCGCCGGTCTGCCGGCGCACCTGGTGTCGCAGGATGCCCGCAAGCGCCACCACCAGCAGCAGCAGGCCGGCGGCGCCGGCGGCGGCCCATGGCAGCCAGTGGGGATTTTGCGCCGGAACGGCTTCGAGCCAATTCTGCAAGGACTGGTAGTAGACCGATTCCGGGTCGGCCTTGAGCGCGGCCAGATGGCGGTCGAGCGTATTCAGCACGGCCGGGTCCGCGTGTTTTGGCGCAGCGTAGTGGACAAACACCGGATTGAAGACGATGCCGGTGACGACCAGGGCCGGCCCCTGCGCATGCAACGCGGCAAACACCCGGTTGACCGCGCCGGCATCGGCGCGCTGGTCGGCGATGGCCTGCAGCACTTCGGGATAGCCGTCGACGTAGACCGGGGTGAAAGCGGCGTCGAAGCGCGTCGCCAGTTCGAGCAGGGCCTGGCTGTGCGTGCTGCTGCGCATCAACGCAACGCGCTTGCCCTTGAGGTCGGGCAGCGCATTGATCTGGCTGTCGGCATGACGGTACACCATGCCCCAGTTGCCGATCAGGTTTTGCCGGGTGAACTGGAAACGTGCCGCGCGTTCATCGCTGTAGGCAATGCCCACCATCAGGTCGATCTCGCCGCGCTCCAGCCGTTCGACCAGGCGGTCGAAACTGTCCGGCACGTAGCGGACCTGCCAGTTTTCGCGCTCGGCCACCCAGCGGATCACGTCGATCGCGATGCCTGCCGGCGGGGCGCCTGCCGGGAGGGTGACGATGGGCGCGTTCTCGAATACCCCCACGCGCACCGGCACCCGCGCAGGCGCGGCATGGGCCAGCGCGGCCGACAGCAGCCCGATCAAACATGCCTGCAGCAGAATCCGGAACGCCATGCGATTGTCAGTCCTGAAAGAAAGCCCTATCGGGTATTACGGCTTCCGGGTGGAGTGTCTGAAGTTGTCCGCAGTATAGGCAATCATCGGCCCGATGCCGCACAGCACCCCTTCCCGGGGCATGGCCATCGCGCGCAGGCCTGGGATGGACTCTGGCTAGGGCAGGTTGAGCGCCAGGCTGGCGGCGATCTCCCCTGCCAGCTGCCGGGCAGCGTGCCTGACCGGCGCCGTCGCGGTTTCGCTCAGGCAGGCCGTGCCGATTTCAATCCCATACAGGTCGACCCGGGCCGGCAGCGCGTCAAGTTCGCGCGCCAGCAACAGCGCGTCGAGAACGCCAAAGCCGTGGCTCGACAGGCCCTGTCCATAGGCTGGCCAGTCTTCCGGGGCGAAGCGCCGGATATCGCCCGCCTGGCCGCCGGCCCGCATCGCATCGATCAGGATGAGCCGGGACACGCCCGCGAACAGCGGAATCAGGCTGGCGCCGGGCCGGTCCAGCTTGTCGAGATCGACGCCCTCCTGTCTGGCGTCCTGCAAGGCGTCGACGACCAGCCAGCCCGCCTGGTCGTCGCCCGCCGGCGAGCCGATGCCGAGGATACGCACCCGGCTCATCCGCGCTCGACCTTGATGCGCAGGAAATGGGTGGCGCAGGAAATGCAGGGGTCGTAGTTGCGGATGACCTGCTCGCAATGCAGCCGCAGCGCGTCGTCCGGACGGTCGAGCCCGAAGTTGCGCAGTGACAGCCGCAGGTCTTCCTCGATCCGCGCCTGGTTCTGGCTGGTCGGCGGCACGATGCGCGCGTTGCGCACGCGGCCCTCGGCGTCCATCTCATAGCGGTGCCACAACAGGCCGCGCGGCGCCTCGGTGCAGCCGATGGCGACGCCGGCGCGCGGGGCGACCGGCAGCCACGGCGAATCGGGCATGCGGTAATCGTCGAGCAGATGCAATGCCTCGTGCAGCGCGAGCAGGATTTCGATCGCGCGCGCGACCAGGCCATGGAACAGATTGCGGCTGGGCAGCGCAATCCCGCTTTCGGCCAGCAGCGCCTGAACCTGCTCGGGCAGGCTGCCATGGTTCAGGTTCAGCCGCGCCAGCGGGCCGACCAGGTACGGCTGGCCGTGGTAATGGCTGAACAGTGCGGTGGAATGCGCTTCATGGTGTTCGGCAAAATGCGCGTCGAACGCCGCGGCGTCGATCAGCAGGCCGTCGCTGGCGCCGATGGCGCCGTGCTCGATGGCGTATTCGGCGGGGTGGCGCAGCGCGACCGAGGTGAAGACCTGGTCGTCCTGCAGCACCGCAATGGCGGCCGCCCAGCGGACCAGCGCCTCGGCTTCGGGCAGCGCGGCGGCGAGCTGTTCCCGGATCGCCCGAACCCGGTCCGGCGACGGCGCGCCGTGGAAACCCCCGATGCGCACGCCCACCGGATGCACCGAGCGCGCGCCGAACAGGTCCATCAGTGCGTTGCCCAGCGCCTGGATGCGCAGGCCGCGCCGGACTGCATCCGGCGCGATTTTCGCCAGCTCGATCGCGCTGTTGCAGCCGAAGAAATCCGGCGCCGCCAGCAGGTGGATGTGCAGGCTGTGGCTCTGGATCCATTCGCCGCAGTAGAACACCCGGCGCATCGCGCGCGCCCACGGGCTGAGCTCGACGCCATACAGCTTTTCCAGCGCCTGCGCGGCGGTGACCTGGTAGGCCACCGGGCAGATGCCGCAGATGCGCGCCACCAGATCGGGAATTTCCGAATAGTGGTGGCCTTCGAGAAACTTCTCGAAGTAGCGCGGCGGCTCGAAAATGCGCAGCCGCAGCTGGGTGATGTCGCCGTCGTCGATGCGCAGGTCGAGCGCGCCCTCGCCTTCCACCCGCGCCAGCACCGGCACGTGGATCGCCACGCTCCGCTGCTGTTCAGTCATCGCCGCGTCTCAGGATCGTGTCGGCCGCGGCGAGGAACGCCGGCGCCTGGCTGTTGATCGACTGGAAGCGGTGTACCACGGCCTGCGGCGTCAGCCCCAGGCTTTCGAACTGCGCCGCCAGCGCCTCGGCGTTGGCGTTTTCCGCCGGCCCGTAGCAGCCGTAACAGTCGCGGCCGAGGCCGGGGCACAAGGCGCCGCAGCCGGCGCGCGTCACCGGTCCCATGCAGGCGATGCCGCGCGTGACCATGATGCAGGGGTGGCCCTGGCGCTTGCATTCGGTGCACACCTTGTCGGCGTTGTCGCGCGGCGCCACGCCCAGCAGCAGCGCATTGGCCACGGCCACAATTTGCGGCCCGCTGACCGGGCAGCCCCACAGTTCGAAATCCACGTTCACATGGCTGGCAATCGGCGTCGAGCGTTCCAGGCTGGCGATCGCCTCGGGGTGGCTGTAGATCTGCGCGACCCAGCCCGCGTCGAACACGCCGTTGCGCAGCGCCTGGATGCCGCCCGAGGTCGCGCAGGCGCCGATCGCGATCAGCAGGCGGCTGTGGGCGCGGATGTGCTGGATGCGCTCGAGGTCTTCCGGTGTCGACACGCTGCCTTCGACAAACGCGATGTCGATCCCGGCGTCGGGGTCGAGCGGGCCGGCCTCGGCAAAATGCACCAGCTCGACGCGCCCGGCCAGCGTCAGCAGGTCCTCGCCCAGATTGAGGAAGGCCAGCTGGCAGCCGTCGCAGGAGCTGAACTTGTGCACCGCGATGCGCGGTTTTTGAGCGGCCGTCATTAGAAACCCCGGTGACCGAGCAGGGTCTTGACGGTGCCCCAGTTGAACACCGGGCCGTCGCGGCAGATGAAGGCGCTGCCGAACTGGCAATGGCCGCAGCGTCCGACTGCACACTGCATATTGCGCTCCATGCTCAGGTACAGGTGCGTCTCGGGCAGGCGATGCGCCAGCAGGCTGACGGCGGCGGCGCGCATCATGCCTTCCGGCCCGCACATCATTGCCACCGCGCGCGCGGGATTGAAACGGGCAAGGCCGAACAGGTCGGTCACGCGCCCGACATGCCAGGGCCACAGAGCGCCGCCCTCGTTTGCCGCGACCAGCACCTGGGTGTTGGGCATGCGCGCCCACTGGTCGTACTGCTCGCGCCAGATCAGATCCTCGGCATGCTTGACGCCCTGGATGATAACCAGCTTGCCGAAGCGTGCGCGCCGCCGCAGCACGTAATGGATGACCGACACCACCGGTGCGCAGCCGAGGCCGCCGGTCACCAGCACGACATCGCAGCCGCCCATTTCCTGCAGCGGCCAGCCGCGCCCGAACGGTCCGCGCAGGCCAATCCGGTCGCCCGGCTGCAGCGCGGCCAGGCCCTCGGTGACGCGGCCGACGGCACGGATGGTGTGGCCGATGCCATCCCGCTCTTCCGGATCGGACATGATGGAAATCGGCACTTCGCCGACGCCATAGAGATACAGCATGTTGAACTGGCCCGGCGCGAAGCGGTAGGCGGCCTGCGCTGCAGGGTCGTCAAGCTGTAGTCGGAGGGTGAATATGGTCGGCGATTCCTGCGTGCGCGCCACCACGGTGGCGGCATGCGGCGGTCCGGCATCGAGCGCATGCGGTGCATCGTTCATGGCGTGGCCTCGCGTGCCGTCAGGGCAGCCACTTCTTCGGTGAGGTCGATGCCGACCGGGCACCAGGCGATGCAGCGTCCGCACCCGGTGCAACCGCTGCGGCCGAACTGGTCATGCCAGCCGGCCAGCTTGTGGGTCAGCCACTGGCGGTAGCGGCTGCGGATGTCGGGCCGCACATCGAAGCCGTGCAGGTGGCCGTGCGACTCGCCGAAGCAGGAATCCCACTCGCGCACGTGCAAACTCGATTCGCCGCTCAGCACAGGCGCGTCGACCTCGGCATGGCAGAAGCAGGTCGGGCACACTGCCGTGCAGTTGCCGCAGGCGAGGCAGCGCGCGGCCACGGCGTCCCAGCGCGGATGCTCCAGCCGGCTCATCAGCGCGTCGCGCAGGTTGCGCCCGGGCAAGCGTCGCGTCTGCGCGGACGCCGCGGCTTCGCCCTGCTTGCGGGCGTCGTCGAGACGCTGCGCATCGGCGGGCGACAGATGCAATGCGTCGACGACATGCTGGCCGCGCGCGCTGCCTGCGTGGACCACAAAGCCGTCCGTCAACTCGGCCAGCGCGAGGTCGTAGCCGGCGGTCGGCGTCGGGCCATCGCCAGTCGATGCGCAAAAACAGGTCGTCGCCGGTTCGGCGCATTGCACTGCAACCAGAAACAGCGCATCGCGCCGCTGTGCATAATGCGCATCGCGAACGTCCGGTTTCAGAAAATGGGCGTCCTGCAGCGTCAGCGCGGCGAGGTCGCAGGCGCGTACGCCGATCAGGGCCTGCTTTCGAACGGCAGGCAGTACGGCCATAAATTGCAGCGCGCCCGACGCGTCGCGTGCTACACGCCACAGCGACTCGGTGGGCGCGAACGTCAGCGGTTTGATCGCCTGCGGTCCGCTGGCCCAGGCGAAATAGCGCTGCTCGGGGTCCTGCGTCATCTGGTAGCGCCCGGGCGATTGCGCGGCCTGCAGGCCGCGCGGAATGGCATCGGGCGCGGCGAGCTCGCGCAGTACGATGGCGCCATGCTCAACGCCCGGGCCGAAGCATTGATAGCCCTGCTGCATGAGGTGGCTCACCAGCCTGGGCAACTGGTCGTGAGGCAGGAATCCGGCCGGGACGGAATGGAGAGGCATGCCCGCAGTGTAGGCACAAAGTTCCCCAGCGAACAGGCCTCCCGGATCCCCGCGTGGCGCGTCATTCAAGTGTAGGAATCCCTGCAGGCCCGTTCGCTATAATGGCGCTTTCTGCAGAGATGAAGGAGCATGCCATGCAGCAGCAACTCGATGTCTTTATCCATTCCCTGACGACGTTCTGGACGCAGCTTGCAGGGTTTGTGCCGCAATTGCTGGCGGCGTTGCTGCTGCTGTTTATCGGCTGGTTATTGGCCAATCTGGTACGCACCGGGGTGATGAAGCTACTCGACGTACTGCGCTTCGACAGCCTGGCGGATAAGACCGGCATCGAGGCTTTCCTCAAACAGGGCAACCTGGACGTGTCGCTTTCCGGACTGCTCGCCAAACTGGCCTACTGGATCATCATCTTCGTCGTCGTCGTCACCGTGGCCAACAGCCTGGGCCTGCACATGGTCGCCGAGCTGTTCAACAAGGTGGTGTTCTACATTCCCAACATCATCGTCGCCATCCTGGTGCTGGTGTTCGGGGTGCTGGTGGCGCGCTTCATCAACCGCATGGTCTTCGCCTACCTCAACAACATCGGCGTGCAGGGCGCGCTGACCATCAGCACGATGGCGGAATATGCGGTGATCGTTTTCGTGGTGTTCGTTGCACTGGAACAGCTTGAGATCGGCACCACCCTGCTGACCGCCGCATTCCAGATCGGCTTCGGCGCGGTCGGTCTGGCCTTCGCGCTGGCCTTCGGCCTGGGCGGACGCGAATGGGCCGCCGGTGTCATCAGGAAAATGACCGAGAAATAAGCCGCAGCCAGACTTGCCCCCTGCTGCTCCCTGGTGGAACTACTAGGGCGTGTTAACACTAATTTCGCGTCCGCGTTGCCGCGAGAAGGCGATGGATGCAAGGCGCGCCGCTTGGCAAGGGCCCTCCCTTGCCAAGCGGCGCAACGCCGCAGACGCGCTTTCTCGCGGCAACCCGAAGGGACGGGTCGCTGGTTATCCCCAACCCTCCCCCGCTTGCGGGAGAGGGGGCGAACGGGATGCCCAAAGCGGTTAACGCATGCGCGGCTTGCGGGTGTGCTTGTTCGGTACGCCACGGATCTGGCGGCGCGGCGTCGGCGCCATGCCGGCCCACTCCATCACGCGCGCGACCAGGTCGTCGTCGAGTTCCATTTTCTGTCCGCGGCGCAGCTGCGGCGGCAGCACGATCGGGCCGAAACGAATCCGGGTCAGCCGCGACACCGTCAGGCCGAAGTGCTCGAACAGCCGCCGCACTTCGCGCTTGCGGCCTTCCTTGATCACCACGCGATACCATTTGTTGGCGCCCTCGCCGCCGGCGGCGAAGCAGCTTTGCAGCTGCGCCGGGCCGTCGTCGAGTTCCACCCCGGCCAGCAACTGCGCAATCATGTCCTCCGTCAGCTCGCCCAGCACCCGCACAGCATATTCGCGCTCGACTTCGAAGCGCGGGTGCATCAACTGGTTGGCCAGCTCGCCGTCGGTGGTGAAGACCATCAGGCCGTCGGTGTTGTAGTCGAGCCGGCCGATCGAAATCCATTTGGCGCCGCGGATCTTCGGCAGTGCGTCAAACACGGTGGCGCGGCCCTTTGGGTCGTCGCGGGTGACGATCTCGCCTTCCGACTTGTGATAAATCAGGATGCGGGTGCGCTTTTCGTCGAAGCGCAGATAGACGCGACGGCCGCTGACCTTGACGATGTCGCGCGGGCCGACCTTGCTACCGATGAGGGCGGTTTCGCCGTTGACCTGCACGCGGCCCTCGGCAATCCACTCCTCCATTTCGCGGCGCGAGCCGAGGCCTGCCGAGGCCAGCGCCTTCTGCAGACGCTCGCTCGCGGCTTCGGGGGCGAGCGCCTGTTGCAGGCGGCTCGCCGCACGCCCCATCGGGGCGGAGGGCGGGCGGCGGATGGGGGAAGCGGGTCGGGCCATGTCAGGTGATCTCGGGTGCGGGCGCAACGCGGACGATCTCGATCACCGCGCCAAACGTCTGGGGGACGTCATTGTCCAGCAATTCCTCGCGCAATTCAGGAATTAATGCCGTTTCATCGGGGGTGACCAGATTGCCGAGCTCTTCCAGCGGCGGCAATTCGGACAGCGTGGCGAGACCCAGGTCGCTCAGAAAGTGGCTGGTGGTACCGAACAGCGCGGGCCGGCCGGGCACGTCGCGATGGCCGATGGCCTCGATCCAGCCGCGTTCCTCCAGCGTCTTGATGATGTTGGGATTGACCGAGACGCCGCGGATATCCTCGATGTCGCCGCGCGTGACCGGCTGGCGGTAGGCGATGATGGCGAGCGTTTCCAGCACCGCGCGCGAATAGCGCGGGGGTTTTTCGTTCTTCAGCCGCGACAGCCAGGGCTGCATTTCGGCGCGGGTCTGGAAGCGCCACCCGTCGGCCACCTGCACCAGCTCGACGCCGCGGCCGTGCCATTGCGCGCGCAACTCGTCCAGCGCACGGCGCAGCACCTCGTTTGACAGGCCCTGATCGGACGATTCCTGCTCGAACATGCGCTTGAAGTCGGCCAGCGTCAGCGGCTCGACCGCGGCCAGCAGCGCCGCCTCCAGCACCAGTTTCAAATCGTCGGGATGGTCAGTCGGCTGCAGATTCATGGAGCTTCACGTAGATGGGGGCAAACGGCTCGGCCTGCGTCACGTCGAGCAGGGTTTCCTTGGTCAGTTCCAGCACCGCGAGGAAGGTGGCCACGAGTTCATGCACTGTCGCCGCTTCCGGAAACAAGTCCTTGAATTCCATGAACTCGCCTGGCGTCATCAGCTTCAGGATGCGGCTCATGATTTCGCGGATCGACAGGTCCTGGCGACCGATGCGGTGATGGGTGCGATTCTTCGCGCGCGACAGGATCGCCAGCCAGGCGGCGGCCAGTTCCTCCGGATGCAGGCTCGGCAGGCGTTTGGCGGCGGCCGGCAGGAACACGCTGACGGTGTCGAAATCGCGCCCGGCCTGTGGCATGGCGTCGAGGTGCTGGCCGGCCAGCTTCATCTGCTCGTATTCCAGCAGGCGGCGCACCAGCTCGGCGCGCGGGTCCTCGCCCTCGCCGGCTTCTTCGGCCTGCTCGCGGCGCGGCAGCAGCATGCGCGACTTGATGTCGATCAGCATCGCCGCCATCAAAAGATACTCCGCCGCCAGCTCCAGCCGCGTCGCGCGCGCCGCCTCGACATAGGCCATGTACTGCTTGGTCAGCGCTGCCATCGGGATGTCGAGTACGTCCAGGTTCTGGCGACGAATCAGGTACAGCAGCAGGTCGAGCGGGCCCTCGAAGGCCTCGAGAAAAACCTCGAGCGCATCGGGCGGGATGTAGAGGTCCTGCGGCAACTCGGTCAGCAACTCGCCGCGCACCCGGATCACAGGGGCGGCGGGGACAGCGTCGGGCGGCAGGTCGAGGAGCGCGGCTTCGGTCATCCCGGCATTTTACCCGACCCTGCCGGCTTAATCCCGGTGCGGCCGGGTTGCACCAGAACACGCAACTCCCCCGACGACACCCAGCCATTGGAACGCGAAGCATTCATTTGCTGCTGCTCGAAGACGCACGGCGCGGGATGGAATACATCGCCGCCGTCTGCACCGAAGATGCCGATGCCGCGCTCGCCCGCCTGCAAAAATCCTGCGCAGGCGTGGCTGAGCACCCCTACGCGGCCGAACTCGCTGCCAGCCTTCAGCGCGATTGACACAGCCTCAACGAAATGTTTAGACTCCGTTTAAACATTCCTTTCGAAGGAGCATGAAATGGCCGAGGTTTTTCTGGATATCAAACAGTGGGGCAATAACCTGGGCGTGCGTTTGCCCGCTGCGGTGGCGCGCGCGGCACACTTGCGAGCCGATCAACGGGTGCGTGTATCGGTGGAAGACGGGCTTATTGTGATTCACCCGGCAGACGAATCTTCGCTTACGCTGGAACAGCGGCTGGCGCGATTCGACCCCGAGCGGCACAGCGGCGAGGTGATGGTCAGCGAACCCGTCGGCGCAGAGCGGTGGTAGTCGCATCGAAACTCGCCCGGCGCGAAGCCTGGGCCCCCGACCGCCAGCAAGTCATCTGGATAGATTGCAACCCGCAAGCCGGGCGGGAAATGAAAGACGTCCACCCCTTTCTGGTGTTGTCGCCGCGCATCTTCAATGCCCGCACCTCGCTGGTGATCGGCCTGCCCATGACCACGGCGGAATACAACGCCGACAACCCGTTCGCTGTGGCGGCCGGACCTGCCAAAGGGCGCGGCAAGGCCGGCAAGACCGGTTACGTGCTCTGTCACCAGCCCAAGTCCTTCGACTGGCGCGTGCGGCGCGCCAAGGCCCACCCGCTGGGCACATTGCCCGATGCGCTGTTTGCCAACGTGTGCGAGCGTCTGAACCAGATTATCCGGTTGGCGTAAGCGGCATTCCTGGTTCGGTAGCCTCAATTCTCCCCCTTACAGGCATGCGAACCTCGGCCTGACCTACGTCCGAAATCAGCGGTAGAACCGCCATCCAAACTTTAGAGGCGGATGCCGGGTCGTCGGCCATTGCGGCCGGTGGCGTCGCCTGAGCTGAATGACCGGTATCGTGCAGGTTGCCGACGTTTAGTGAGTACGCCGCCTGAATGGCCGCTTTCGTTAGCAGCGAAGGACGGCACCCGACCCTGAGCGGCCGGCCAGACTCGGCACTGGAACCGGCAGGTTCTCGGCGAGGCTGTGTGAAAA
>DAHWJK010000108.1:0-9981 GCA_027344185.1 Thiobacillus sp.
TCGCGGTCGACGAGGATCGTCGCGAAGATCCGTCGTAGGCTTCCCTCTTCCTCGAACTTGTCGATGACGACGGCGACGGCGTAGGGGATCTCTTCGCCGCACAGGCGGAAGACTTTTTCGCGGATGAGTTCGGCCGCGAGCTGGCGCTCGGTCTGGTCGGTCACGTCGTCCTCGCCGAACAGCGGCGGGTTCTCCGGCAGATGCTTTTCGAGCGTCTTCAGCAGCTCGTCGAGGTTGCTGCCCTGCTTGGCCGAGGCCGGCACGATCTCGGTAAAGGCATGCGCCGCCGCGACCTGCTGCAAATACGCCATCAGCGCGGCACGGTCCTTCGCCTGATCGATCTTGTTCACGACGAGCACCAGCGGCCGGTCCTTCGGCAGCAGCTCCATGACCTGGCGGTCCTCGCGCGTAAGCCTTCCCGCCTCGACCAGCATCATGACGACGTCGGTGTCGGACAGGGTTTCGCGCACGCGCTTGTTCATCGAACGGTTCATCGTGCTCGTGTGCCGGGTCTGAAAGCCCGGCGTGTCGACGAACACGAACTGCGCGCTGTCGGTGGTGTGGATGCCCATGACGCGATGACGGGTCGTCTGCGCCTTGCGCGAGGTGATGCTGACCTTCTGCCCGACCAGGCGGTTGAGCAGCGTCGACTTGCCGACGTTGGGGCGGCCGACGATGGCGACGAGGCCGCAGCGGTATTCGGAGCTTGTGTTCATCGCTGCAATTCGGCGCAGGCCTGGCGCGCCGCCTCCTGTTCTGCGGCACGACGGCTCTTGCCGGTTCCCCGCGTGCTCAACACCGGCTTGGCGAGCAGGCATTCGACAATGAAGCTCTGGTCGTGCGCCTCTCCCTCGGTGCCGACCAGCCGGTATTCGGGCAGCGGCAGCCGGCGGGACTGGAGGATTTCCTGCAGGCGCGTTTTCGGATCCTTGCCCGAGGCCTTGGGGTCGATCTGCGCGACCAGCGGATCGAACAGCCGCCGCACGACGCGCTGCGCCTCGTCGAAGCCGGCGTCGAGGAAAACCGCGCCGAACAGCGATTCGAGCGCGTCGGCGAGGATCGACGGGCGCCGGAAGCCGCCGCTCTTGAGTTCGCCCTCGCCGAGCCTGAGCGAATCGCCGAGCCGCAGCGCGACGGCGATCTCGGCAAGCGTTTCCTGGCGCACGAGGTTCGCACGCAGCCGCGACAGGCTGCCTTCGGGCAGGTCCGGGAAGGCGTCGTAAAGCGCGCGGGCGACGCTGCAGTTGAGCACCGAGTCGCCGAGGAATTCGAGCCTCTCGTTGTTGAGCGCGCCGTAGCTGCGATGCGTCAGCGCCTGCTGCAAGAGGTCCGAACGCGAGAAGGTGTAGCCGAGCGCCTGCTGCAGACGCTTGTCGAGCAAAGCGTTATTCAATGTCGCGGGGGGCGGCGTTAGGGTCGGTGCTCGCGCTGAAATCGACCACGAGGCTCACGTTGCCGACGAGCTTGGTGCGGAATTCGTACTCGGCCGAAACGACGGGAACGCCGGTTCCCCGGTCGATCCTGAGATCCTCGGGCTTCACGACCGTGACGTAGCTGACGCCCGCGCGCTTCATGAAGTCGCTGCGGATCTCGGCGTTGCTCTTCGACTTGAGATCGGCTTCCTGTCCCATCGTCGCGAGAATTTTCTTGACCGAAAAGAATTCGATGTAGGCCGGCACCAGCTTCATCGCGAGCAGCGCGACGACGGCGAGCATCGCGACGACGAACAGGAAACCGAACAGGCTCAGGCCGCGTTGCCCGGATCGCAGGGAGGCGGAATGCATGATTTCTCCTTGATTGTTTGTTGATTTATCGGATCGTCGTGCCGATACGACCGAAGTCGTCGAAGTTCATCCAGATGAAGAAGGCCTTGCCGACGATGTTCCTGTCCGGCACGAAGCCCCAGTACCGGCTGTCGTTGCTCGCGTCGCGGTTGTCGCCCATCATGAAGTACTGGCCCGGCGGAACCTTGCAGACGAAGCCTTCGCCGTCGGCATTGTAGGAGCAGTTCTCGCGCTGCGGGAAATCCATCACCTGCGCCGGCGAGACCGAAGGCTTGCCCGGTTCGACCATCATCGTGTGGCCGGTGCCGTTCAGCCGTTCGTCGTACACCATCGCAGTGATGTAATTGAGGCCGTTGCCGACGTAGCTGTAGGTGCCGGTGCTGCGCGCGGGCACCGGGCGGCCGTTGACGCTGAGCTTCTTGTCGCGGTACTCGACGACGTCGCCCGGCACGCCGATCACGCGCTTGATGTAGTCGAGGCCCGGATCGGCCGGATAGCGGAACACCATCACGTCACCGCGCTCCGGGTTGTTGAGCTGGACGATTTTCTTGTTGATGACCGGCAGGCGGATGCCGTAGGTGTACTTGTTGACCAGGATGAAGTCGCCGATCAGCAGCGTCGGCATCATCGATCCGGACGGGATCTTGAACGGCTCGACCAGGAAGGAACGCAGGGCGAACACGATCAGGATGACCGGGAAAAAGCTTTTCGCGTATTCGACCAGGAGCGGCTCGCGCGCATCCTTGTCTCGGCTGCGCTTCAAGAGCAGCGCGTCGAGCAGCCAGATGCCGCCGGTGACGACCAGGGCAATGAAAAGAATAAGGGCAAAGTTCATGGTTACTTGTCCGAGACCTGGAGGATCGCAAGAAAGGCTTCCTGCGGGATTTCGACGTTGCCGACCTGCTTCATGCGGCGCTTGCCGGCCTTCTGTTTTTCCAGCAGCTTCTTCTTGCGCGTGATGTCGCCACCGTAGCACTTGGCCAGCACGTTCTTGCGCAGCGCCTTGACGTTCTCGCGCGCGATGATGTTGGCGCCGATCGCCGCCTGCACCGCGACGTCGAACATCTGGCGCGGAATCAGCTCACGCATCTTGGACGCCAGTTCGCGCCCGCGGTAGACGCTGGTGGCACGATGCACGATCAGGGACAGCGCGTCGACCTTTTCGTTGTTGACCAGGATGTCGAGCTTGACCAGGTCGCCCGCGCGATATTCCTTGAATTCGTAGTCGAGTGAGGCATAGCCGCGGCTGGTCGATTTGAGCTTGTCGAAGAAATCCATCACGACTTCGTTCATCGGCAGATCGTAGCGCAGCATCACCTGGCGGCCGTGGTACTGCATGTCGAGCTGCATGCCGCGCTTCTGGTTGCACAGGGTGATGACGTTGCCGACGAATTCCTCCGGCACGAAAATCGTCGCGGTAATGATGGGTTCGCGGATTTCCTCGATCTTCGACAGCTCAGGTAGCTTGAATGGGTTCTCGACGTTGATCAGGCTGCCGTCCTTCATCAGCACCTCGTACACCACCGTCGGCGCAGTGGTGATGAGGTCCATGTCGTACTCGCGTTCCAGCCGCTCCTGCACGATGTCCATGTGCAGCAGGCCGAGGAAGCCGCAGCGGAAGCCGAAGCCCAGCGCCTGCGAGACCTCGGGCTCGAACTGCAGCGCCGCGTCGTTCAGCTGCAGCTTGGTCAGCGCGTCGCGCAGCGCCTCGAAGTCGTGCGACTCGACCGGATACAGCCCGGCGAACACCTGCGACTGCACCTTCTTGAAGCCCGGCAGCGGCTCGCTGGCGGGCCGGTCGAGCAGGGTAATGGTGTCGCCCACCTGGGCGGACTTGAGTTCCTTGATGCCGGCGATCACAAAACCCACCTCGCCCGCCGACAACTGCGGCCGGTCGACCGATTTCGGCGTAAACACGCCGACATGCTCGGTCAGGTGCTGCGCGCCGCTGGCCATGAAGCGGATCTTGTCCTTGGGTTTCAGCACGCCGTCGACCACCCGCACCAGCATCACCACGCCGACGTAGTTGTCGAACCAGGAGTCGATGATCAGCGCCTTCAGCGGTGCGTCCTCGTTGCCGCGCGGCGGCGGCACCTGCTTCACCACCACTTCGAGGATTTCCAGGATGCCGATGCCGGTCTTGGCCGAGGCGCGCACCGCGTCGCTCGCGTCCAGCCCGACGATGTCCTCGATTTCTTCGGCCACCCGGTCGGGGTCGGCCGCCGGCAGGTCGATCTTGTTCAGCACCGGGATGACCTCGACGCCGAGGTCGATCGCGGTGTAGCAATTGGCCACCGTCTGCGCTTCCACCCCCTGCGAGGCATCGACCACCAGCAGCGCGCCCTCGCAGGCGGACAGCGAGCGGCTGACTTCGTAGGAAAAGTCGACGTGCCCGGGGGTGTCGATCAGGTTCAGGCGATAGATCTGGCCGTCCTGCGCCTTGTAGGTGAGCGCGGCGGTCTGCGCCTTGATGGTGATGCCGCGCTCCTTTTCCAGGTCCATCGAATCGAGCACCTGCGCTTCCATCTCGCGCTCGGACAGGCCGCCGCAAAACTGGATCAGGCGGTCGGCGAGCGTGGACTTGCCGTGGTCGATGTGGGCGATGATGGAGAAATTGCGGATCAGGTTCTGGGACACAGCAAAACGGGCACGCTTCCGTGCCCGGTCAAGGATTCGATAAGACCCCGAATTTTAACGGATTTTGCTGTCAGCCGGGTCCCGAATTCCGGTCCAGCCATTCGCGCAGCGCCAGCAGGTTGAGCTGGTGGCGACAGATTTCGGTGTCGCCGTCGAACAGCAGCGGCACATCCCAGCCATGGCGGGCCTTCAGCGCCGGGTCGGCATCCACATCCACCGGGGCCAGGCGGTGTCCGGTGGCCGAGATCAGCGCGCCGACTTCCGTGGCCATGTCCTCGCACAGCGGGCAGCCTGCCCGCGTGTAAAGGGTCAGGGTCCTCGGGCGTGTTAACACGCCCTAGTCGCCCGAAATCTTCAGCGGAATATACAGCGAGCCCTCGCCGCGCCGCACCAGGATGGCCGCGCTCTTGCCCTTGGGCACCGCCGCGATGGCCTTGCGGAAGGCCTCGACCGTGGCCACCTTGCCGTTGTTGACCGCCAGGATCACATCGCCGACGCGGATACCCGCGCGCGCAGCGTCGCCGGCCACCTCTTCCACCAACAGGCCGTGATCGATCCTGAGCTCGCGCCGCTGTTCGGGCGTCAGTTCGGACAGCGCCAGCCCGCCGCGCGAATAGGTCTTGCCGGTCTTGCCGGCGGCCTCCTCTTCGCCGGGCAGCTCCTGCAGTTCCACCGTGACGGTCTGCATCTTGCCTTTGCGCCAGACCTGCAGCGGGATCCTGGACCCGGGCTTGGTCACGCCGACCATGCGCGGCAGGTCGCCCGAATTCTCCACCGGGCGACCGCCGAACTGGAGGATCACGTCCGAGGCCTGCAGGCCGGCACGGGCGGCCGGACTGTCGGCCAGTACCTGCGACACCAGCGCGCCGCGCGGACGATCCAGCCCGAACGACTCGGCCAGGTCGGCCGTCACTTCCTGGATCACCACGCCCAGCCAGCCGCGCGACACCTTGCCGCCGGCTTTCAGTTGCTCAACCACCTCCATCGCCACGTCGATCGGAATCGCGAACGAGACGCCCTGATAGCCGCCGCTGCGGCTGTAGATCTGCGAATTGATGCCGACCACTTCGCCGCGCATGTTGAACAGCGGTCCGCCCGAGTTGCCGGGGTTGATCGGCACATCGGTCTGGATATAGGGCACGTAGCTTTCCGACGGCAGCGAGCGGCCCTTGGCGGAGACGATGCCGGCGGTGACCGAATTCTCGAAGCCGAACGGCGAACCGATCGCCGCCACCGCCTCGCCGACGCGCAGTTTGGCGGGGTCGCCCAGCTTGACCTGGGGCAGGTTGCCGGCGGTGATCTTGATCACCGCCACGTCCGTGCGGCTGTCGGCGCCGATCACCTTGGCGCTGAACGTGCGCTTGTCGATGAGCTTGACCTCGACCTCGTCGGCGCCGCGCACCACGTGGGCGTTGGTCAGGATATAGCCGTCGTTGCTGACGATGAAGCCGGAGCCGGCACCGCGCGCGGGGATTTCCTGCGCGGGTCCACGCGCGCCGGGCACGCCCGGCATCCCGGGGAAAAAGCGGCGGAAGAACTCCTGCATCTCTTCGTCATTGGGCACGGCAAACGGAAAATTCTCGGCGCCGCGCTTGACCAGCTTGGTGGTGCTGATGTTGACCACCGCCGGGCCATGCTGCTCGACCAGGTCGGCCACATCCATCACCTCGCGGGCCGACGCCGGCGCCGCCAGCGCAAACACAAGCGCAGTCGTAGCCAAAGCTGTTCTCATCATGATCATCCTTTCCTCATGTGTATCGCGTTGTCGTTTTCGCGCCGCAGCACCATCGGCCGCGCCGCACGTCCGCCCCGAGCGAGCAGCCAGGCCACTGCGCCCCCGATCAGGAGACCGCCGAGCGCCGCTGCGTCGCCAGGCGCAAGCGCCTGCGCCAGCAGGGCACCCGCAAGCATCAGGCCCAGCGGCAGGCCATAGGCACGCGCGGCGCTGCGGAGCACACTGCCGCGCGGGGTGCCGATCACGACGCGGTCGCCCGGTGACAGGGACAGGTCGCAATCGACCAGAAACTGACGAGGTGTGCGCTGGAACAGTTCGGCAATGCGACGCGAGGCGCATCCCTGGCCGCCGCAGGTGCCGCAGCCCGAAGGCTCGACCGCGCGCACCCAGATGCCGTCGGCGGCACTTCTGACGACTTCGGCGGTTTGTTCCAGCATGGGTGGACTGCCTATTTCTGCTTCACCGAGTTGCCGGCCTCGATCAGAGCCATGCTCGGCACTTCGCCCAGGGTGGTCACGGTGTGCCCATCGACTTCACGCGCATAGACGCCGATCACCCCTTCGACCGACAGCCCCTGCAAGCGTTGCGCCTGGGGGTCGATCGGCTCGATGAACATCGACAGCACGCTCAGGCCATCGGTAAAAACCAGATGGGTCACCGGCGCGGCCTTGCCCGGCAGCGAGCGCATCGCTTCCTGCACCCGCGCATACCCCGGCGGCGGCGTCACGTCCCAGATGCTGTCGGCCGTCTGGCCGAGGCTGGCCTTCTGGACCAGCTTGCCCTTCAGGTCGTTGCGAAAGAGCAGGATGTCGGGGACCTTGCCAATCTGGATTTCGGAGAAGACATACATCGACACCAGGGTGCCGTTCTCGTTGACCATGCGGGACTTGAGCGGCAGGCCGGTCCGCTTGTCCAGCCACAGGTTGTAGGCATGGCGGTAGCCGTCGCGCGGCTGCAGCGTCACCACCTGGCACAACCGTCCCGCCACGCGCTCGATACCGCCGAGCCGGGCGTCGTAATGGTCGAGCAGGCTGGCCGGCTGCGTGGGCAGCAGGGCCGGGAAGAAGCGCCGCAGCGTATTGCGTTCCAGCCGCACGTTCTTGCCGTCCGGCAGATGGCAGTACACGTCGTTGTTGACGCGCAGGAACTGGCGCGGCGCGCCGTCCAGCACCTCGACCTTTTCCATCTCGCCGTTGGCATCGGTGCGGTGCAGCACGCGCAACACCTCGACATGCTCGCCGTGGTGGTAGACATACACCCCGCTGTAGTTCTGCTGTTTGGCGGCGGCGGCGGCGCGGTTGAGCCACTCGAGCGCGGCGGTATCGGCACGCGCCACGCCCGAGGCCAGCATCAGCCCGGCAAATCCGTATGCCCACCGTCCCATCCAGCCGCCCGACAGCGCCTGCATCAGCGGGGCTCCGCGGAGACCGCCATCACACGCTGGTAGGGCGACGCCACCGCCATCGGGGCGAACTCCTGATGCGCCACCATATAGGCCGCATAGCGGGCGTCGTCGCCAGACTCATCCGCCGCCAGCACCGCCGGCTGGAAGCCCGGCGCCAGCGCCAGCGGTGCGGTGACGGGCGTCTCCGACAGCAGGCCGGTCAGGGAAACCATGCCCCACACCGCCAGCGAGGCAAACGAGGCCACCGCCACGCGCTGCGGCCACACGCTGCGGCGCGGCGCGAGCACGGTCGGCTCACTCGCAAGCTGCGCCGAGAAGCGCGCCATGAAGTCATCCTGCAACGGCGCGACACCGCGCATCAGGTCGCCGACCAGATGGTAGTCCGACCAGGTCTGGCGCAGGCTGGCGTCGTGTTTCAGGGCCGCCATGCAGGCGTCGGTCTCGGCTTGCGTGGCCTCGCCGTCGAGCGCGGCAGACAGCATCTGCAGGCCGTCGTCGGCTTGAACCTGGGAATGGGGATGGGATTTACGAAGTACTGACATGGTTACCACCTTTTATCCAGACTGGTGCCCAGCATCGGGCGAATTTTTTCCGCAATGGCCTCGCGCGCACGGAAAATCCGCGAGCGCACGGTACCGATCGGACATTCCATCATCTGCGCGATTTCTTCGTAGCTCATGCCTTCGATTTCGCGCAGCGTGATGGCTGTCCGTAACTCCTCGGGCAGCGCGTCGACCGCCTCGTTGACTGCTTTGGCGATCTGCTTGCTCTGGAGTTCCGCTTCCGGCGTCGCGATATCGCGCAGCAGGTCGCCTTCTTCATAATTCTCCGCGTCCTCCGCCTGCACGTCGCTCGACACTGGCTGGCGCTTGTGCGCCACCAGATAGTTCTTCGCGGTGTTGACGGCGATTCGATACAGCCAGGTGTAGAACGCGCTTTCGCCCCGAAAGCCCGGCAATGCACGATAGGCCTTGATGAACGCTTCCTGCGTAATGTCTTCCACCTCCGCCGCATCGCGCACCATGCGCGACAGCAGCCGTCCGAGCTTGCGGTGATATTTGATCACCAACAACTCGAATGCCCGTTTGTCGCCCTGCTGGGCGCGTTCGACCAATACCTGATCCAGTTCGCGGTCCGACATAACTCCCTGCAACTTCTTATTGATATCGAAAGTATACGTGACCGCAACTTCCTGGCTATGGGAGCCAGCCCGGCGCAAAAAGTTCACCCCGGATTGGTTCCGGATGAGCGCGCCATATTCGGGCCTGCTATGATCGCCGGCGACCATGCACAGACACGACGTCCTCATCCTCGGCAGCGGCCTCGCCGCGCTGACCACCGCGCTCAGGCTTGCCGACCAGCGCCGTGTCGCCATCGTCACCAAACGCCAGATGACCGACGGCGCCAGCGACTGGGCGCAAGGCGGCATCGCGGCGGCGGTCGACAGCGGCGATTCGATCGAGGCACACGTCCACGACACGCTGGTTGCCGGCGCCGGCCTGTGCGACGAGGCCGTCACCCGCCTGGTGGCCAGCCGCGCGAGCGAGATGATCGCCTGGCTGACCGCCAGCGGCGTCGCCTTCACCCCCGATCCGCAGGCGCCCGGCGGCCTGCATCTGGCGCGCGAAGGCGGGCATTCCCGCCGCCGCGTGGTGCACGCGGCCGACGCCACCGGCCATGCGGTGCAGACCAGTCTGCTCGACCGGGTGCGCGCCCATCCCAATATCGACACCTTCGAGCAGCACGTCGCCATCGACCTCATCACCGGCAAGCGCGCTGGCGGCCAGGAACGCCAGATCCACGGCGCCTACGCGCTGAACAAGGGCACCGGCGAAGTCGAGACCTTCGCCGCCGGCCACACGGTGCTCGCCACCGGCGGCGCCGGCAAGGTCTACCTCTACACGACCAATCCCGACACCTCGACCGGCGACGGCATCGCCATGGCCTGGCGCGCCGGCTGCCGCGTGGCCAACCTGGAATTCGTGCAGTTCCACCCGACCTGTCTCTACCATCCGCACGCCAAGTCCTTCCTCATCACCGAGGCCGTGCGCGGCGAAGGCGGCCACCTGCTGCTGCCCGACGGCAGCCGCTTCATGCAGTATCACGACGAGCGCGCCGAACTCGCGCCCCGCGACGTGGTGGCGCGGGCGATCGACTTCGAGATGAAGAAGCGCGGCATCGACTGCGTGTATCTGGACATCAGCCACAAGCCGGCCGACTTCATCCGCGAGCACTTCCCCACCATCCACCGCCGCTGCCTCGAACTCGGCATCGACATCACGAAGCAGCCGATTCCGGTGGTGCCGGCCGCGCACTACACCTGCGGCGGCGTCGTCGTCGACATGAACGCGCGCACCGATCTGTGCAACCTGCACGCGGTCGGCGAAGTGACGTTCACCGGGCTCCACGGCGCCAACCGG
>DAHWJK010000160.1:0-3319 GCA_027344185.1 Thiobacillus sp.
GATCGCGAAGGGCCTCTCGGTATTCGAAGGCGGCGCGCAGGGCGAGCACAAGCTGTCGCGCGGCCTCGTTCCCACCGCCACGCATTCCTGGCACTGGCTGGAAAACGCCGAATTCCGCGAGGCGGTCGACCGCTTCCTGGAACGCGAGACCGATGCCATCGCGCACTATATGGACGAACTGGAGGGGCCGTTCCGCCGCGAGCCGCCGAGCCCCGCATAAGGGAATACGCCACACGACAAAACGGCGGGGAAACCCGCCGTTTTGTTTACACCAGAACCACAGTCAGATAGGTCACGTAAAGCGCGCCGTTGACGAACAGGTGCCACACGCGCAGGCCACCGTGGAGCGCAGCCCAGCGCAGCCAGAACGCAGCAACCAGCGTGACCAGCACGCCCAGCAGCACTTCCTTTTGCGGCGCCCATGGCGTCAGCGAAATGCCGATGGCGGGCAAGAGCGTGCCCTGGAACACCATGGCGCCGGTGATGTTGCCGAACGCCAGCGTGTCCTTGCGCTTGCGGATCCACAGGATGGAATTCACTTTTTCCGGCAGTTCGGTCGCGATCGGGATGATCATCAGCGACAGCAGCAGCGCGGAGATGCCGATGATCGGCGCGGCTTCTTCCACGCCATGGATGAAGCCCTTGGCGCCCGTGATCAGCAGTGCCAGCCCCAGCGCCAGCTGCACCATGATGATGAACAGGTTCTGCGGCAGGCCCAGACGGGTCAGCAGCATCGGCGAGCCGGCTTCGGTGGCATGGCCGTCTTCCACCAGCTTGGCCGAGGCCCGCAGCGTCATCATCACGTAGAAAAAATAGATCAACACCATGCCGAAGGCGATGGCTCCCCGTACCCAGCCTTCGCCGTGTGGCACGAACATGGCGACGAAGGCCAGCAGGAACGCCATCAGGAAAAAATCGAGATCGCGCTTGAGACCAGTTTTTTCCGGGGTGAGGTGACCCTGCAGGCCGCGCCGCTTCAGCACGGCCACGCTCATCAGGAACAGCGACAGCGTCGACAGCATCAGCGGCGCGCCGAGGATGGCGCCGACGCCGATTTCCTCGTTGGTGACCGCGTTGCCGGTGGTGGCGAAAATGGCCAGCAACGGCACCAGGGTTTCCGGCATGGCGGTGCCGACCGCGGCAAACAGCGAGCCGGTGACGCCTTCCGAGATTTTGAGTTTTTCGCCCAGATGCTCGAGCGCGTTGACAAAGATTTCCGCCGCCACGAGGATGAGCAGCAGATAAGCAAAGAGTTCGAGAAAAAGCATGACAGCTCTCCCGGAGGAAAGGCGCGATTCTAGCAGCCAGGATGCTGCCGCCCTACCCGTTTTTTCGCGCCTGACCGAGGGCGATTTCCACCGCTGCCTTGCCGCCTTGTCAGGCGTGGCGGTGGTGCTGTTCGGCGCGCCGCATTGCGGCGCCTGCCGGGCCTGGAAGCGCCTGTTGCCGGCGGCGCTGGCCGGCCTCGCCGACAGTCTGTTTGAAGTCGACGTCAGCGAAGCCACCGGGGTGGCACGCTATTTTGGCATTTTTCACCTGCCGACAGTCTATTTGTATCGCGACGGCCGCTTTCATGCCGAACTGCAGTGCGAAGCGCGGCAGGATGCCATCCAGGAGACGGCGCGTCAGCTGCTGGCGGCGTCGGCTCAGGACGAGCCCTGAGTTTTTAGGGGTCAGGGGCTAGG
Source organism: Thiobacillus sp. (assembly GCA_027344185.1). Classification (GTDB taxonomy): domain Bacteria; phylum Pseudomonadota; class Gammaproteobacteria; order Burkholderiales; family Thiobacillaceae; genus Thiobacillus. The sequence goes on from DAHWJK010000160.1 coordinate 1,686, forward strand.
AGCTAGGGGATGAGCGGCTCGCGCCGCGACGCATTCCGGGGTCAGGCAAACATGCGTCCGAGGAACACCACGGCGATAATGACGAGCCCCAGGCTGAGGTTGATGCCGATCAGCATGCGGATCTGGCCGAGCGCCACGCCCCCGGCTTTCCAGTCCTGCGCCGCGACCGCGCGCTTGAGGCGCCCATAGGGCACAAAGAAGACGTGGGCGAAGATCAGCATCATCAGGATGCCCAGCACCAGCATGGCCAACGCATAGAGCGGCGCGCCGGTTCCGCCGAGCACCGTCAGCATGTGCAGGCCGGTGGCCAGGATCAGCGCCACCGATGCCCACACCCAGGGGAAGAATTTTCCGAACACACCGGCCCACAGAGTAAGACGCTGCGGCGGTTCGAGCACGCTGGCCGCCACCGGGCGCAGCGCCATGTAGGCGAAGAACATGCCGCCCACCCAGATGACGACGCTCAATACATGCAGGAACAGGGACAGGCTCATGACTTTCCTTTCAGAATAAAACGGCTTGATCGAGCGTAGGAGCCTGTTCAAGCAGAAATCACGCCCCGCGCCGGCTGTCTGCGGGATGCAGAGCAAGGCGTGGGGGGTGAAGTGGAGTCATTCTCCACGAACCACCCGCAACGCAGCAATGCGCCCGCAGGCAACCGGCCCTTGGGGTTGAGACCAGGATCGGCGTCTGCAGCGTTACGACGCTTGGCAATGGGTGGCCATTGCCTGCGCGCCGCGCCTTGCATCCATCCGATCTTGGTCTCAACGCGGGACATGATTTCTACTTGAGCAGGCTCTTGACCGGCGCAAAGCTGCGGCGGTGCTGCGGACAGGCGCCGTGCGCCTTGAGCGCAGCCAGATGCGCGACGGTCCCGTAGCCCATATGGCTTGCAAACCCGTAGGCCGGATAGTCGTCGTGCAGACGGCACATGTACTGGTCGCGCGCGGTCTTGGCGAGGATGGACGCGGCGGCGATCGCGGCGACCTTGTCGTCGCCCTTGACCACCGCCTGCGAGCGCCACGTCCAGTTCGGGCAGCGGTTGCCGTCGACCCAGACCTCGTCCGGCGCCATCTGCAAACCGGCAACGGCGCGCTGCATTGCCAGCATCGTGGCCTGCAGGATATTGAGTTGGTCGATTTCGGCCACGCTGGCCTCGGCCACGCACCAGGCGGCGGCGTGCCGGCGGATTTCATCCGCCAGGCGGGTGCGCGCGGCGGCGGACAGCTTCTTGGAATCGCGCAGGCCGTCGATCGGCCGTTCGGGATCGAGCATGACGGCCGCGGCCGTCACCGGTCCTGCCAGCGGACCGCGACCGGCTTCGTCGACGCCGCACAAGCCGAGCGGGCCGACATGCAGGATCACCGTCGGGCGCGGCGTCATGCGCCCTCCAGGTAGGGTTCGAGCGCCTCGGCAATGCGCTCGCTGGCGTTCTGTCGCAGGTTCAGGTGCATGGCGCGAAAGGTGTCGACGGCAGCCTCCCGGCGTGACGCATCGGCCAGCCAGGCCAGCGCATCGGCGGCCAGGTTCTCCGGCGTCGCGTCATCCTGAATACGCTCCGGCACCACCCGGTCGTGCGCCAGGACATTCGGCAGGCCGACCCAGGGCAACAAGGCCTGCTTGAGCATCATGCG
>DAHWJK010000161.1:0-1825 GCA_027344185.1 Thiobacillus sp.
GACCGGCTCCTGATCGCCCAGGCTATGAGCCAGCCCATGCGCCTCTACACCGCAGATCCTTTATTGCCACCCTATTCCGAGTTGGTCACCTTGGTCGGATAAGCCGGCTGCGCAGTGTTCAGCCTCGGCCCCAGGCCGGTCGTGATCCTGGAACAGCAGTGGCCATCTTGTGCTTGTTGATGACGGCTCCCACCGCCGGCCCGATCGCCGCTTCGCCATGAAGGTGGGGCACGCCTGCGCCGTGTGGCATCCCGGATTTGTGACAGGTCCGTCTCGGTGGCCACCAGCAGCACCTCGCGCTTGCCCGGCGTTCGTCCGCAAGGGTCGCGTTGCGACAGGCAATCAGCCGCTCGCCCGGATAATCGTGCGACGTGATCACGGCCATCCAGTAGGAGATTTGCCCGACCCTAGCAGCCTGTCGGAGTTAGCTTTGGGATGTTTGGCGGGACGAAGTCATTGGCGCCTGCATGAGGGTTCCCGCTGCGTGACTGGATAGCGGAATCCGCGTTTGAGACCTCGGCCGGTGTGCCGACGATCACTGCGCCCCTCACAGGCGTCCCAAATCGACGCAAAAGGGCATGATCTGGCTCAGTTTGCCTCTGCCAGGGCGAACATCCGCTTCATGTTCCACGCCATGGTCACGAGGCTCCATTCTCCGCGGACCTTGTCGAGGCCACGCAGCAGGAACTGGCGGAACCCGAGTACCGATTTTATGATGCCGAATACTGGTTCAGGAGTTTGCTTGCGCAGAGCGTAGCGCTTTTTGCCTTCTTTCGTCTGGAGCCGATGACGCATTGATGCAACCGGCGTGGGATCCTCCGGCGGCACCGGGTCTTCTGCGAACCGTTCGGCCAGCGAGGGATGATGCGCTTCACGCCCCATCGCGATCACCGGTTCAATCCCCGCGGCGGCGTAGGCGTTCACATTGCCCTCGCTAAAATAACCGTTGTCGGCCAGCAACTCTTCGATTTTGCCAAGTGCGGCAGGCAGTTCAGCAATCTTGTCCAACATCGGCTCAAGCTGCTGCTTGTCATTCGGCGCCTGCACTACATCGGTGGCCACCACCAGCAGGCTGTCCGCCGACACCACCGCCTGCGCGTTGTAGCATTGCTCAAACCCGCCGCCCGCTACTGGCATGATCCGCGATTCCTCGTCCGTCAGATTGACCTGATCGCTCGGTAGCGGGCCCTCCACTGGCGGCTGCGGCACCAATGCCCACGACAAGGAATCGCCCCGGCGTTGTCATGGCTGCTATATCTGATACCGCTTGGTGGCGCGTTTGCTGGGCGGCAGGCTGCGGCGGTTTCATGGCGCCGATACTCCTGTCCCGGATCAATTACCCAACCAATACGCTGTCTCACCCAAAATGACAACGAATTGATCCGAAGCTGCCGGGTATGCCTTTGGCCCATAATAGGCTCCGATCCTGCATCGTCGCCGCGCGGATTTCCATTCGAGTGGCCGGACTCCGCGAAACCAATCGCCCCATCAATGATGCGCGCTAAGAGGCCATTTCGGAATGAGGGTGTAACGGTTTTGATGAGGGGTTGGATGGTTGGGCCGGCTGTGATTCCGGGCAGGTGTTCGAAGCCTTGCCGGAGACACCATGTGGAGTAAGCGCAGTGGGGACGACCTTTTTGCTGTGATGTCGTCTGAGGCTGCTGTTTGTGGGCATGAGCGACGTCTGTGATTATGGGATGGCCCGCCCCTCTCGTGGCGATCGGGTAGTATCGCCGCTGGTTTGGAGAGAGGAGCAGACCGATGGATATCATGATTCTCGGCATCGATCTTGGGAAGAACTCTTGCAGCGTGGTGGGCATGGACG
>DAHWJK010000163.1:0-16456 GCA_027344185.1 Thiobacillus sp.
TACGAGATGGAGGTGGTGCGCGACCGCAAGGACAACTGCATCATCATCTGTTCCATCGAGAACTTCGATCCGATGGGCGTGCACACCGGCGACTCGATCACAGTCGCGCCGGCGCAGACGCTGACCGACAAGGAATACCAGATCCTGCGCAATGCCTCGCTGGCCGTGCTGCGCGAGATCGGCGTGGAAACGGGCGGCTCCAACGTGCAGTTCTCCATCAACCCCGAAGACGGGCGCATGGTGGTGATCGAGATGAACCCGCGGGTGTCGCGCTCGAGTGCGCTGGCGTCGAAGGCGACCGGCTTTCCGATCGCCAAGGTGGCGGCCAAGCTGGCGATCGGCTATACGCTCGACGAACTGCAGAACGACATCACCGGCGGCGCGACCCCGGCTTCGTTCGAGCCGTCGATCGACTATGTGGTGACCAAGATCCCGCGCTTCGCCTTCGAGAAATTCCCGCAGGCCGACGACCGCCTGACCACCCAGATGAAGTCGGTCGGCGAGGTGATGGCGATCGGTCGCAGCTTCCAGGAGTCGCTGCAGAAAGCGCTGCGCGGGCTGGAAGTCGGCGCCGACGGCTTCGACCCGAAGACCACCGACCAGGAAGAGATCGAAGCCGAGTTGATGTCGCCCGGCCCCGAGCGCATCTGGTACGTCGGCGATGCGTTCCGCGTCGGCATGAGCCTCGCGGAAATCCACGCGGTGTCGAAAATCGACCCCTGGTTCCTCGACCAGATTCAGGGCCTGATCGAGATGGAAACTTCGCTGGCCGGGCGTGCGTTGACCGACCTCGGGCGCGACGAGCTGCGTCCGCTGAAGCGCGCCGGCTTCTCCGACCGCCGTCTGGGCAAGCTCCTGAACACCGACCAGCACGCAGTGCGCGCGCGCCGTACCGAGCTGGCACTGCACCCGGTCTATAAGCGGGTCGACACCTGCGCGGCTGAATTTTCCACGCAGACCGCCTACATGTATTCGACCTACGAGGAAGAATGCGAGTCGCACCCGACCGACGCCAAGAAGATCATGGTGCTGGGCGGCGGGCCGAACCGCATCGGCCAGGGCATCGAGTTCGACTACTGCTGCGTGCACGCCGCGCTGGCGCTGCGCGAGAACGGTTTCGAGACCATCATGGTGAACTGCAACCCGGAGACCGTGTCGACCGACTATGATACCTCCGACCGCCTGTATTTTGAGCCGCTGACGCTGGAAGACGTGCTCGAAATCGTGCGCATCGAAAAGCCCTTCGGCGTGATCGTCCAGTACGGCGGGCAGACCCCGCTGAAACTCGCGCGCGACCTGGAAAGGAACGGCGTGCCGATCATCGGCACCAGCCCCGATATGATCGACGCCGCCGAAGACCGCGAGCGCTTCCAGCAGATGCTGCACGACCTCGGCCTCAAGCAGCCGCCCAATCGCACCGCGCGCAACCCGGAGAGCGCGATCCGCATGGCCGAGGAAATCGGCTATCCGCTGGTGGTGCGCCCCAGCTACGTGCTGGGCGGCCGCGCCATGGAAATCGTGCGCGAGGAAGCCGACCTGCGCCGCTACATGACCGAGGCGGTCAAGGTGTCGAACAAATCGCCGGTGCTGCTCGACCGCTTCCTCAACGATGCCATCGAGGTCGACGTCGACGCGCTGTCCGACGGCGAGCAGGTGGTGATCGGCGGCATCATGCAGCACATCGAGCAGGCCGGCGTGCACTCGGGCGACTCGGCGTGCTCGCTGCCGCCCTACAGCCTGTCGAACGAGATCCAGGACGAGCTGCGCCGCCAGACGGTGGCGATGGCGAAGGCGCTGAAGGTGGTGGGTCTGATGAACGTGCAGTTCGCAATCCAGGGCGACACCGTCTACGTGCTGGAAGTGAACCCGCGCGCTTCGCGCACCGTGCCTTATGTGTCGAAGGCGATCGGCGCGCCGCTGGCGAAGATCGCCGCGCGTGCGATGGCCGGCATCTCGCTGAAGTCGCAGGGCTTCGAGAAAGAGATCATCCCGCCGTATTTCTCGGTCAAGGAAGCGGTGTTCCCCTTTCGCAAGTTTCCCGGTGTCGACACCATTCTCGGCCCGGAAATGAAATCGACCGGCGAAGTCATGGGGGTGGGCGACACCTTCGGCGAGGCGTTCGTCAAGTCGCAGCTGGCGTCGAGCTCGGAGCTGCCGAAGCCGGGCGGACGCGCCTTCGTCAGTGTGCGTTCGGGCGACCGCGACGCCATCGTCGAGGTCGCGCAGGCCTTGCTCGATCTCAACTTCAGTTTGGTCGCCACCCGCGGCACCGCTCAGGCGATCGAATCGGCGGGCATCCCGGTGGCGATTGTCAACAAAGTCAAGGAAGGCCGGCCGCATATCGTCGACATGATCAAGAACGGCGACATCGATTTCATCGTCAACGTGGTCGAAGACAAGAAAGCGGTGAAGGATTCCTACGCCATCCGCGCCGAGGCGCTGTCACGCCGGGTCGTGTACTTCACCACCCTGGCCGGCGCGCATGCCGCCTGCATGGGCATGCAGCACGGCGACGAACTGGAAGTGTATTCCCTGCAGGCGCTGCATCAGCGTCTGCATTGATTGATAAAGGTTAGCGTGTGAGCAAATTTCCCATTACCGTCGTGGGCGCAGAGAAAATGCGCGCCGAACTGCAGCATCTGAAAACCGTGGAGCGTCCGGCCGTGATCCAGGCCATCGCCGAAGCGCGTGCACAGGGCGACCTGTCGGAAAACGCCGAATACGACGCCGCCAAGGAAAAGCAGGGCTTCATAGAAGGCCGCATCGCGGATCTCGAAGGCAAGCTGTCGAATGCGCAGATCATCGATCCCAAGACGCTGGACGCGGATGGCCGCATCGTGTTCGGCGCGACGGTCGAGCTGGAAGACGTCGAGTCGGGCGAGTCCGTCACCTATCAGATCGTCGGCGACGACGAGGCCGACATCAAGCAGGGCAAGATTTCCGTGTCGTCGCCCATCGCCCGCGCGCTGATCGGCAAATATGCCGGCGACAGCGTCGACGTTCAGGCGCCGGGCGGCGTGCGACAGTACGAAGTGCTGGACGTCGAGTACAAATAAGCATGCGGCGCTTCTGGGACGGCCTTGCGGGTACCCTGCTGGTACTGTGGATCGGCGGCATGTGGGCGATCGGCTACGTGGCCGCGCCGGTGCTGTTCGCGCAATTGGACGACAAGCAGCTGGCAGGGATGCTGGCAGGCAAGCTGTTCGAGGTTGCGGCGTGGATTGGCATCGCCGCCGCGGTGTACCTCCTGATTTACCGGATTGCGCGGGACGGCGGCGCGGCGCTGAAGACTCTGTTTTTCTGGGCGGTGGCGCTGATGCTGGTGCTGACCCTGGCAGGTCATTTCGGCATTCAGCCCATCATGCAGAGCCTGAAGGATCAGGCCATGCCGCACGCCGTGATGCAGAGCGTGTTTGCCGACCGCTTTGCTCGCTGGCACGGCGTGTCGAGCATCCTCTACCTTATCCAGAGCGCGCTCGGGCTGTTGCTGGTCTGGCGTTCGGGGCTGGCACGGTAAGCCCTGTCCGGTTGCAATCAGCCCGGCAGGACAATGACGGGTTTGGCCGCGGCGCGATAAATGACCAGCACCTTGCCAATCTGCTGAACCGGCGCGGCGCTCGTGGCGGCGCAGATTTCCTCCAGCCAGGCGCGGCGCGTGTCCGGCGCGTCGCTGGCGGTCTTGATCTTGATCAATTCATGCGCGTTCAGCGCGTGATCGACCTCCTTCAACACGGCAGCCGTCAAGCCTTGGTTGCCGATCATGACCACCGGCTGGCGCGTGTGGGCCAGGCCTTTGAGGAATTGCCGCTGCGCGGGGGAGAATGATTTCATGGGTTTTCCTTCAACTGAGCGCGGATTGTAGCCGATAGAGTTCCCAAGACATGGCGCAGAAACCCAAGCGGACCAAATCGGGCAGTGCCTGGATGCACGAGCACGTAACCGATCCCTACGTCAAAAAGGCGCAGCAGGACGGCTACCGCTCGCGCGCCGCCTATAAACTGCTGGAAATCGATGCGCGCGACCATCTGCTGCGTCCCGGCATGACCGTGGTGGATCTGGGCGCAGCACCCGGAAGCTGGTGCCAGGTGGCGGTGCAGAAGATGAAAAAGCAGGGCAGGGTGCTGGCGATCGACCTGCTTCCGGTGGCGCCGATGCCGGGGGTCGACAGCCTGGAGGGCGACTTCACCGAACCGGTCGCGCTGGCGTGGCTGGAAGAAAAGTTGCAATCCGGCCGTGTTGACCTTGTATTAAGCGATATGGCGCCCAACATCAGTGGGGTGATGCTGAGCGATCAGGCCCGCCAGTACGCGCTGTGCGAGTTGGCGCTCGATTTTGCAGTGAACTGGCTGAAACCTGACGGCGCTTTTCTCGTCAAAGTGTTTCAAGGCGTCGGCTTCGAGGAATTTAGGGCGCAGATGAGGCAGGCGTTCGAACAGGTACTGATCCGCAAGCCCGATTCTTCGCGTGACCGCAGCACCGAAGTCTATCTGCTGGGAAGACGCCCGGTCGCGGCGCAGAACGCTGCCGTGACAAGCCCGCAGGAACAGGTTTAGAATGAGTCTAAACGCGCTGCACCCAATTGAATGTGCCGTCACCGGCACCGAGGAGTGAATGTGAACAACCTGTCCAAGAATATCGCCGTCTGGCTGATCATCGCCGTCGTTCTGATGACGGTATTCAACCAGTTCGGCGCGCAGCGCACCGCGCAGACGCAGATGCCGTACTCGCAGTTCATCGAGGAAGTGCGCCAGCAGCAGATCACCAAGGTGGTGATCGAGGGCAACGTGCTGAAGGGCGAGCGCACCGATGGTCAGCGCTTCACCAGCTATGCGCCGAGCGATCCCTGGATGGTGTCCGACCTGCTGAAAAACGGCGTGTCGGTCGAGGCCAAGCCGGAAGAACAGCCGTCCTTCCTGATGAGCCTGTTCATTTCCTGGTTCCCGATGCTGTTGCTGATCGGCGTGTGGATCTTCTTCATGCGCCAGATGCAGGGCGGCGGCCGCGGCGGCGCGTTCTCGTTCGGCAAGAGCCGGGCGCGCCTGCTCGACGAGAATGCCAACCCGGTGACCTTCGCCGACGTCGCGGGCTGCGACGAAGCCAAGGAAGACGTCGCCGAGCTGGTCGATTTCCTCAAGGACCCGACCAAATTCCAGAAGCTGGGCGGCCACATCCCGCGCGGCGTGCTGATGGTGGGGCCCCCGGGCACCGGTAAAACCCTGCTGGCGCGCTCGATCGCGGGTGAAGCCAAGGTGCCGTTCTTCAGCATCTCGGGTTCCGACTTCGTCGAAATGTTCGTCGGCGTCGGTGCCGCGCGCGTGCGCGACATGTTCGAGCAGGCCAAGAAAAGCGCGCCCTGCATCATCTTCATCGACGAAATCGACGCGGTCGGTCGTCAGCGCGGCGCCGGCCTTGGCGGCGGCAACGACGAACGCGAGCAGACGCTGAACCAGCTGCTGGTCGAAATGGACGGCTTCGAGGCGACCACCGGCGTCATCGTGATCGCCGCGACCAACCGTCCCGACGTGCTCGACCCGGCGCTGTTGCGCCCGGGCCGTTTCGACCGCCAGGTGGTGGTGGGCCTGCCCGACATCCGCGGCCGCGAACAGATCCTGCTGGTGCACATGCGCAAGGTGCCGCTGGCGCCCGACGTGCGCGCCGACATCCTCGCGCGCGGCACCCCCGGCATGTCCGGCGCCGATCTGGCCAACTTGGTCAACGAAGCCGCGCTGTTTGCTGCGCGCGGCAACAAACGTCTGGTCGACATGGACGATTTCGAGAAAGCCAAGGACAAGATCCTGATGGGCGCCGAGCGCAAGTCCATGGTGATCACGCCCGAGGACAAGAAGAAAACGGCCTACCACGAGTCCGGCCATGCGGTGATCGGCATGACGCTGCCGGGATGCGACCCGGTGCACAAGGTCACGGTGATCCCGCGAGGCCGTGCCCTGGGCGTGACCATGTCGCTGCCGGAAATGGACCGCTTCAGCCTGTACAAGGACGAGATGCTATCGCAGATCAGCATGCTGTTCGGCGGACGGGTGGCGGAAGAAATCTTCGTCGGCAGCATCTCGACCGGTGCGTCGAACGACTTCGAGCGTGCCACCAGCATCGCGCGCGACATGGTGACGCGCTACGGCATGTCCGAGGCCCTGGGCCCGATGGTGTACGGCGAGAACGAGGGCGAGGTCTTTCTTGGCCGCTCGGTGACCACGCACAAGAACATGAGCGAAGCCACGATGCAGAAAGTCGACGCCGAGATTCGCCGCATTCTGGACGAGCAGTACGCGGTGGCGAAGAAAATCCTCACCGAGAACCGCGACAAGGTCGAGGCGATGACCGCCGCCCTGCTGGAGTTCGAGACCATCGATGCCGACCAGATCGGCGACATCATGGCGGGGCGTCCGGTGCGGCCACCCAAGCCGGCCGCCACGCCGCAACCGCCTGCGGGCGGCGGCGACAAGCCGAGCGCACCGGCGCCGACCGTGCAGCCGGCCGAGGAAACCTGAGCGTCGATCCGGTTCGACGCACTACAATGGAGGGGCTTTGGCCCCTCTATTTTTATGCCCGTTCTCCACGCCGGTTCGTACCGACTCTCTCTGGCCCGCCCCGTCGTCATGGGGATCGTCAATGTCACGCCCGATTCGTTTTCGGATGGCGGGCGTCTGGGCGATGCGCGGACGGCCATCGACCATGCGCTCAAGCTGCAGGAAGCAGGGGCCGATATCCTTGACGTCGGTGGGGAGTCCACCCGGCCGGGCGCGACAGCGGTGCCGGCCGATGAGGAAATCCGCCGTGTGCTCCCGGTGATCGAAGCCTTGACGCGTCGCGGCTGCGTGGTGTCGGTCGACACGATGAAGCCCGAGGTGATGCGTGCGGCGCTGGCTGCCGGGGTGGCGATGGTCAACGACGTGATGGCACTGCGCGCGCCGGGCGCGCTGGAAGCCGTTGCGGCCTCGGATGCGGCCGTTTGCCTGATGCACATGCAGGGCGCACCGCAGACGATGCAGCAGATGCCTTGCTATGCCGATGTGGTGGGCGAGGTGAGGCAGTTCTTGCTGGCGCGCGTCGGCGCCTGCGAGGCGACCGGTATCGACCGCGAACGGATGGTGGTCGACCCCGGTTTTGGTTTTGGCAAGACGCTGGCGCACAATCTGACGCTGCTGAGGCATCTGGACCGCCTGACGGAAATCGGCGTGCCGGTGCTGGCGGGACTGTCGCGCAAATCCATGTTGGGAACACTCACGGGACGGAGCGTGGAAGAACGTGAATTTGCCGGGGTGGCGGCGCACCTGATGGCGGTGGCGCGCGGCGCGAAGATGCTACGGGTACACAATGTAGCGGCCATGCGCGATGCGCTGGCGATCTGGAATGCAGTGGAGGAACAACACGATGGGACGTAAATATTTCGGCACCGATGGCGTGCGCGGCCGGGTGGGCGAGTCGCCGATCACGCCCGAATTTGTGATGCATCTCGGCTATGCCGCCGGGCAGGTGCTGGTGGCCGATCGCGGCAGCCTGCCGCCCAACCAGCATCCGACGGTGCTGATCGGCAAGGACCCCCGCATTTCCGGCTACATGCTGGAAGCCGCGCTCGAAGCGGGCCTGACCGCGGCAGGGGTGAACGTGCTGATGACCGGGCCGATGCCCACACCGGCGGTCGCCTACCTCACGCGCGCGCTGCGCCTGCAGGCCGGGGTGGTGATCTCGGCCTCGCACAACCCGTTCGAGGACAATGGCATCAAGTTTTTTTCCGCCAGCGGCGAAAAGTTGCCGGACAGCGTGGAAGAAGCCATCGAAGCGCGCCTCGATCATCCGATCGTGACCGTAGAGGCCCGCCAGCTGGGCCGTGCCCGCCGCATCGAGGATGCTGCTGCGCGCTACATCGAATTCTGCAAGAGCACCTTCCCCAACAATCTCGACCTGCGCGGCATGCGTATCGTGGTGGACTGCGCCAACGGCGCGACCTACCACATCGCGCCGCACGTGTTGCATGAACTGGGCGCCGAGGTGATCGCCATCGGCAACGAGCCGAACGGCTTCAACATCAACGACGAATGCGGCGCCACCTACACCGATGCCTTGTCGAAGGCGGTGCGCACCCACCGTGCCGACCTGGGAATCTCGCTCGACGGCGACGGCGATCGCCTGATGATGGCCGACGCCGCGGGGAGGATTTACGACGGCGACCAACTGGTCTACGTCATCGCGCGCCACCGCATCCAGAGCGGCTACATGAAGGGGGGCGTGGTCGGCACGCTGATGACCAACCTCGGCACCGAGCACGCGCTCGGCCGCATCCAGGTCCCGTTCGAGCGCGCCAAGGTGGGCGACCGCTACGTGCTGGAGCGTCTGCACGCCAACGGCTGGGTGCTGGGCGGCGAGACCTCGGGCCACATCCTGTGTCTGGACAAACACACCACCGGCGACGGCATTGTTTCGGCATTGCAGGTACTGCGCGCGGTGCGCGAAACGGGAGAGACGCTGGAAGCCCTGACCGCCGATCTCGAAATCTATCCGCAGGTGATGATCAATGTGCGGGTGGCGAAGGGCTTCAAGCTGGATAAGGCGCCTGCGGTCGGAATCTCGGTGGCCGAAGCGGAATCGGCCCTGAACGGGAGCGGGCGGATCGTTCTGCGGGCATCCGGCACGGAGCCCTTGATCCGGGTCATGGTGGAGGGCCGGGATGCCGCTCTGGTGCGTCATACCGCTGAAACAATTGCAGCGGCCGTCCAGTCTGCGGCGGCGGGTGGATGATTTCAGGACTGAAATATTTCTGTAATATTTGCCCGTTAGTATGACGACGTCGCCCATGCGGCAACGTCAACTACTAACGGAGATAATCAATGCGTACACTCAACAAACTGGCTCAAGGCACCCTGGCTGCGGCCATGGGACTGGCTTTCTCGGTTAGCGTGCTGGCCGCGGACATTACGGGCGCGGGCGCAACCTTCCCCTACGCTGTTTACACCAAGTGGGCCGAGGCTTACCAGCAGGCCACCGGCAACAAGGTCAACTACCAGGGTATCGGCTCCTCCGGCGGCGTCAAGCAGATCAAGGCCAGGACGGTCGATTTTGCCGGTTCCGACGCGCCGGTTCCCGAGGCCGATCTGGATGCGCACAAACTGGTTCAGGTCCCGACCGTGATGGGCGGCGTGACCATCGTGATGAATGTCCCGGGAATTGATTCCGGCAAGCTGAAGCTGGACGGCCCCACCGTCGCCGACATCTTCCGCGGTGCGATTACCAAGTGGAACGCCCCTGCCATTGCCAGGCTGAACCCCGGCGTCAAGCTGCCGGACCTGGCCATCACCGTATCTCACCGCTCCGATGGTTCGGGCACCACCTACGCGTTCACCAATTACCTGGCCAAGCAGTCGATGGCGTTCAAGCGTGACGTTGGCGCGGGCAACACCGTGAACTGGCCGTCCAACGCCGTGGGCGGCAAGGGCAACCCGGGTGTGGCCGCCAACGTGCAGAAGATCAAGGGTGCGATTGGCTACGTCGACATCGCCGACGCGATGAAGAACAACATGGACTTCGTGGCGCTGAAGAACCGCGCTGGCAACTACATTGTGCCGAACCAGCAGTCGGTGGCCGATGCCGCAGCCGGCGCCGATTTCAAGGTCAAGGGCATGGCGCCGGACCTGCTGGATCAGTCGCACAAGAACGCCTGGCCCATCACCACGGCCACCTTCATGCTGGGTTATGAAAAGGCCGATGCTGCCAAGCAGAAAGCCGTCGTAGACTTCTTCACCTGGTCATTGAACAACGGCCAGAAGATGGCTGCGGACCTCGGCTTTGTGGCGCTGCCGCCCAATGTCGTGAAGATGGTCGAAGCCGAGATGAAAAACATCAAGTAAGCTTGTTGTACGCTTGAACAATACCGGGGGCAGCGTGCTGCCCCCGGTTTTCTCCGAAAACACCCGCGTTCGCGCGGGTGTTTTCGGAGAAAACCATTGAACCGATAGGCACCCCCACAGTGAGTGAGTCCAGTGTAACCGCCGGAATCGATCTGCATGCCAGGCAAGTCCGGAAGTTCCGCCTGCAGGACAGGTTTTTCCACCATTCCACCCAAGTGTTCGCCTTTGTCGTGCTGGCGACGCTGGTCGGCATTCTGGTGTCGCTCACCATTGAGGCGTGGCCCAGTCTCCAGGCATTCGGGCCGTCTTTCCTGTGGACCAATGTCTGGAGCGTGCCGGATGATGAATATGGCGCGCTGGCCGCCATCTATGGCACGGTCGTGACGTCCGTTCTGGCGCTGCTGATTGCCGTGCCGATCAGTTTCGGAATCGCCCTGTTCCTGACCGAAACCTGCCCGGTGTGGTTGCGTCGTCCCCTGGGGACCGCGATCGAATTGCTGGCGGGCATCCCGTCGATTGTGTACGGCATCTGGGGCCTGTTCGTCTTTGCCCCGCTGTTTGCCGAGTATATTCAGCCTCCCCTGCAGGAATTGCTGGGGGACGTACCGGTGATCGGTAGCTGGTTCTCCGGCCCGCCCATCGGTGTCGGCATCCTGACGGCCAGCATCGTGCTGTCGATGATGGTGATTCCGTTCATTGCCTCGGTCATGCGTGACGTGTTCGAAACGGTACCGGACGTGCTGAGGGAGTCGGCTTATGCCGTCGGCTGCACCACCTGGGAAGTGGTGCGCAATATCGTGCTGCCCTACACGCGCGTCGGGGTCATCGGCGGCATCATGCTGGGGCTGGGGCGGGCGCTGGGCGAGACGATTGCGGTCACGTTCGTCATCGGCAACGCCAACCGCATCAACGGCAGCCTGTTTGCGCCCGGTACCTCGATCGCATCCACGCTGGCGAACGAGTTCGGCGAGGCCGATCCCGGTCTGCATATCGCCTCGCTGTTCACGCTGGGCCTGGTGCTGTTCGTCATCACCTTCGTCGTGCTGGCGATCTCGCGCTGGCTGATCAGTCGCAGCATGGGCCGCGAGGGCTTGTAAACGATGATGGGCCTCTACACCCGCCGCATCTGGACCAACCGCATCGGCATCACCCTGTCCATGCTCGCGATGAGCTTGGGACTGATCGCGCTGATGTGGATTCTGTGGACACTGTTTTCCAAGGGTTTTGCCGCGCTGAGCTGGGACCTGTTCACCCAGGACACGCCGGCGCCCGGTTCGGAAGGCGGCGGCCTGCGCAATGCCATCGTCGGCAGCGGCCTCATCCTGCTGTTTTCCATGCTGATCGCGACGCCGGTCGGCATTCTGGCGGGCATCTATCTGGCGGAATACGGTCGTGTCTCCAAATTTGCGTCGTTCACCCGCTTCATGACCGACATCATGCTGTCGGCACCGTCCATCGTCATCGGCCTGTTCGTCTATGCGCTGTTCGTGGCGACCACCGGCGGGTTTTCCGGCTGGGCCGGCTCGCTGGCGCTGGCGCTGATCGCGATTCCGGTGGTGGTGCGTACCACCGAAAACATGCTGAAGCTGGTACCGACGAGCCTGCGCGAAGCCGCATTCGCCGTGGGCGCGCCGCGCTGGCAGGTGTCGCTCAAAGTGACGCTGCGTGCGGTCAAGTCGGGCGTGGTGACTGGCGTGCTGCTGGCGATGGCGCGCATCACCGGCGAGACCGCGCCCTTGCTGTTCACCGCGCTGAACAACCAGTTTTTCAGCACCAACATGGCGGAACCCATGGGCAACCTGCCGGTGGTGATCTACCAGTTTGCGTTGAGCCCGTACGAAAACTGGGTGAACCTGGCCTGGGGCGGCGCGCTGTTGATTGCCTTCCTGGTGCTGGCAGTCAATATTGTCGTTCGCGTCGCGTTCCGCAACAAAGACAAACGTTAATTTCACCGGAGCCACGCTGTGCCCAATCAATCCAAGCCCGATCATGCCCCTTCCGCCGGCGAAAATGCGGCACTGCAGGTCCGCAACCTGGATTTTTTCTATGGCGATTTCAAGGGCCTCGACAACGTCAGCCTGGACATCGCGCACAAGAAGGTGACTGCCTTCATCGGCCCGTCGGGCTGCGGCAAATCCACGCTGCTGCGCACCTTCAACCGCATGTACGACCTGTATCCGGGGCAGCGTGCCAAAGGCCAGATCCTGTTCCACGGCAAGAACCTGCTCGACAAAAGCCAGGACGTGAACCTGGTGCGCGCCAAGATCGGCATGGTGTTCCAGAAGCCCACTCCGTTTCCGATGACGATCTACGAAAACATTGCTTTCGGCGTGCGTCTGTACGAGCGCATGTCGCGCAGCGCGATGGACGACCGCGTCGAGTGGGCACTGAAGAAAGCCGCGCTGTGGGGCGAGGTGAAGGACAAGCTGCAGCAGAATGGCCTGTCGCTTTCCGGTGGCCAGCAGCAGCGGTTGTGCATCGCACGCGCGGTCGCGGTCAAGCCCGAAATCGTGCTGCTGGATGAGCCGACCTCGGCACTGGATCCGATTTCCACCGCCAAGATCGAAGAGCTCATCAACGAGTTGAAAAGCGACTACACCATCGCCATCGTCACCCACAATATGCAGCAGGCGGCGCGGATCTCGGATTTCACCGCCTTCATGTATCTGGGCGAACTGATCGAATTCAACGAAACCGCCACCATCTTCATGCGCCCCGAGAAGAAGCAGACCGAGGACTACATTACGGGCCGGTTTGGCTAACCGTCCAGTCATGTCGCGCCGGAGGCTCACGTTCGCGAAGCGAACCTTAAGGCCTTGCCGGCCGGAGCCACTCCATCGCCGGCCGCTTAGGCTGATCGCCCCCTGACCCCGTGCTGCGGTTGACCTGCGGGCGCGTTGCGCTTACCATCGCGCACTTTTGTTTGGCAGAGCTCCCATGCGCAAGAAACTCGTAGCCGGTAACTGGAAAATGCACGGCAGCCTGGCAGAAAATGCCGCCCTGCTGGACGCAATCAAGCCCGCGCTGGCGGGGATCGATGCCGCCGTGTGCGTGCCGTTTCCCTACCTGGCGCAGGTCCAGGCAAGCCTGACGGGATCGTCCATTGCCTGGGGCGCGCAGAATGTGTCCGAACAGGCCAAAGGTGCGTTCACCGGCGAAGTGTCGACCGGCATGCTGCTCGACTTCGGGTGCAATTACGTGATCGTCGGCCATTCCGAGCGGCGCAGCCTGTATGGCGAATCCGACGCGCTGGTGGCGAAGAAATACATGGCCGCGCAAGCCGCCGGCCTCACCCCGATCCTGTGCGTGGGCGAATCGCTGGACGAGCGCGAGTCGGGCGTGACCGAGGCGGTCGTTGCACGTCAGCTCGATGCGGTGATCCAGGCCGCCAGCGTCGCCTCGCTGGCGAAAGCGGTGGTGGCCTACGAACCCGTGTGGGCGATCGGTACCGGCAAGACCGCCAGTCCGGAACAGGCGCAGGCGGTGCATGCCTTCATCCGCGGCAAGATTGCAGCGCTCGACGCGGGCGTGGCAGACGGGCTGGTGATCCAGTACGGGGGTAGCGTAAAAGCCGCAAATGCGGCAGAATTGATAGCTCAGCCCGATATCGATGGCGGCCTGATTGGCGGCGCTTCCCTGATCGCCGACGAGTTCATCGCGATTTGCCGGGCAGCTGCTGCCCACTAAGAGTTAAACATGGAAACACTGGTCTGGATCCTTCACATTATCGTTGCCGTCGTGGTCATCGCACTGGTTCTGTTGCAGCATGGCAAGGGTGCGGACATGGGTGCGGCATTCGGCAGCGGCTCGTCGGGCAGCCTGTTCGGTGCCACCGGTTCGGCCAACTTTCTCAGCCGCAGCACCGCCATCATGGCAACCTTGTTCTTTCTGACCAGCCTGATCCTGGGCTATTACGGACTGCAGCAACATAAGCCCTCAGGCAGCGTTCTCGATCGGACAGGCGTGCCGACGACCACCCAGCCCGCCGTGCCTGCTGCGCCCGCAGCACCTGCAGCACCTGCAGCGGCACCGGAGGGTGGCTCCAGGGCAGCAGACATCCCGCAGTAAAAACCTCAGCCGGACGCGCTCGCGCCCGGCGCATTGGAAGGGCGACAGCCCTTTGGCCGACGTGGTGGAATTGGTAGACACGCTATCTTGAGGGGGTAGTGACCTAGGTCGTGCGAGTTCGAGTCTCGCCGTCGGCACCATCAAATTTCCTGATTTGTTCATTAGCGCACGCTATCGCATAAGCTTTTGATTATTAAAATAAAAGTACCAATTTTTCGACTTGACAGTCGGCGCGTCGGACTAATACACTCGGGGAATAATGACTCAATAGCCTGACAGGCATATTCGGAGGAACCCGGTGCTGGAGAATTACCTCCCCATTCTGTTGTTTATCCTGGTTGGCCTGGCCTTCGGCGTCGGTCCCATCATCGCGGGTAGCCTGCTGGCACCCAACCGCCCCGACAGCGAAAAGCTCTCCCCCTACGAATGCGGCTTCGAGGCCTTCGAGGACGCGCGAATGAAATTCGACGTGCGCTATTACCTGGTTGCCATTCTTTTCATCCTGTTCGACCTGGAAATCGCCTTCCTTTTCCCCTGGGCCATCGTGCTGGAGGAAATCGGTCTGGCCGGCTTCGTCGCGATGATGGTTTTTCTCGGCATCCTGGTCGTCGGTTTCATCTACGAGTGGATGAAGGGAGCGCTGGAATGGGAGTAAGGCTTTTGAGCCGTTGGGCGAGGGGTCACGCGCCAGCGTGGATCGACCCGGCGAAAAGGCCTGCCCGCGACGCGCGGAGGGATGTCCTGTCGCCGACGCTTGCAGGGCGGGCGCGAGTAAGCGGCTGGGCGAAGGAGGCTGCATGACTATCGAAGGTGTCCTCGAGCAGGGTTTTGTCACCACCAAGGCCGACCAGCTCATCAACTACATGCGCACCGGCTCGATGTGGCCGATGACCTTCGGCCTGGCATGCTGCGCGGTGGAGATGATGCAGGCCGGTGCGTCGCGCTACGACCTCGACCGCTTCGGCATCGTGTTCCGCCCGAGCCCGCGGCAATCCGACGTGATGATCGTCGCCGGCACGCTGTGCAACAAGATGGCCCCGGCCTTGCGCAAGGTCTACGACCAGATGGCCGAGCCGCGCTGGGTGATCTCGATGGGTTCGTGCGCCAACGGCGGCGGCTATTACCATTACTCGTACTCGGTGGTGCGCGGCTGCGACCGCATCGTGCCGGTCGACATCTACGTGCCGGGATGTCCGCCTACCGCGGAAGCCTTGCTGTTCGGCATCATCCAGTTGCAGAACAAGATCCGCCGCACCAATACCATCGCCCGCTGACCGCCCATGTCCCAGACCCTGGATACCCCCGCTTTGCCTCTTGAAACCGCGCTCGGCGATGCGCTGGTGCAGTCCTTCGTGCTGCTGGGCGAATTGACGCTGGTCGTCGAGGCGCAGCATTACGAAGCGGCGATGCGCACGCTGCGCGACCATCCCGACTGCCGCTTCGAACAGCTGATCGACCTGTGCGGGATGGATTACTCGGACTATGGCGATGGCATCTGGGAGGGCCCGCGTTTTGCCGTAGTGGTGCATTTGCTCTCGCTGACCTACAACCAGCGGGTGCGGGTGCGCGTGTTCTGTCCCGACGATTCCCTGCCGGTGGCGGCCTCGATGGTCGATATCTGGCCGTCGGCCAACTGGTTCGAGCGCGAGGCCTTCGACCTCTTCGGCATCGTATTCGAGGGCCATCCCGACCTGCGCCGCATCCTCACCGACTATGGCTTTATCGGCCATCCGTTCCGCAAGGACTTCCCGCTGTCCGGCAACGTCGAGATGCGCTACGACCCGACCCAGCAGCGCGTGATCTACCAGCCGGTGTCGATCGAGCCGCGCGAAATCGTGCCGCGCATCGTGCGCGACGAAAGCTACGGGGCAGGGCGCTAATGGCCGAGATCAGAAACTACACGATGAACTTCGGTCCGCAGCACCCGGCCGCGCACGGCGTGCTGCGCTTGGTGCTGGAGCTCGACGGCGAAGTGATCCAGCGCGCCGACCCGCACATCGGCCTCTTGCACCGCGCGACCGAGAAGCTCGCCGAGCACAAGACCTTCATCCAGTCGGTGCCCTACATGGACCGCCTCGACTACGTGTCGATGATGGTCAACGAGCACGCCTATGTAATGGCGATCGAGAAGCTGCTGCAGATCGACGTCCCCGAGCGCGCGCAATACATCCGCGTGATGTTCGACGAGATCACGCGTGTGCTGAACCACCTGCTGTGGCTGGGCGCGCACGCGCTCGACGTCGGCGCGATGACGGTGTTCCTGTACGCTTTTCGCGAGCGCGAGGACCTGATGGACTGCTACGAGGCGGTGTCCGGTGCGCGCCTGCATGCGGCCTATTACCGTCCCGGCGGCGTCTACCGCGACCTGCCGGACACGATGCCGCAGTACGCTGCACAGCACACCCGCAACGAAGCGACGATGAAGTCGATGAACGCCAACCGCCAGGGTTCGCTGCTCGACTTCATCGAGGATTTCACCCAGCGTTTCCCGACCTATGTCGACGAGTACGAGACGCTCCTGACCGACA
>DAHWJK010000126.1:0-10578 GCA_027344185.1 Thiobacillus sp.
GATTCCAGCTGGGCGAGATCGCCGTGGCGATAGCGGGTGAAGCGTGCGCCGGACAGCTGCGCCGCGTCGACCAGCGAGGCGTGGTTGAGCTTGTCGGCGAACACCTCGTCGTGGCGCCCGGCCAGCGCGGTCAGCACGCCGAGGTTGGCCAGGTAGCCGGTGGAAAACAGCAGCGCCGCCGGCTTGCCGACGAAGCGCGCGAACGCGGCTTCGAAATCGTGATGGAAACGATGATGGCCGGTAATGAGATGCGCCGCGCCCGCGCCGACACCGCACTGGTCGAGCGCGACGTGGGCGGCGGCCACCAGCGCCGGATCGGCGGCGAGGCCCAGATAATCGTTGCTGCAGAAGGAGACGACGCGGCGGCCGTCGATCATGACGTGCGCGCCTTGCGCGCCGTCGAGCAGGCGGCGATGGCGCTCGAGATGCTCGGCCTTCAGCGCCGCCAGCCCGTCCTGCAGGCGGGTCAGCGCAGCGTGTGTCACAACGGCCGCAGGCCCAGCGAGTCGAACAGGCGCTGGTCGCGCTCCCACTCGGGGTTACCGGTGGTGAGCAGCTTTTCGCCGTAGAAGATCGAGTTGGCGCCTGCGAGGAAGCACAGCGCCTGCACCGCGTCGCTCATCTGCTGGCGGCCGGCCGACAGGCGCACGAAGCTCTGCGGCATGCAGATGCGCGCGACCGCGATGGTGCGCACGAATTCCAGCGGCTCGAGCGCCTCGGTGCCGGCGAGCGGTGTGCCTTCGACCTGCACCAGCAGGTTGATCGGCACCGATTCCGGCTGCGGATCGAGGCTCGCCAGTTGCGCGATCAGTCCCGCGCGCTGGGTGCGCGATTCACCCATGCCGACGATGCCGCCGCAGCACACGTGCAGGTCCGCGTGGCGGACTCTTTCCAGCGTGTCGAGCCGGTCCTGGTATTCGCGGGTGGTGATGATGTCGCCGTAGAACTCGGGCGCGGTGTCGAGGTTGTGGTTGTAGTAGTCGAGCCCGGCGTCCTTCAGCTGCTCGGCCTGGCCGTCCTTCAGCATGCCCAGCGTGGCGCAGGTTTCCAGCCCCAGCGCCTTCACCTCGCGCACCATGTCGAGCACAGGCTCGAGGTCGCGCTGCTTCGGCCCGCGCCACGCCGCGCCCATGCAGAAGCGCGAGGCGCCGGCAGCCTTGGCGGCACGGGCGGCGGTCAGCACGTCGTCCAGATTCAGCAGACCCTGGCTTTCCACGCCGGCATCGTAGCGCGCCGACTGCGGGCAATAGCCGCAGTCCTCGGAGCAGCCGCCGGTCTTGATCGACAGCAGGGTGGAGAGCTGGACCTTGTTGGGGTCGAAGTGCGCGCGGTGCACGGTCTGCGCCTGGAACATCAGGTCGGCGAACGGCAGCGCGAACAGTGCGTCGATGTCGGCCACCGAACGGCGCACCACGGGTTGAGTCATGTCATTCATTGATTGCCACCTCGATCGTCAAATCTGTCCACGGCTCGCGCGCGGCCTTGTAAATGTCGTATATCGCCCACGGCACGATGATCGCGACCGCCGTCCCCAGCACCAGCATCAAGCCCTGCCAGCCGTCGAGCAGGCCGTAGATCGCCGGACCGATCACCATCAGGCTGCCCATCACGCCGTAAAAGCGGTAGCCTGCCCACTTGTTGTAATGCGTGGTGCGCGGGTTGGGATGGTGGGCGATGCTGGCGTAGACGAAGATCGACGCCCCCAGCCACAGCATCACCGGCGGCAGCGACAGCACGAACGGCAGAAAGCCGATCTTGTGGCTGGCCAGCAGCTTGCCCAGCAGCAGCGCCGTCAGCGAAATCAACAAGGCCGCGACGGTGATGATGTTGAACAGCTGGGCGGCGAAGCGGGAGGACGAGGCGGAAATGACGCGTTTGGCTTTCATGGCCGGGATTTTCGGGGGCAGCGGCGCGGCTGTCAAATTCGGACGGTCATCCAATTGAACATCAGCTCATTATTTAATCGCCTTTTCCCGCCCACCTGCGTGCTGTGCGGGGCCCGTGCGACCCCGACGCTGTGCCCGGACTGCCTGGCCGACCTGCCCTGGCACCGCCAGCCGCAATGTCCGCAATGCGCCACGCCGACGCCGGACGGCCAGGTGTGCGGCGCCTGTCTCAAGCACCCGCCCGCATTCGACCGCACCCATGTCGCGCTGGCCTATGCGTTCCCGCTCGACCGGATGATTCCGCGCCTGAAATACCACGGCCAGCTTGCGATTGCGCCGGTGCTGGGTACCTGCCTGGCCCAGGCCGCCGCGCACGCCCCCCGCCCCGACCGCCTGATGCCCATGCCGCTGCATCCCGTCCGTATCCGCGAGCGCGGCTTCAATCACGCCACCGAAATCGCGCAGACGGTGGCCCGGCAGCTCGACCTGCCGCTCGACCTCGACAGCTGCCGGCGCACCCGCGACACCCCGCCGCAAATGGGCCTGAAGCACGACGCGCGACGGCGCAATGTGCGCGGCGCGTTCACGTGTTCGGGTGAAGTCAAGGGGCAGCGCATCGCGCTGATCGACGACGTGATGACGACCGGCACCAGCCTCGACGAACTGGCCGCGACGCTCAAGCGCGCCGGCGCAGCCGAAGTAAACTGCTGGGTGGTGGCGCGGGCGCTGCCGCCGGGCGGGTGAATCCGCCGGGGATCGGGTGCACGGGTTGCGACGGTCTCAGACCTCGATGGCCGCCGTCGTGCGGGGCACACCGGGCGTCCGAGGGTCAGCTGTAGATTTCTTCCACCGCGAAAATGCGCCGGTGCTCGCGCATGGCGTAGCGGTCGGTCATGCCGGCGATGTAGTCGGCCACGGCGCGCGCGCCTTCGAGCGATTCGCGCGCCTGGTGCTCGGGCGGCAGCAGGCGCGCATCGCCGGTGAAGGCGGTATAAAGGTCGCTGACGATGCGGCCGGCCTTGGCGCTCATGCGCGCGACCTTGTAATGGCGGTACAGATGCCGGTGCAGGAAGCGCTTCAGCTCGCGGTGCTCGTCCAGCAGCGCCGGGCTGAAGGCCGCCAGCGGCGGCGCGGCACGCACGTCGCCGAGCGTCTGCACGCCGCTGTTTTCGATGTTGATCCGCGTCGTATTGACCAGGTCGAGGATCAGCGTGTTGATCATGCGGCGCACCGTTTCGGTCACCACGCGGCGGCCATTCAATGCCGGATAGCGGGCGCGCACCTCGCCCTGGTGACGCGCGAACAGCTGCACCTCCGCCAGCTGCGCTTCGGTGATCAGCCCCGAGCGCAGGCCATCGTCGACGTCGTGGTTGTTGTAGGCGATCTCGTCGGCCAGGTTGGCGATCTGCGCCTCCAGCGAGGGCTGCTGCTTGTCGAGAAAGCGCTGTCCGACGTCGCCGAGTTTCTCCGCATTGCCGAGCGAGCAGTGCTTGAGGATGCCCTCGCGCGCCTCGAAGGTGAGGTTCAAGCCGTCGAATTCGGCGTAGCGTTCTTCGAGCAGATCCACCACGCGCAGCGACTGCAGGTTGTGCTCGAAGCCGCCGTGCTCGCGCATGCAGGCGTTGAGCGCATCCTGCCCGGCGTGGCCGAACGGTGTATGGCCGAGGTCGTGCGCCAGCGCCACCGCCTCCACCAGATCCTCGTTCAGGTTCAGGATTCGCGCGATGGTGCGGCCGATCTGCGCCACTTCCAGGCTGTGGGTCAACCGCGTGCGGAAGAGGTCGCCCTCGTGGTTGACGAACACCTGGGTCTTGTATTCCAGCCGCCGGAACGCGGTGGAATGGATGATGCGGTCGCGGTCGCGCTGGAATTCGGAGCGCGGCGCGGCGGACGGTTCGGCGTGCCGGCGCCCGCGGGTTTGACTGGAATGCGCGGCGTAGGAGGCAAGTTCGTTCATGGGCGTAGGCGTCTGGCGATGTCGGGAGCGAAGCGCTCGATGTCAGTGTGCGGCACCCCGCAGTCTGCCGCAACCGGGGCGAACTCCGCCAGCGCGACACACACCGCGTCCACGATGGCCGCCGCGCCCGACACGCCCCACTTTCGCCCCAGGGCCGCCAGCCCGGCAGGGCCCGGCGCGGTCGGCGTCAGGTCGAAGCGCAGCATGTGTTCGCGCAACCCGGCCGTATCGGGCAGCAGATCGAAGGCGGGCGACAGCCGCCATCCCGCGGCATCGCGCAGCAGCCAGAAATTCTTCAGGTGATCGTCGGTATTGCCGAGCAGCGCATTGAACACCATCTGCCGATACAGCCGCGGGACGTCGGTCTCCGGCGCAACACCATGGCGGCGCAGCACGGCGACCAGATCGGCGTAACCCAGCACATAAAACCCACTGGCCTGGAGCACCGCACGAAAACTCAGCATGTGCAGGCGGCCAGCCTGTGTGCGGTCGAAGCGCCTGACCAGCAAAGCGCGCCGCCCGCCCGGCAGCGCCGCCAAGCTGAAATCCGGCACGGTCAGGCCCGCGCGCCGGGCGAGTGCAAGGCCTGCCGCCTCCAGCCCAACCATGTCGCAATCGTCGCGCCGGCTGGAAAACTTGGCGATCCAGTGCCCTTCCGCGTCGCGCACAAGCGCCTTGGGGCGAGCACCGCCCGGCGAACTCCCGGCTGCCAGCAGCAAGCGGCTGCTGTCGTCGACCGCCTCGCCCGCTTCCAGCCGCGCCGCCGCATCGGCCAGTTCGGCAAGCGCCAAGCCGTCGGCCTCCGTATCCGTTGCCTGCGGGATTTCGCCCGAGCGCGCAAAGGCCAGTGCGCCCAGCGCCGTGCCACCCAGCACTTGCAGCAGATGCGGTTCGCCCTGCTGGCCGCGCTTGAGGCCATGTTTCAGCACCAGCAGCCGCCGGCCCCAGACATCGGGCAGGGCGTCTTCGAACGCAAGCAAGGGGGGATTGAGCTGGATCGACTGGAATTCCTCGCCGGTCAGCGGCAGCGCAACGGGATCGAGCGCGAATGCGCGCGCGTCGGCGAGATAGCCGGGAACATAGCGGAACGCGCTGGCATAGCGCCCTTGCGCGTCGGCGTCGGCGAATGCCAGCTCGCCGCATGTCAGCCGCGCGCCATCTGGCAGCGTCAGCCAGACGTCGAGCCGGATCACGCAGCGTCCTTGCGCCGCCGCGCGCGCTGCCGCTGGGGCGGCGCGGCCTCGGCGGCGGCGAACAGGCTGGTCTGCGGCGCGAGCCAGGCCTCGGCTTCGTGCAACCGCCCCAGCACCTCCAGCGCCGCCAGCCAGTGGCCGACCTGCGCGCTGGCGTCGCCCTGCTCCAGCCGTCTCAACGTCGGCACCGATACGCCCAGGCGCGCGGCGAAGCGGGCCTGCGGCTCGTTGCGCAACAGGCGCTGCGCACGCAGACGCGCCCCAAGCCGATGCAGCACTGTGTAAATGTTATCGGAAATCATGGTTTGCATTATTGGCACAAACCACGATTAATACAATCGATTATTTATATTATGTCTGGCGATACATGCTCAGGATGCCGTAGATGCCGTAGGTCGGGAATACCTTCCCGACGCAACGGGCGGGGGTGTGCGGGGGTGTCGGGAAGGTCTTCCCGACCTACGGATAGCGCGTAATTTCAGAGCGTTTGCCAAGGAACAACACATAATGGTGAAAGAGCCATTGTTTTTGTTATGTATGGCGATGCATGCTCAGGCGGCAGCGCACGTTGTCAGGGTCTCGCGCAGCACCGGCTCCGGCACGTCGCCGGTGATCGCCGCCTCGCCCAGCTTCTTCAGCAGCACGAAGCGCATTTTTCCGCCCTCGACCTTCTTGTCGTGGCCCATGTATTCCAGATACGTATCGACGCCGAGGTCCGGCGCCACGTCCGGCAGCCCGGCGGCGCGGATCAGCGCGCGGGTGCGTTCGACGTCCGCCCCGGAAAGCCAGCCCATGCGCTGCGAGGTCTGTGCTGCCATCGCCATGCCCGCCGCCACCGCTTCGCCGTGCAGCCAGGTGCCGTAGCCCATGCCGGTCTCGATCGCGTGGCCGAAGGTGTGGCCCAGGTTGAGGATGGCGCGAATGCCGCCTTCGCGCTCGTCCTCGCCCACCACCTCCGCCTTGATCTCGCAGGAGCGATAAATCGCATGAGCGATCGCCGCCGGGTCCAGCACGCGCAGCTTCGCCATGTTGGCTTCCAGCCAGGCGAGAAATTCCGCGTCCCGGATCAGCCCGTACTTGATCACTTCGGCGAGCCCCGCCGACAGTTCCCTGGCGGGCAGCGTCTTCAGCGTGTCGGTATCGGCGAGCACCAGCTTTGGCTGGTAGAACGCGCCGATCATGTTCTTGCCGAGCGGATGGTTGATGCCGGTCTTGCCGCCCACCGAGGAATCGACCTGCGACAACAGCGTGGTGGGAATCTGGACAAAGGGCACGCCGCGCTGGTAGCACGCCGCGGCAAAACCGGTCATGTCGCCGATCACGCCGCCACCCAGCGCGATCAGCGTGGTCTTGCGCTCGGCGCGGTCGGTCAAGAGCGCATCGAAAATCAGGTTCAGCGTTTCCCAGTTCTTGTAGGCCTCGCCGTCGGGCAGCACCACCTGCGCTACTTTCACGCCGGCGCCCTCCAGCGTGGCCGTCAGCTGCGACAGGTACAGCGACGCCACCGTAGTATTGGTCACCACCATCGCGCGCTTCTGCGCCAAGTGCGGCAGGATCAAATCAGGCCGGGCCAAAAGGCCGGCGCCGATATGGATAGGATAGGAACGGTCGCCGAGGTCGACGGTGAGGGTTTGCATGGCAAATCTATCTTTTTTGTGCGCGATATCCGATTGTAACCAAAGCGAGCGCTGCCATTCAGGGCGCCTGGCTGTCGGCACCGGTTTACACACGTGTGACGGCCATTCCGATCAAGCATGGTCCGGCAATCAAAACCAGGTTGCCATTCCATTTGAACCAGACTAGACTAAGTCCGATCAAGGAGCCCATCATGCTGAAAGTCAACATTCACGACGCAAAGACCCATCTCTCCAAACTGGCTGAACAGGCGGGTGCGGGCGAAGAAATCATCATCGCAAAATCGGGTCGGCCTCTCGCCCGCCTGGTGCCACTCGAGCGCGACTCGGTCGTACGCAAGAAAGGCCTGCTCAAAGGCAAAATCATCATCAGCGACAACTTCGACCAACCCCTGCCTGACGACGCGATTGATCTTTTCGAAGGCCGAGGAAAGTCATGAGAATTTTGCTGGACACCCATATCTTCGTCTGGTGGCTGGCAAACGACCGCAAACTCCCCAAGAAGGCCGAGCCTTTCATCCTCGATCCAGATAACGAAATCCATGTCAGCGCGGCCTCGGTTTGGGAAATTGCCATCAAGCAAGCCCTGGGACAGATTCAGGTCGACCCGTCGCTTCTTGTTGCATCCATCCCGGACTGCGGGTTTCGTGAACTGCCAGTCACATCCCGTCACGCCATCGAAACCGGAAAACTCCCCCCGCATCATCGCGACCCATTCGATCGGCTGCTCGTTGCGCAAAGCCTCATCGAACCCATGTATCTGCTCACACACGACCGGCGGTTGACAGACTACGGCGATACCGTATGGGTTGTTTGAGTCCCGATCGGCCCAGGGCGAACCTCCCGCGCAATGCGATGGGCGGCCGCTTTGCATCCCGGCCGGCTCCACTCATAATCCGTTCATGGACACCCTTGGCCGCCATGAACCGGGATTATCCAACAGGGCAGACAAGGCAGCCTGGTAGGGTGGGCGCAGCCCACGCGGAACGTGGTTTTCGTAATAGTGGCGGTTGACGGGGTGCGTTGTGGTGGGTTGCACCCACCCTACACGCCGCAAATCGGCGAATGGACAATCTCGGATGAATACACTCGAAACGCTACGCGCCCACAAGGATAAGATCGAGCGTCTGGCCAGACTTCACGGTGCACGGAATATTCGTGTTTATGGCCCCGCCGCCAGAGCCGAGGACACTTCGGATAGCGATATCGACGTCATGATCGACATGGAAAAATCCCGCAGCCTTCTCGATTTGATCGGCTCCAAGCAAGACCTGGAAGCCATGCCCAATCGGCCGGCTGACGTCCTGACAGAACGTGGCATCAACCCCTACCTGCGTGAACGCATACTCGACGAGGCTGTCACGCTGTGAAAAATGACCACGCCGTTTACATCTGGCACATCCATGACTGCATAACGGCCGACCGCCTGGTCATCGATCTGCCTGAACGCGGCAACCTAAACTAAATCCGCCCATGGACCACTTCGATCCCGCGCTGATCTCGGTCATCATGCCCTGCCACAACGCCGCGCCTTTCGTCGAGGAAGCGGTCGCCAGCGTGCTGGGGCAAAGCTATCCGCGGGTGGAACTGGTCATCGTCGACGACGGCTCGACCGACGGCTCGTCGGAAATTCTGCAGCGGCTGGCCGCCGCGCGGCCCGACGCCATCGTGCTCATCTACCAGACCCGCACCGGCCCGTGGGCGGCGCGCAATCGCGCGCTCGCGCATGCCAGCGGCAATTTCATCGCCTTTCTCGATGCCGACGACGCCTGGCATCCCGATGCCCTGACCCGAATGCACGCCGCACTCGAAAACGACCTGGCCGAAGTCGCCTGGTGCGGCTGGCAGGCCATCGGCGTCGCCGCGATCGATCCGGAACCCAAGCTGCCGCCCGCGCTCGGCACCGATGCCGCCATCGCCCACAGTTTCGAGCACGGCGCCTGGCCGCTCAATTGTTTGCTGATCCACCGCCACCTCATCGATGCGCTGCGCGGCTTCTCGGAGCGCGCGCCCACCGCAATGGACTACGACCTGTGGCTGCGGCTGCTGGCGCGCCAGCCCCGCCTGGCGAGCCTGCCCGACGTGCTGGCCTACCGCCGCTACTACCCGCGCCGCGACGCCCGCATCCCGCACTGGCAGCAGGTATTCGACGCCGTCGCCGTGCGCCGCGACTTCGCCCGCCACCACCCGGTCCTGGTCGCCCACTACACGCCGAGCCACCGCCACGAACTCATCTACGGCCCCCTGCTGCGCGAAGCCTATCGCTGCCACTGGCGCAACGACACCGAATCCGCTCGCCGCCTGTTTCGTCGCGCCTTCCGCAAGTCAGACTGGAAAGCGGCCGACCTCAAGCACCTGCTTGCCAGCCTGCTGCCGGCAGCGCTGTATCGCAATCTGGTTGACTTCGTCACACGGCGGCGCAGCGCGCGTTTCGAAGGCTGATCGCAACCTGGCAACCTGGAGTTTTTCAGGAACGCAAAGTTTCAAAAGCCGCCGGTGGGATTACAAAGACCCTCCCTCTCGATCCGGCCACACTGTGCACTTGTCCGCACATCGGGTCGACCCGCCCAAAGGCACGATTGTCATCGCGACCTATCGCCGCAGCAATGCGCTCGCGCACGCCATCGAAAGCGTCGGGTGGGCCCTTCCTGACCGACTGGAAACTGGGATCACGCGGGCTTCACACAGCCGGACAAGAAAAACGCCATAATCTCGCCTATTGCGTCGAACCTCCGCCGCACCGCCTTTTCTGAGCCACGCTGCATCTATGCCTGACTGCATCCTGCTGGTTTCACCAGCCTCGCCGTTTGACCCCAAGTCGGGCGCACAGCAACGCACCGCCTTGCTGCATCAAGCCCTTCAAGCCCTTGGCGAAGTCGACGTATTGCTGCTCGAACCCACCTCAGGCCCTAGCCAGTTGGCCCCCGCCAAGCCCGGTATCCGCGCACATGGGTTGTGGCATCAACGCCCGCTCGGCATCGGGAAATACGAGCCCGACCGTGCCCTGAACCAGGCACTCGGGGCCGCCGGCGTTGACCTCAGCCGCTATTCACTCATCGTCAGCCGCTATCTCAATCCCATCGCCAAACTGGCGATTCCGCCTGGCGTACGGACTGTTGTCGATCTCGACGACTGGGGCTATCACTACGCGCCCGGTACGCTGGCGCTGGCAGCGCGGCTCAAGTCGATTTACGCCGCCTGGCTGGCGCAGCGCCAACTCAAACGCTTCGATGCCTACTTTTTCGTCAGCCAGCGCGACCAGGCACGCCACCCGGAATTGCAGTCAGCGATCCTGCCCAACATTCCTTTCAACCCGCCCGCCCAGCCGTTTCCCCAGGTGGACAGTTCCACCCTGCTGTTCGTCGGCTCGCTCTGGTATGCCCCCAATCGCGAGGGCATCGACCGTTTTCTCGCCCGCTGCTGGCCCGCCATCAAGGCTGCCCAGCCTCAAGCCCGCTTGCTGCTCGTCGGCGCCGCCCCCCCTGCGGTGCGGCAGGCGTGGGAACAGCATCCGGATGTATCCGCACCCGGATTCGTCGACGATCTGGGCGAAGCCTATCGCCAGGCCGCATTCACCATCGCACCGATCTACTCCGGTGGCGGCACCAACATCAAGGTACTGGAATCGCTGGCCTACGGCCGCGCGTGCGTGACCACCCCGCATTGCGCCGACGCATTCAAAACCGAATTGGCCGGCGGGCTGGGCATCGCACATGACGATCCTGATTTTGCCAAGCTGTGTATTCAATGGCTGGCTGATGCCGATCACCGTCGCACCCAGATGGAAGTAGGACACACTCAAATCAGGAAGAATTACTCGCCCATATTATTCACCGACCGGGTAAGACAGCTGATCACTGTTCATACCTGACCCATGAGCCACACCACAATGTTAAAGCAATATTTCG
>DAHWJK010000166.1:0-2080 GCA_027344185.1 Thiobacillus sp.
ATCCAGCACCACCGTCGGCAAATACATGAAGAAGGGCGCGACGGTCATCTACGAATCGACAGTCTACCCCGGCGCCACCGAAGAGGTCTGCATCCCCATCCTGGAAAAGCACTCCGGCATGAAGTGGCTGCAGGACTTCCACGTCGGCTACTCGCCAGAACGCGTCAATCCCGGCGACAAGGAACGCACCATCACCAAAATCGTGAAAGTGGTATCGGGCGACGATGCCGCCACCCTCGATAAAGTGGCCGAACTGTACGGCAGCGTGATCACCGCCGGCGTGCATCGCGCCAGCTCGATCAAGGTGGCCGAAGCCGCCAAGGTGATCGAAAACACCCAGCGCGACCTCAACATTGCGCTGATGAACGAGCTCTCGCTGATTTTCCACCGCATCGGCATCGATACGCTGGAAGTGCTGAAGGCCGCCGGCACCAAGTGGAACTTCCTGCCCTTCCGCCCGGGTCTGGTCGGCGGCCACTGCATCGGCGTCGACCCCTACTACCTGACCCACAAGGCCGACATGCTGGGCTATCACCCGCAGGTCATCCTCGCCGGCCGCCGCATCAACGACGGCATGGGCGCCTATGTCGCGCAGGAGACGGTGAAGAACATGATCGCCAACGGGGTGCAGGTGAAGGGCGCCAAGGTCAACGTGCTTGGCCTCACCTTCAAGGAAAACTGCCCCGACCTGCGCAACTCCAAGGTGGTCGACGTCATCCGCGAACTGCAGTCCTTCGGCTGCGACGTGCATGTCAACGATCCGCTCGGCGAAGCGCGCGAGGCCGAGCACGAATACGGCATCACGCTGACCGCATGGGACGACCTGCCCGAATGCGATGCCATTGTCGCCGCGGTTTCGCATACCGAGTATCTCGACAAATCCTTTGCCGAACTCACCGCCAAACTGAGAAAAGGCGGCGCCTTCACCGACGTCAAATCGGCCTACGATCCGGATACGGTCAAGGCAGCGGGCTTCACGCTCTGGAGGCTGTGATGGCCGCGTACGACGCGCTGAAAACGCAGCTGCGGGCCGAGCCCAAAACCTGGCTCGTCACCGGCGCCGCCGGCTTTATCGGCTGCAACCTGGTCGAAGCGTTGCTGCTGCTCGACCAGCGCGTCGCAGGCCTCGACAACTTCGCCACCGGCCACGAGAAGAACCTGGCGCAGGTGCAGGCCAGCGTCGGTCCCGAGCGCTGGAAAAACTTCACGTTCAAGCGCGGCGACATCCGCGACCTCATCACCTGCCACACCGCCTGCAAGGACGTCGACTACGTGCTGCACCAGGCCGCACTGGGTTCGGTGCCGCGTTCGCTGGAAGATCCGATCTCGACCCACGCGGCCAACAACACCGGCTTTCTCAACATGCTGGTGGCGGCGCGCGATGCAAAAGTGAAGCGTTTCGTCTACGCGGCGTCCTCCTCGACCTACGGCGACCACCCGGGTCTCCCCAAGGTCGAGGACGTGATCGGCAAGCCGCTGTCGCCCTACGCGGTGACCAAGCTGGTGAACGAGCTGTACGCCGACGTGTTCGGCCGCTGCTACGGCATGGAGTCGATCGGCCTTCGATACTTCAACATCTTCGGCCGCCGCCAGGACCCCAACGGCGCCTACGCCGCCGTGGTGCCGAAGTGGGTGGCGAGCATGATCCACAACGCGCCGGTCTACATCAACGGCGACGGCGAAACCAGCCGCGACTTCTGCTACATCGACAACGTCATCCAGGCCAACCTGCTCGCCGCCACCAGTTCGCACCCGGAGGCGGCCAACCAGGTCTACAACGTCGCGGTCGGCGACCGCACCACGCTGAATCAGCTGTTCGAGGCCATCCGTTCGCTGCTGGAACCGAAGTTTTCGCATCTGGCCGGTTTCAAGCCGGTCTACCGCGACTTCCGCGCCGGCGACGTGCGCCATTCGCTCGCCGACATTTCCAAGGCGCGCACGCGGCTGGGCTATGCGCCGACGCATCGCATCGGCGAGGGCCTGGCCGAAGCGATGGACTGGTACGTGAATGACCTGGGTTGACGCGGCATGCCGGCTGCAGGCTACCATAGCTGTCCATGAACGCGACCCGATACAAACT
>DAHWJK010000174.1:0-18685 GCA_027344185.1 Thiobacillus sp.
CATCTGGTGATGGACAACTACGGCACGCACAAGACGCCGACCATCCGGCGCTGGCTGGCGGCCAGGCCGCGCTTTCAGGTGCACTTCACGCCCACCTCCGCGTCCTGGATCAACCAGGTCGAGCGCTGGTTTGCCACACTGGCCGAGCGCTGCATCCGCCGCTCCACCCATCGCTCGACGCTGCAACTCGAACAGTCCATCCGCGAGTACCTGGATGTCCACAACGCCGCGCCCAGGCCCTTCGTCTGGTCCAAGTCCGCCGACGCGATCCTTGCCAGCATCGAGCGATTCTGCAACCGTGTTCAGCCTGTGGAGTCCTGAGACCATGGACATCGACACCGACGCCATCGACGAGGCCGTGCTCGCCCTTCTGCACCTCACGCTGCATGACGGAAACCGGGCCTGGAAGGGCCATGATTGGGATGCGCTTGGCCGCCTGCATGCGCGAGGACTCATCGCCGATCCGGTCAGCAAGACCAAATCGTTGGTGCTGACCGAGGAGGGACTGCGCGAATCCGAGCGCCTCTTCAGGCACTACTTCGAACGCTCACGGCCCCGCAAGCAATCATGAAACGAACTTCTAACTCACGACACTAAGGTTCGCTCAGTCTGCAGTATCCATGCTCTGCGAGGTAAACTCTTCGAGTCGGCGTTGCCGCTTCCGCAATTGGATTTCCTGCATTCGCTGTGCTTGCTTGGTCAACGATATCGGTAGAACATGAACAATCTGCTGCAGAGTTCGCGAATTGCCCTTGTCGGCGCGCTGGTTGCCGGTGTGTCCGCGACTGCTCCTGCATGGGCTGACGGACACGACTTCGATGGGGGCGGGCCAATCGCTTTCATTGCCGGGTTGGCTACGGGGGTGCTTGCGGCTCCCTATGTTGCCGCTCCGCCCCCAGCGCCGGTTTATGTCCAGCCGTCTGTCGTGTACGCGCCACCGCCGGCCTACGTGTACGCCCCATCGCCCTATGTCTATCAACCTGCGCCCCGCTACGACTGGCGTCGTGGTGAAGACCATCGCGACTGGCATCGAGAGGAAGACCGCTGAGGCAGAATGTGTTCGTCGCAAAGAATAAGGGGAAGCAGTCACTCCCCCTGACATGAGGGGCCTACCACCCAGCGAGGTGATGTCGACCATGTCTCGTTCGCTGTTGAACCGTGCTGAGGTGACGGCTCCATGGTGGGGATGCTACGCGGCTTGACGAGTGGGTTCGACGGTGTCCTTTGGTGAGCGTTGCGCGAGGGCTTGCAGCAAGGTCTTCATCTGGTCGCAGCCGCGCACGCATGCGCGGAGCGGCGTCGTTCAAGGCGCTGGCGACCCATCGCAGCACCATGGCCCCGTCGCTCCAGCGCTTGACGTTGCGGGTGTAGGTGGCGACGAGCCCGTTGAGGTTTTCGATCGGGTTGGTGGTGCGCACGGTGCGGTACAGCGAGCCGGTGATGCCCAGCGTCTGCAAGGTCAGCGTGTCCTCCAGGCCCTCGCGCAGGCTGGCGGCGGCGCCTGGATGCTTGGAGGTCAGGGAGCTGGCTAGGCGCTGCAGCTGATGCCGAGCCAGATCGGCGTCGCTGGCCGCGTAGGCTTCGCGCAGTGCACGGTTGACGCTGGCGTGCAGGGTCTTGGGCAGGTGGTCGAGGACGTTGCGGCGCTTGTGCTCCTGACAGCGCTGGATGAGCGCGGCGGCGCCGAAGGTCTGCGTGATGGCGCGGCGCAGCGCCTTGCCGCCGTCGATCACCCACAGCCGCGGCCGCTGGGCATCGAGGCCGCGTTCGATGAGATCGGACAACAGTGCCGTCACGACGCGGGCGGCCTCGCTGGATCCCTCGCGGATGCCCAGAATGTGCTTGCCGGCGTGATCATCGATCCCCAGGGCGATGAGGACCACGCGGTCGGCGAAGTGGATGGCATCGATCAAGATGACGGGCAGGTCCATGGCGTCGAGTCGGCGGTTCAGCCAGGCGTCGAGCTGCTGCTGGCTGAGTTCCTTGAATCGGCGCGACACGGCGCTCTTGGATGCGCAGGACCTGCGCACCTTGGGTGGCAGCGGATCCAGCGTGCTGGCATAGCGTCGCGTGGACACCCCTGCGGCCACCGCCGCCAGCGTGGTTGCGTTGAGCGGGTTGGCTCCCGCCCCCCAGGCGAACGTGGGCGGCGGCAACTCCCCGGAGTCCAGGGCGCGCGCCCCAGGGGCGACGAATGTCGATGCGCTGACCGCCCAGTACGACACGGCTGCTGGTGTGCCCACCTCGCACCGCGCGGCGCTGGGCATCGGGCACGCCCTTGGGCCCGCACAGCGCCTCCCGGTCGGCTTCCATCATCACGTCCAGCACGCGCAGGCCGGCTTCGATGCACAGCCCGCAAAACGCTTGCTGCACGTCCTGCAGAACGCCCTGCATCGGCATCGAAATCTGAACTTCGGGTTGCACGCATGCGCGCGCCTTGGACTTCGTGCGAGACTTTATCTTGGTGTCTCCTTTCTTTGCTTGCGAGGCACCCGCATGCTCGCATGGGGGCGAAAGGAGCCGCCACCTTCACACTATCCGGTCAACAGATTCCGGGACATCGCCGAAGGCCACAGCCGAAGAAGTTTGTGGGACTTGCACGTAGTACGACAGGCGTCGTAGTATCCGGCCATGCAGAAGTGCCACCTTACCGTCGACGACCTAGAATACAAGGCGCTGCATGCTCTCGGGGAGTGAAGCGGGGTCTCGGTGCGTGACTTGCCTGGGCGCGTAGCGGTTCCGGAAGGACAGGTCTACACCACCCCGGGCAAGGTCGTGGACCGGCTGCGCGACAAGGGGATGGTCGCGCGCACCCGGCTAGGAGGTGCGCTTCGTGTATGCGCCCCGGATCGAGTGCAATGTCGTCGAACGGACCTCGGCACGGCAGCTGGTGAACGGGTTCCTGGGGCCACGGCCGCACCCAGTGGTGGTGGCGTTGGTCGATGGGATCGACGATATCGCCCCGACCTTGCTGGACGCCCCCGAGCGTGCCATCCAGTTCAAGAAGGGGATCAATCGTGGGGCCTGAGACGTTGCTGACCTTGCCGATCATCCTGTTCGACGGATCCCTGATGCAACCGCTGGCGCTTCTGCCATGCCCTGCGGCGGCCGAGGCATTGCCGGGGGGGCCAAGCAACGAGCGAGGAGGCGGCTCTGGTTGCCGGCCTAGCCCCTTATCTTTGTCGGCGCTTGGCTGTGTGGCTGGGCCTTGCACGAGCCTGACCCTGTCGCAGCGCGGTTCGATTACAGCATGATCATCGGCGCGAGCGTGCTGTTCTTCGTTGTGGCTCTGCGTGCTGCGCCGCCGGTGGTGTGGGCGCAGGTGCGTCAACCGGTGGAATTGCCGATCTATCTGCACCTTCGGTCTTATGCTTCCCCGTTAGTGTTCGATCGTTATCTCGCACGCCTGATGGATCACGGCTCCCTCCACGCCGCGCTGGAGCACGAGCGCACCCATTCACGGCATCGAGACCCCCTGTGCATTAACTTGGCGCAATTGGCCACCGGTTTGCAGCGGCCCTGGCGGTGGCCTGAGAAGCGCTTTCAGCCCTGGCTCAAGCCTCTGGAGCATGCCAGTGATGACGAGGCGCGCAGCCATGGGGCGTCGGGTGCCGATCTTGCCACAGCGGTCATTGCCACGGCGCGCTACGCGCGTCGTGCGTCGCGTCGAACGTTGAGCGCTTGCCTGCCCGGCGGTCGGGCCGCGCTGCTCGGCAATGCCCATTCGATCGCGCTGCGTGTGGATCGGCTACTGGCGCCGCTATCCGAGTCACACTGGGTGAGCAAGGGATCAACCCGACACGCGGTCGCCGCGCTTGCGCTACTTGTCTTGTTGCTGTGCGCCGTACTTGTTTGGGGTGCCGCTTTTGGCACCGATATCTTCCACCCCTTCCTGTTGTGGATATGGAACGCCTGACCTTGTATGTCCGGGCTCGTGCCCTTCGCGTGGTCTCGGTTCTTGCAACCGCGCTCGCGGTTCCAGGCATTTCGGCGGCCGCCGATGCGCTCGTCGAACCCTATGTCACCGTGCACGCACAGTCCGTGCCGCGCATCTTGTCCGCTTACGGCCAGGTCGAGCCCATTGCCACTGTGCAAGTGCGCACGGTCGATGCGGGAACCTTGGTTGGTTTGCGGATTGTGCCGGGCAGCGCGGTCCAACCCGGCGAGGTCCTTGGACGAATGGGTGGCCCGCGCATGCGGGCGCTGCTTGTCGCCCGCGCTCAGCAACTGCATGCCGCTCAGGTGCGCGCATTGGCGGCCAGGCACGCCCTGGCCATCGTGCACAGACAGTTCCATGTGCAACTCGCCACGCGCCAGGCAGTCGATGCCGCGCAGTCGAATCTCGCCTCGGCGCAGGCGGCGACTCGCACGGCGGCCGCAGCCCTCCAGGAGGTGCGCAGCCTGCGTACCGTCCGCGCGCCGGTGGCCGGAACCATTCTTGCAGTGCAGGCCGCCAATGGAGAACAGATCGGAGCAGGTCAGGCCGTCGCCACCCTGCAGCCGGCCGGTAGACTGTGGATTCGCGCGCGCGTCTACGGAACAGACGCGGCGCGCCTGAAAGTCGGTATGACGGGACGTTTCAAACCCTCCGGCGACGGGGCGACCGTGGCCGTCGAGGTTACGGCGATCTCCCCTGCGCTGGCCGCCGACGGCGGCACGCGCATCGGCCTGGTCCCGACCACGCCAAATCCGCCGTCGTGGTGGGTCAACGGCCAGTGGGGGAGGCTGGTGCTCGAAAGTCCGGCGCGGCGCATGGTGCTGGTTCCGACCCAGGCCCTGATTCTCGACCGCGGGCACTGGTGGGTGTTGGTGCACACGCTGAGGGGCGACCAGCCACGGAAGGTCATTCCCGGGCCCGCGCAAGGCTGGTGGACCGCGATCGCGTCCGGCCTATCGGCTGGGCAGCAGGTGGTGGTGACCGATGCCTTCCTCGACTACCACCGCGGCATTGCCAGCCACTACACGCCCCCGGATTGACGCCCCATGGTTTCCGACCTTTCCGTACCGCGCCTGCTGCGGCGCAGGGTGCTGTGGCTGCTGGTGCTGGGCGTGGTGCTGGCGTGGGCGATCGATGCGTTCGTGCACACGCCGGTGGAGGTACTGCCCAGCTTCGATTTCCCGCAGATCAGCGTCACCGCGCACCTTCCTGGCACCACCGCCACCGAACTCGAGCACCTGGTGGTGCAGCCGCTGGAGGGTCAGATCCTGACCCTCACCGGCCTGCGCAGCGTGCGTTCAGTGATGGGCAACGGCACGGTCGAGATCGACGTGCGGTTCCGCCAGGGCAGCAGCGCCCAGGCGGACCTGCTGGCCGTTAACAGCGCCATCGATCGAGCGCGCGCGCGCCTGCCATCACAGGCGCATCCGGTGGCCCAGATCATGGGCAACGCGATCAACGAGGTGGCCGACTACACCGCGCACATTCCCACCGGCATCGCGCCGGCCCGGGTGCAGCGCCTGGTGCAGTCCGAGATCGCGCCGGCCTTGCGCGCGATCCCCGGAGTGCAGTTCGTGCACGTCTACGGCGCTGGCGACGAGGCGCTGTGGATCCAGCCCGACCTGGCTGCGATGCGCCGCTACGATCTGGGGGTCGAGACCATCGAGCGGGCCGTCAAGGCGCAGGTGCTGCTCGCGCCCGCCGGCTACCTGACGCTGGGGCACAACGACGTGCTCATCGAGGCGCGCAAGCTGCCGGTGCACATCGGGCAGCTCGAGGAGATTCCGGTGACCACGCTGCGCGGCCCGATTCCGCTTCGAGCGCTGGCACACGTCGAGCGTGCGGCCATGCCCACGCACAACGCGGTGAGCCTGGACGGCCGGCCCAGCGTGGCCGTCACCGTGATCAAGCAACCTGGAGCTTCGACGCGAGTGGTTACCCGCGCCGTGCAGGCGGCGTTAGAGCAAAGCCGGCATGAACTTCCGCCGGGCGTGCGCTGGGTGCGCACCTACGACCAGGGGCACCTGGTGGGCATCGTCGGCACCGATCTCGGGCGCAACCTGCTGATCGGGGCCCTGCTGGCAGTGGCCATGCTGTTCTGGGTGCTGGGGGCGGGGCGGGGCGTGTTCGTGCTGGCCTTGAGCATTCCGCTGTCGCTGGCCATCGCCATTGCCGCGTTGCACGCCTTCGGGCAGAGCCTGAACCTGATGACCTTCGGCGCGTTGACGGTGGCGGTCGGGCTGCTCGCCGACGACGCCATCATCGTGCTCGAGAGCATCCACCATCGCTGGGAGGCGGGTGACACGCACTGGCAGGGCGTGTGGTCCGGGCTGCGCGGTATCGTCGTGCCCGACATCACCGGCACGCTGACCAACGTGGCCATCTACGTGCCCCTGCTGTTCGTCGGGGGCATCGTAGGGCTGTTCTTTATTCCCTTCTCGCTGGCGATGATCCTGGCGCTGCTGGCGTCGCTGCTCGTGTCGCTGACCCTGATTCCCCTGGGGCTGGGCTTTCTCGGCGCGCGCGCGGGCGGCGGGGCCGGCAGCGGCCGGCGCCTGATGCAATGGCTGCAGCGCGCCAACGGGCATCTGTTCGACTGGGTCGCCCGCGCCCCCCGCACCAGCCTGGCGCTGACCTTCGCCGTGTTGCTGCTCAGCCTGGTCGGGCTGGTGCTTGTGCCGATCAACTTCCTTCCGCTGCCCAACGAGGGCGCGCTGCTGGAGTCCTTCACGCTGCCGCCCGGGGCCTCGCTGCTCGACACCCGCGCGGCCGTGCGCCACATCTCGCAGCGCCTGCTGCGCGACCCCGCGGTGGCACATGTGTACGCGCGCATCGGCTCCTCGGCGTCGACCACCTACACCGAGCCAGCCTACGCGGGGGAGATCCAGGTGGCGCTCAAGCCCGGAGTGAGCGTCAACGCGCTGGACGCCCTCGGGCAGCGCATTCAGCGCGAGTCCGCGCTGCCGGGGGTGCAACTGGCGGTGGACACGCCGACCATCGAGCGCTTGGGCGAGAGTCTGTCGGGCCTGCCGCAGCCTTTCGTGATCCACGTGTTCGGCCAGCAGGTGCCCGAGCTGCGCGCCATCGCCGAGCAGATCACGGCGCGTCTGCGCCGCGTTCCGGCGCTGGCCGACGTGTTCGACAACGACGGCTATCCGGTGACGCAGCTGAGCATCGAGCCCAGCACCGCGGCGCTGGCGGTGCACGGACTGACGCCGGGCTCCCTGTACCGGCAGCTCGACCCGCTGATCGGCGGCAAGGTGATCAGCCGCGTGCCCGACGGCAACGTGCCGTTGCCGCTGTACATACGCCTGACCGACGCCCCTCAGCGCACAGTCGGCGAGCTGGCATCCCTGCCCATCCGCACCGGCGAGGGCGCCTGGACCCCGCTGGGCGAGCTGGCGCGCCTGCAACTGGTGCCGACGCCCAACCAGATCCGCCACATCGCCGGTGCGCGAGCGCTGGACATCCTGGCCACGCCCACGGGGCCGTTGGGCACCACCGAGGCCCAGGCGCGGCAGGCGCTGCGCGGCCTGAAACTGCCGCCCGGCTACCGCATCGCCTTCGGCGGACTCGCCGCCCAGCTTGAGCAGGCCGCGCTCGGCCTGCTGGTGGCGACGCTTGCGGCCTTCGCCATCATGGTGGGCATCCTGCTGCTGCAGTTCGAAGGGCTGTTGATCCCCGGCATCCTGCTGCTGGAGATTCCGCTAGCGCTGACCGGCGGCACGGTGGCACTGGTGCTCAGCGGCGTGGGGCTCAACGCCACCGGCATGATCGGCTTTCTCACCCTGGTGGGCATCGGCCTGCGCCACTCCATCGTGCTGCTCGATCGCGCGCGTACCAACGAGAACGCAGGCATGCCACTGGAAGACGCGGTGCGCGAGGCCGTCCAGGTGCGATTCCGACCGATCGTGCTGACCGCGGCCACCGCGATGCTCGGCATGCTGCCGACCGCGCTGGGCCTGGGCGAGGGCGCCGCCCCCGAGCAGGGCCTGGCGGTGGTGATCCTGGGCGGCCTGCTGTGGAGCGCGCTGCGCTCGACGAACCTGATTCCGGCGCTGTACCTGCATTGGCGCCGCAAGCAGCTGGCGCGCCAGGTAACAACCGGAGACGCGCTATGAACGCGCGACGCGTGCCGCGGCCGCTGAGCGGCCTTGCCGTCCTGGCGTTGAGTACCGGCCTGGCCGGGTGTGCCAGCTACGCGTCCAGACCCCTGCCCGAAACGCTGACTTGGCAGCAACCGACGCAGCTTCGCGTAGATGCGAGACGCATCGCGCTGCCCGCGCTGGCCTCGCAGTCCATCGACCTCAATGCGCCACTGAGCCTGCAGGGGGTCGCGGCGCTGGCGGTGCTCAACGATCCGCGCCTGCAAGCCTTTCGAGGCCGCATGGGCGTGGCGCGCGCGCAGGCCTTCGCGGCGGGCTTGCTGCCGGACCCGACGTTCAGTGCGTCGCGTGAAGTCCCGCAGGGCTACGGCGGTGGGGCCACCAGCACGGCCTACAAGCTGGGGCTTCAGTTCGATCTCGGCAGCCTGATCACGCGCGGCGCGGCGGTATCCGCGGCGCGCGCTCACCTGCAGCAGGTCGATCTGCAACTGCTGTGGCAGGAATGGCAGACAGCGGCGGCGGCCGAGCGCGACTACGTCAAGCTGGTGGGCTTGCGCGAGCGTGACGCGCTGCTGCGCGAACAGCTCGGCGCTGCTTCCCAAAGGCTGCGGCGCGATCGCGCCGCGCTGGCCGCCGGCATCGAAGCGCGCACTACGGCGGACGCTGATCTCGTCGAGCTTCAGTCGCTGCGCGGCCAACTAGGCGCGGACGTCCGCAGGCAGGCAGCAACCCTGGGCGCCCTGGACACCGTGCTGGGCTTGCGCCCTGGCACACCCTTGCATCTAGCCGGTCTGCCGCGTTACGAACCAGCCGCGGTCATGGATGCCAGAAATAACCTGCGGCGGCTCACCGCCCTGCGCCCTGATCTCCTCGCCCTGCGCGCGGGCTATGCCAGCCAGGAGCAGCGTCTGCGTGAGGCGGTGCTGTCGCAGTTTCCGTCGGTCAGCATCGGATTTTCCCGCGCACGCGACACCTCGGACGTGAACACCCTGGGCTTCGGTGTCACCCTGAATTTGCCTCTGCTCAATGGCAGTCGAGGAGCCATCGCCGTGCAAAGCGCCACGCGCGATGCGCTTTACGACGATTACATGCTTCGCGTGGAGCAGACACGCGCGCAGGTCGAGCAATTGCTGGTGGACATTCGCCTTCTACGCAGCCAGCACAAGGGGCTGCAATCTGCTCTTGCGCCCCTTCGGGACGCGACGCTTGCCGCGGATGCTTCTCTGAGGCTCGGTGACATGACCTTGCCCCAGGCGCAGGCGCAGCGCAGGGCCTGGCTCGACCAGCGGATGGCACTGCTGGACAATGAGCAGCAGACCGCCGAACAGACGGTGGCGCTACAGCTGCTGACCGGAAGCGGCGTGTTCCGCCCTGGGGCGCCGCGTTGAACACGGTGCGAGCGTGGGCATCCGAAGCGGATCGACCGCCGCCTGCTCTTCTGGGCGGCCTTCGTGCCGCGCCGGATCCCGTTCTAGGACTCGTTCACACCGATTGCGCGCACGCCGGGCAGATCGACGCGCACCATCAGCCCCTTGCGCCGGTCGTCCCGATCGTGCAGCGAGACCTGCGCGCCGATGCGCCGCGCTGCTTCGCGTGCAATGGCCAGTCCGAGACCGGTGCCCCCGACCGCCTGGCCCGCCAGGCGGTGGAAGGGCTTGAAGGCCTGGTCACGCTCGCTCGGCTCCACCCCGGGGCCGCTGTCGATGATCTCGCAGCGCGCACCATCGCCGAGCGCCACGATGCGCAGCGTGACCTCGCCGCCGACGGGGGTGTACTTCAGCGCATTGTCGATCGCATTGCCCAGGATGGTGCGCAGCAGCCGCGCGGAGCTGACCACCGACGGCACGTCGCCGGCCTCCATTCCCAGGTCGATTCCGCTCTGTTCGGCGACCGGGAAATGCATCGCCAGCAGCTCGCGCCCCAGGGCCACGAGGTCGACGCTTTCGCGTGGCGCATCAGCGCTTTCGATGCGCGCCAGGTCCAGCAACTGCTCGCTGAGCTTGCGCGCGCGCTCGATGCCCTGCTCGAGGGGCACCAGGCGCAGCCGGGCCTCGTCGAGGGATTTCGCGTGACGCAGGTTGCGCGCCTGCAGGGCCAGAGCCGTCAATGGCGAGCGCAGTTCATGGGCGGCGTCGGCCACGAAGCGCTGCTGCTGGCGCATCAGCTCGCGCGTGCGCCCGAGCAGCCCTTCGATGGCGTCGACAAAGGGCTGGATCTCGGCCGGCATGCCCTGCAAGTCCAGTGAGGGCTCCTGCACGGTCTCGAGCGCGTCCAGGCGCCTTGCGGCGCGCACCACGGGTTCGAACTCCCGGCGCACGCCGCGACCGATCAGCCAGATCAGCAAGGGCACCAGCAGCAACGACGGCAGCAAGGCTCGCAGCGCCCCGTTCCAGGCCAGTTCGTCGCGCGCGTCGGTGGCCTGTGCGACCACCGCGGTGTAGGGCCCCTGTCGCTGGACGTACACCCGCATGCGGCCCGCGCGGGTGTCGAGCGTGTGAAGTCCCGGAGTCATGGCCGATCCCAGCCACGCCGGTGCCGGATCGATCGGAAGCAGCGCCAGGTGGATGCGTGAGTCGTGGTCGTCGAGCCCCCCGCGCCCCGGGGTGGACATTTCATGCCCGGGGTGCCGCAGCGCGAGCGCGGCGACCTGGCGCAGCATGTCGTCCTGCGACTCGCGCAGCTCGCGCCAGGCGAGCACGAACTGGGCCGCGGCCGCCAGCAGGCCGAGGCCGACCACGGCGACCCCCAGGTGCAGCACCAGTCGACGCTGGAAGGAACTGGTCATCGCGCCTTGTCCACCATCCATCCCGCCCCGCGCACGTTCTTGATCACATCGGCCCCGAGCTTTCTGCGCACGCCGTGGATCAGAAAGTCGACCGCGCTGCTCTCGACCTCTTCGTTCCAGCCGTACAGCCGGTCCTCGAGCTGGGCGCGGGTGAGGATGGTTCCCGGGCGCAGCAGCAGCGCGTGCAGCAGCGCGAATTCGCGCGCGGTCAACACCACGCGCAGATCGCCGCGCCGGGCCTCGCGGCTGGCGGGATCGAGCCGCACGTCGCCGTTGCCCAGTTCGGCGGCCGCCTGGCCGGACTGGCGGCGCACGACCGCGCGCATGCGCGCCAGCAGTTCGTCCATATCGAAGGGCTTGACCACGTAGTCGTCGGCGCCGAGGTCGAGCCCGCGCACCCGGTCGGCGGCCGCGTCGCGGGCCGTGATGAGCAGCACGGGCACGCGGTCCCCCCGCTCGCGCAGGCGCTGCAGCACACTGAGGCCGTCGCGCCCGGGAAGCCCGATGTCGAGCAGGACGATCTGGTGCTGGCCGTCGCGCAGCACGCGGTCGGCGGTTTCACCATCGCGCACGAGGTCGACCGCGTAGGCGGCGTCGCGCAACGCGACTTCGATCGCCGCCGCGATCATGGGATCGTCCTCGATCAGCAGCGCGCGCATCGGGTTTGCCCCGCGGCTCAGTGCGCGACGGCGGCGGCGCGCTGCGGCAGCAGGCGAAGCGCGATCACCATGCCCCCGAGCAGCACGGCCGAAGCCGCGAACCGGCTGAGCTCGAGCCCGCCGGAGGCGATCGGCTTGTCGAGAAAGTCTCCCAGCACGGCGCCCAGCGGGCGCGTCAGGATGAAGGCGGCCCAGAACAGCGCGGTGCGCGATGCGGCGGTGCGCCAGTACAGCAACGCGACCACGGCCAGCGCCGAGCCGAACACCACGGCAGCGCCCTGGTAGCCCAGTCCCGCCGTGTCGGCGCTCCAGTCGCCCAGGGCGGTACCGAGGGTCTGCGAGAACATGATGGTCACCCAGTAGAACACTTCGGCCTTGCCCGATTGCACACTGCCCACCGCGACACTGCCGGTGGAGCGCTGCCACAGCAGCAGCGAGGCGCCGAGCAGGGCCAGCAGCAGGCTGGTTCCGCCAGCGTAGCCGATGCCCAGCGAGCGGTCGGCGAAATCGGCCAGGGTCGTGCCCACCGTGGTCGTGGCGATGATGGTCGACCAGTACAGAGCGGGGTGAAAGCGCCTGGCGCGCATTTGCGCGAAGACCAGTGCGGCGAACAGGGCCGCGAAAACTCCCGTGGCGGCCAGGTAGCCCAGGTGCAGGGACATCGAGACCGCGTCCCCGGCCGTCTCTCCGAGGGTCGTCGCGGCGATCTTGACCAGCCAGAAGCCCATCGTGGCTTCGGGGACCTTGGCGAGGACGGATTCAACGCTTGGTGTGTTCATGGGGTGGCGAGTGGTCGAGGCAGGGGCGGGCCCCGGCGT
The DNA here is from genome assembly GCA_027344185.1 of Thiobacillus sp. Classification (GTDB taxonomy): domain Bacteria; phylum Pseudomonadota; class Gammaproteobacteria; order Burkholderiales; family Thiobacillaceae; genus Thiobacillus. The sequence goes on from DAHWJK010000174.1 coordinate 12,306, forward strand.
TCGCCGGGGCCCGCTTCGGGTTCAGTCCTTGTTGGGCCCCTCGACGCTGTCCTCGAGCACCTTGCCCGTCCTGGCGTCGACGCCGACTTCCCGTTCCCCCTGGGAAGTCTTGAGGTCGAAGGAATAGCGCAGTCCGCTACCACCCTTTTCGCGTTCGAGCTCGCGATCGGTGATGGTCGCGCCGGGAACGGCCTTGAGGGCGATCTGCGAAGCCTGCTCCATGGTGATGGCCGCGTCCTTGGTGTACTTCTGGCCGTCGTAGGCATGCGCCGCGGTGGCGGCGATCAGGGCTGCGCCCGCGGCGCCGACGATGACCAGGGTCTTGTGCAACTTCATGGAAACACTCCTGAGGATGATGGCCCCGACGGCCAAGTGGCCGTGGGCAGCGCCGATGCAGCGCATGAGCAGGAGTGTGCTGGCGCAGATTTAGCCCACGTTTAGCGCGCAGAGCACGGTCGGAATGCGCAATGGTTCTGCGGTCACGGCCAGATCTGCTATGTCTGCGCTAAGAATGGGCGAGGATACTCGGCGAGTCCCATACCGCATTCGACGATGCACGCGATCCAGAATCTCAATCACACCCTGTTCCTGCTGGTCAATGCCAGCGCGACCACGCCACGCTGGTGGATCGACCTGGCGGTCTTCGTCGCCAATGACCTCGTCTACGGCGTGCCGGTGCTGCTGATCGGACTGTGGCTTGCAGGTGGTCCGTCGCGTCGCGGCGCCGCACTCCTGGCCTTTGCGATCGCCATGGTCGCGCTCGGAGCCAACCAGCTCATCGGACTCGCCTGGTACCAGCCTCGCCCCTTCGTGATCGGGCTGGGCCACACCTGGACGTCCCATGTGCCTGACGCTTCGTTTCCCAGCGACCATCTGACGCTTTTCACCTCCATCGGGCTGGGGCTGCTCTTCGGTGGGCTCAAACGCGTCGGCCTGACGACCATCGTCGTCGGACTGCTCGTCGGCTGGGCGCGAGTCTACGTCGGGCTGCACTTCCCGCTGGACATGGCAGGGTCGTTGCTTGTGGCCGCGGCCTGCAGCGCGGTCCTGCTGCCGCTGTGGCGCCACGTCGGAGCCGCTGTGACCGCCCGTGCGGAGGCAACCTACCGATGGCTGTTCGCGCGCCCCATCACCCGGGGAATTCTTCGCGCCTGATCAAGGCGTTACCGCAAGGGGCCGGGGCACAATGCCACGGGAGAGCATGATCTCGCGCCATCGCCGGGCGATCGAGGGGTGCTCGATTCCAGGCGAGAGCACATCATGTCGGCCCAATCGGCTGAAGCGCACTTCCCGGGCGGATTGAGCGACGCGCAAGTCGCCGAGCGGATTGCACGCGGGCAAGTCAACCGCACGCGCTCGCGGCCCAGCCGAACGCTGCGGCAGATCGTCGCCGTGCATGTGTATACCCGCTTCAACGCACTGCTGGGTGCGCTGTGGTTGCTGGTCATGGCGGTGGGCTCGTGGAAGGACGCGCTGTTCGGCGGGGTCATCGTGGCCAACGCCGCCATCGGCATCGCGCAGGAACTGCGCGCCAAGCGCACCCTGGATCGGCTGGCCCTGCAGTCTGCGGCGCGTGCTCCCGTGCTGCGCGCCGGCGGCATGGTCGATCTTGCGCCCGAAGACATCGTGCAGGACGACCTGCTCGAACTGGGCGCGGGGGATCCGGTTCCCGTCGACTGCACGGTGCTCGACGCCACGGACCTGGAGCTCGACGAATCCCTGCTCAGCGGCGAAGCGGATGCGGTGGCTCGCCGCGCCGGCGACACGCTGCGCTCGGGCAGTCTGGTGGTTGGCGGTCGCGCCCGTTGTCGTGCCACCGCGGTGGGCGAGGCGGCATGGATCCAGGGCCTGCAGCGGCAGGCGAGGCGTTTCGGCCTCGCCCATTCCGAGTTGCGCGCCGGAATCGACCGCATCCTGCGCGTCGTGGGCTGGGCGCTGTTGCCCACCGCCACCTTGCTGTTCGTCACCCAGTTCGCGCTCGGACTGCCCGCCGGCGCGGCGCTGTTGTACGGGGCGGCCGGGGTGGTCGCCATGGTGCCCCAGGGGCTGGTGCTGCTGACCAGCCTGGCGCTGGCGGTGGGGGCGGTGCGGCTGTCGCGTCGCCGCGCGCTGGTGCAGGACCTGGCCGCCACCGAGGTGCTGGCCCGGATGGACGTGATCTGCCTGGACAAGACCGGCACCTTGACCGAGCGCGACTTGCGCGTGGCGCGCATCGAGATGCTCGCCCAGGATCCATCGGCCTTGACCGCGCTGGCCGCATTGGCAGCCGCCGAGCCGCGGCCGAATGCCACGCTGCAGGCCATCGCCCAGCGCTGGCCCGGGCAACCCGGCGCGCCGGCGGTGCTGCGCAGTGTCGCGTTCTCCTCGGCACGCAAATGGAGCGGCGGCGTGCTCGAAGGGCTCGGCACCTGGCTGCTTGGCGCTCCCGACGTGTTGCTGGCGAAGCACGGTTCGGGCGATTCGGCCCATCCCGTCCTGGCTCAAACGGCCCAATGGGCGTCGGAGGGCTTTCGCGTGCTTTTGCTCGCGCGCGCTGCGGCTGAACCGGATGCGAGCCATCCGCCCATGGAGGTCCGGCCGGTGGCGCTGATCCTTCTGTCCGAACAGATCCGCGCCGACGCTCGCGCGACGCTGGACGATCTTGCCGGACACGGTGTCGCGGTACGACTGATCTCCGGAGATCATCCGGCAACGGTCGGCGGCGTCGCACGAGAGCTTGGCATCGGCGACGCCGCCGAGGTTGTCGACGCATCCGGGCTCGGCGACGCCGAGCTTGCCGCGCGGGTGCCTGCGCGCAGCGTGTTCGCGCGCACCTCGCCACGGCAGAAGGAGTTGATCGTCGCCTCCCTGCAGTCCGCGGGCCACGCGGTGGCCATGGTCGGCGACGGGGTCAATGACATCCCTGCGCTCAAGCGCGCCGACGTCGGCGTGGCGATGGGCGCGGGCACCCCCGCGTCGCGCGCCGTAGCGCAACTGGTGCTGCTGGACAACCGCTTCGCCGGCATGCCGGCGGTGATGGCCGAGGGTCGCCGGGTGGTGGGCAACATCGAACGCGTGGCCGTGCTGTTCCTGACCAAGAGTGTCTACGCCATGCTGCTGGCGCTTGCGGTCGGGGTGGCGGGGGTGGCTTTCCCCTTCCTGCCTAGGAATATTTCCCTGGTCGACGCGCTGACGCTCGGCGTACCCGCGTTCCTGCTGTCGCTGGAGCCCAACGGGCAGCGCCTGCGCCCGGGCTTTGTCGAGCGGGTGCTGCGGTTCGCGATTCCAGCCGGGCTGTTCGTGGCCGCAGCGACGTTCGCGGCCTTCGCTCTGGTCCGCGTGCAGGGCGCTGGTGCGCTGCCGCAAGCGCGCAGCGCGGCCACGTTGGTGCTGTTCGCGACCGCGCTGTGGGTGCTGGCCCTGGCGGCAGCGCCCTTGCATGCCCGACGGGCCTGGCTGGTCGTCGGCATGGTCTTGTCGTTCCTGCCGACGCTGCTGGTGCCCCGAATTCGGGAGTTCTTTGCGCTGCGCAGCCTTTCGGGCGCCGAATGGCTGGAATGCGCGGCGATTGCCGCCGCCGCGATGGTGGCGTTGCACTGGAGCCGCGCCATCGCACTGTCCGTGCCCGAGGGCCGCGCACGCAACCGCCGCTGGAATCGGCACGACCTGTTGCGCTGGCTCATCGGCGCCGACAGCCCGAAGGTGTTCCTCGCGGTCTCGGCGCTGCTGGTGGTTGGCGGTGCCTGGTTGTTCTTCGGCGTGCTGGAGGACGTGCTCAGCCATGATCCCCTGGTGCTGGTGGACGTGCGGGTCTTCCACCTTGCGCAGGCGCTGCGCGGCCCGACCACGGATCACCTGATGGTGGGCATCACCGAACTCGGTGACGCCGTCGTGCTGCTGCCGTTGATCGTGGCCGCGCTCGCCTGGTTCGTCGCGCGCAGGCTGTGGCTGAGCGCGGCGTACTGGGTGGGGGCGGTCGGTGTGGCTCAGCTCCTGGCCCAGGTCATCAAGCTGGCGCTGCACAGGCCACGGCCGATGCCGCTGTACGAGGGCGCCCAGGCGTTTTCCTTTCCCAGCGACCACGCCGTCATGAGCGCCGTGGTCTACGGACTGCTGGCCTGGCTGCTGCTGCGGCGGGCCTCCCCGCATTGGCAGCGCATGGGCGGTGCCGCAACCATGGGGCTGGTCCTGCTGATCGGGTTGTCGAGGGTCTACCTGGGAGCGCACTGGCTGTCGGACGTACTGGGCGGCCTGGCCTTCGGGGTCGCCTGGGTCGCGCTGGTGGCGATGGCCTACACCTACCATTGCCGCGAGCGATTGCAGGAACGCTGGCTGGCGATGCTGCTGCTCGGAGTTTTCCTGGCGGCGGCCATCGCGCATGGGCTGCTGGATCATCGCCGGGATATGCAGCGTTATGCTGCAAGCGCTGCGCCTGTCGCCCACCCACTGCCGCAGACCCCAACTTGAGAAAGCTGTTCCCTACCTCAAGACAAGTCGGCAATGCGCTGCGTGAGAACGGCGCCGCGCTCCGCCCGAAGCCGAACAGGCCGTCTGGGGCAAGGCGGCCTAGAAACATTTGCCGGCCGGGACCGGCCGAGCGCTGTAGTGGGGATAATGTCAAGTCCAAGATCGGTGCACTCGGATATCGGCCATTGGTCAGTTGGATGTCGAGTGGTTGCGCCGGGACGGAAGCACCAACTCGCCCGCGCTGGAAGCTTTCGCTAGGGCACCGGTAATCTCAGCGACCGCTGCCCCCATGAAGCGGTGCGGCTCGTCGATTGGGCAGTTGAGCGCAGGTCCGAACGGCCTGTGTCGGCTGTAACTGTTACAAGGCTGCGGGAGAGTAAGCGTCCAGCGATCCCATCTTGAGCCGGAAGGCGGCGGCTGCGAGGCTGCGGCTTTCGAAGGCGAAGGAGGTTGCCATGGGTGGTCGGATGCGCAAGGACAAGCTCAGCGAGGAGCAGGTCGGGGAGCGGTTGGCGGTGGTCGATGCGTATGAAGCCAGCGGGTTGAGCGGCGAGGCGTTCGCGCAGTCTCGTGGTATCAGCTACCTGGACCTGCGGGGCTGGGCGTCGCATGCGCCACGGTGGCGGGCGCGGTTGGCGGGGCAGGCGTATACGGCCACTGGCCGGGCGGCGACGGCGTTCGTGAAGGTGCAGCCCAGCCAGGCGCCCGTGGACACAGGTTGCGCGCGCATTGTTTGCGATGTCGGGTCTCGGCGGGTGCAGGTCGACTGGCCGGTGGCGGCACCCGCCGAGTGTGCGCAGTGGCTGCGGGCATGGCTGGGTTGAAGCGGTGATCCGCATCGAGGCGATCTGGCTGGCGGTGGGCAGCAGCGCCCTGCGCGGCGGCATGGATCGTCTGCTGGGCCAGGTGATCGTCAGGTTCGGGGCGGCGCAGCTGCACCACGCGTATGTGTTCGCCAATCGACGCGCGACGCGGCTGAAGGTGCTGGTGTTCGACGGCGCGGGGATCTGGCTGTGCGCGCGGCGACTGCAGGAGGGAGGCTTCGCCTGGCCGCAGGACGAGACGGCCACGGTGCGACTGAACGCCCAGCAATGGGACTGGCTCGTAGCCGGCCTGCCCTGGCAGCGCATGACGGCGGCCGCGCAGGCCCAGGCGATCCGGGTGATCTGAAGGCTGTCCATCGGGGCAAGCGCGCCTTGGCTCGCGCGTGCACGCGCGCGAGAATGGCGGGCATGGTGGAGGCGATCAATGACGACAAGCTGCGCGCGCTGGGCGACGACCCGGCGGCGCTTTACGCGCGCCGTCTCATCGAGGAGTTGTCCGGCGAGGTCAAGCGCCAGGCGCTCAAGAATGTGGCGCTGAGCCTGGAGGTGGCGAGGTTGAAGCGCTGGCGCTTCGGCCAGTCCAGCGAGAGCCTGGACAGCCATCAAGGCGAGCTGTTCGATGCCAAGACGCAGGCGCTGCTGCAGCAGGAGGAGCAGGCCGAGGACCGCGCTGCCGATGACGAGCGAGACAGCCCGAGCAAACGCCGCCCGAAACGCCAGCCGCTGCCGGGCAACCTGGAGCGCATCGAGCACCGCTACGAGATCGACTCCGGGCTGTGCCCGCAGGGCCACGTGCTCAAGCGCATTGGCGAGGAGATCAGCGAGCAGCTCGACTGCGAACCGGCGCGCTTCTTTGTACATCGCCACATCCGTGGCAAGTACGTCTGCGCGTGCTGCCAGACCATGTTGGCGGCGGCGCTGCCGGCGCAACTCGTCGACAAGGGGATCCCGGCGCCGGGCCTGATGGCACAGGTGATCGTGGCCAAGCACGACGACCACTTGCCGGCGTACCGGCAGGAGGAGATCTACGCCCGCTCCGGCGCGCGCATCCCGCGCTCGAGCATCGCGGCGTGGATCGGCATCGGCGGCGTGTGGCTGCAGCCGCTGGCC
>DAHWJK010000185.1:0-16728 GCA_027344185.1 Thiobacillus sp.
GGGGATCATGCGCAGCGTCGCGGTCTGCTCGACCGGCTGGTGGGTCGGGCCGTCTTCGCCGAGGCCGATGGAGTCGTGCGTGAACACGTGGATCACGCGCTGCTTCATCAGCGCGGCCATGCGGATGGCGTTGCGCGAGTACTCGGAGAACATCAGGAAGGTGCCGCCGAACGGCAGCAGGCCGCCGTGCAGCGCCATGCCGTTCATGATCGCGGCCATGCCGAATTCACGCACGCCGTAGCTGATGTAGTTGCCGGGTTTGCCATGGCGCACCGGATGGCAGCCTTCCCAGTTGGTCAGGTTGGACCCGGTGAGGTCGGCCGAGCCGCCGAGGAACTCGGGCAGCGCGGAGGCCAGCGCGTTGATCGCGATCTGGCTGGCCTTGCGGGTGGCGACGGTCTCGGCCTTGGCGTTGATCGCGGCCAGCTTCTCGGCGACGTGCGCCTTCCAGTTGGCGGGCAGGTCGCCCTTCATGCGGCGCTCGAACTCGGCGGCTTCGGCAGGGTAGGCCTTCTTGTACTCGGCGAACTTGTTGTTCCACAGGGTTTCGAGTCCCTGGCCCTTGGTCTTGGCATCCCAGCCGGCGTAGATGTCGGCGGGAACGGTGAAGGCCTCGTGCGGCCAGCCCATGTTCTCCCGGGTTGCTAGGACTTCGTCGTGACCCAGCGCCGCGCCATGCACGTCGTGGGTGCCGGCCTTGTTGGGCGAGCCCTTGCCGATAATGGTCTTGCAGCAGATCAGGGTGGGCTTGTCGGTGCTGGCCTTGGCTTTCTGGATCGCAGCCTCGAGCGCGACGACGTCGTGGCCGTCGACATTCGGGATGACCTGCCAGCCGTACGCCTCGAAGCGTTTGGCGGTGTCGTCGGTGTACCAGTGTTCGATGTGGCCGTCGATCGAAATGCCGTTGTCGTCCCAGAAGGCGATCAGCTTGTTCAGTTTCCAGGTGCCGGCCAGCGCGCAGGCTTCGTGCGAGATGCCTTCCATCATGCAACCGTCGCCGAGGAACACATAGGTGTGGTGGTCGACGATGGTGTGATCGGGCTTGTTGAATTCGTTGGCAAGGACCTTTTCCGCCATCGCCATGCCGACGGCATTGGTAATGCCCTGGCCGAGCGGGCCGGTGGTGGTCTCGATGCCGGGCGCGTAGCCGTACTCGGGGTGGCCCGGGGTCTTGGAATGCAGCTGACGGAACTGCTTGATGTCATCCATTGACAGGTCATAGCCGGTCAGGTGCAGCAGCGCGTAGATCAGCATCGAGCCGTGGCCGTTCGACAGCACGAAGCGATCGCGGTCCGCCCACTTGGGGTTGGTGGGGTTGTGACGCAGGTGGTGATTCCACAGCGTTTCGGCGATTTCCGCCATGCCCATGGGGGCGCCAGGGTGGCCGGATTTGGCTTTCTCAACCGCATCCATCGCGAGCGCGCGGATGGCATTGGCCAGGTCGTTACGGGTAGGCATTGCGTTCCCTTCAGCTAAGTAAAAATCGGTCGCATGTCCGCCCCAAAAAAGCCGTGTAGCGGCAGCTTGGACAGAATATGCAAAAACCCTGATTATCCGTCAGCAGGGCAGGCTTCCGCAAGCCACGCCCAAAGCGGGAAAAAGAAGCGCTGCGCCAAGGAGTTAAACCGACAAGCTCAAGCGCCGGCTCACGATAGTTACACTAAATTCTTTTTATTTCCCTGTTGCGACTGCTTATGCGCCTGCCGCTTTCAGCCAGTCGCGCCACAATTTGAACAGTTCGGGGCTGGCCGAGGCCACCACCGAGCGTTCCCAGATGTTGGCGATGTCGAAGTTGCCCGACAGGCTGGACAATTGCCCGCCCGCTTCTTCCAGAATCAGTGCACCGGCGGCGTAATCCCACAATTTTTGCCCGCCGTGGACATAAATGTCGAAACGCCCGGCCGCGGTGTAGCACCAGTCGAGCGTGGACGCGCCGAAGTTGCGCTGCGAGGCATACGGCGGCCACGACGCCAGGCGGCCGGCCAATTCGCGGTCGATGCGTTTCATTTCGACCCCGGCCAGCGCCCGCCGCAGCTCGGTCGCCGGCGCACGCAGGGGCAGCGGCGTGCCGTTGAGATGCGCCCCGCCGCCGCGGACGGCGGTAAACATTTCGTCGGCGATCGGGTCGTAGATCACGCCGAGCTGACGTTCACCCTTGTACAGATAGGCCACCGACACGGCGAAGTAGGGCACGCCGGCGACGAAATTGGAGGTGCCGTCGATCGGGTCGACGCACCACAGGCCGTCGCGGCCGGCGGCCCAGGCGTCGTGCTGCTGCTGCTCGGTCATTTCCTCGCCCAGCACCGGCACGTCCAGGATCCGCGGCAGCGCCGCCTCCAGCGCAGCCTGCGTTTCGGAGTCCGCTTCGGTGAACAGGCTGCCATCCACCTTATGGCTGTGCGCCACCTTCAGAAAGCGCGGCGTGACCTCGCGCTGGGCAACTTCGCGAACCAGCGCCTTGACGTCCTCAAGCATGATCAGGTTCGCACGCAATCGCAGTAGACAAATCCCTGCGCCTGCCGGGGCGGCCGGTCATCTCAGGCGTCCTTCCATTTGATCGAGCAGCCCATGCTGGGAATCTGCTCGGCCGGGCCGCGCTGGGTCCGGGCGATCTGCTTCATCGCCTCGTAGAGATCGCGGCGCACGCCTTCGGGCGCGGTTTCCTTGCGCGATTCGTCGAAGCGCCCACGGTACTGCAGTTCGAACGTGCGGTTGAAGCCGAAGAAGTCCGGCGTGCAGACCGCGCCGTAGGCTTTAGCCACCGCCTGCGTTTCGTCGATCACGTAGGGGAAGGAAAAGCCGAACTCCGCCGCCGCCTTTTTCATGTTGTCGAAACTGTCCTCGGCGTAGTCGGTCGGGTCGTTCGACATGATCGCGATGGCGTGGAGACCATGCTGCTTGAGTTCGGCGAGATCGCGCACCAGCCGTGGGCGGATCGCCTTCACGTAGGGGCAGTGATTGCAGATGAACATCACCAGCAGGCCGTTCGGGCCCATCGCATCCTCGAGCGTCCAGACCTTGCCGTCGACGCCGGGCAGGCTGAAGTCGGGGGCTTTCCAGCCAAAATCGCATACCGGGGTAGTAAGGGACACCATGACGCACTCCGCAGAATTCTGTTCAACACCTGCATAATAGCAACGATGCCTTTGCCCCGTTTTTATCTGAATGAGCCGCTCGCGCCGGGCGCCCGCTTCAGCCTGCCGCCGGGCCCGGCGCGCCACGCCGCGCGCGCGCTGCGCCTGGGGGTGGACGATGCGATCACGCTGTTCAATGGCCGCGGCGGCGAATACGCCGCGCGTATCGAGCGCATCCACAAGGACGACGTGGCGGTCGCCATCACCGGCTTTGCCGACGTCGAGCGCGAATCGCATTTGCGCGTGATGCTGGCGCAGGGCATCTCGAGCGGCGAGCGCATGGATTACACGCTGCAGAAGGCAGTGGAACTGGGCGTGACCGCCATCCAGCCGATTTCAGCCCGGCGCAGCGTGGTCAAGCTGGCCGGCGAACGCGCCGACCGCCGCACCGCGCATTGGCAGGGCGTGGTCGCCAGCGCCTGCGAGCAATGCGGACGCAACCAGGTGCCGGTGGTGGCGCCGCCGTTGCCGCTGGCGAACTGGCTGGGCCAGCCCACGGGTGGGCGCTTGCTGTTCCTGTCGCCGCTGGCCGAAGCCCGGCTGGCCGATCTGCCGCCACCCGAAGGGCCGGACTGGCTGGTGGCCGGCCCCGAAGGCGGGTTCGAAGACGACGAGATGGCCGCGCTGCATGCCGCACGCGCCATACCTGTCCGGCTGGGTCCGCGCGTGCTGCGCACCGAAACCGCCGCGCTGGCCGCACTGGCCGCCATGCAGACGCTGTGGGGTGATTTCTAGGCGCGCGGCGCCGCGTATCCGCTTAAGTCCTAGTGACGACTGACGGCGCCCTGCATGAAGCGGGGCATTTTTTCTGTATCCTTCGCCTAGCTCAACCCCGATCAGGCCATCCCGTTGAAAGACACTGCCGATTTCGTCCACTGGTTCCGCTCTGCTGCGCCGTATATCCACGGTTTTCGCGGCAAGACCTTCGTCATCGCCTTTGGCGGCGAACTGGTGGCCGACGGCGGTTTCGTGCAACTGGCGCACGACGTCAACCTGCTGAACAGCCTGGGCGTGCGCCTGGTGCTGATCCACGGCGTGCGGCCGCAGGTGGAAGCGCGACTGAACGAAAGCGGCACCGCGATCCGGTACGTGAGCGGGCTGCGCGTCACCGACGACACGGCGCTCGCCTGCGTCAAGGAAGCGGCCGGCACGGTACGGGTGGAAATCGAGGCGCTGCTGTCGCTGGGACTGGCCAACACGCCGATGGCCGGCGCCGACATCCGGGTGGCGTCGGGCAATTTCGTCACCGCGATGCCGCTGGGCGTGCGCGACGGCACCGACCTTTTGCATACCGGCGAAGTGCGCAAGATCGACGCGGCGGCGATCAGAAGGCGGCTCGACCAGCACGACATCGTGCTGCTGTCGCCGATCGGTTATTCGCCGACCGGCGAGATCTTCAACCTCAGCCTGGAGGATGTCGCCACGCAAGCAGCGGTCGAGCTCGCGGCCGACAAGCTGATTTTCCTGATGGACACCGAAGGCGTGCCCGACAAGGGCCGCACGATCCACAACACGCTCACCGTCAACGAGGCGCGCCAGGTGATGGAAAAGTCGACGCGCAGCAAGGCAAAAAAACTGCCCGAGGACGTCGCCTACTACCTGCCGTGCGCGATCACCGCCTGCACCGGCGGCGTCAAGCGCGCGCATCTGATCAGCCGCCACCGCGACGGCGCGCTCTTGTCCGAACTGTTCACCCGCGACGGCGTCGGCACGCTGATCACGCCGGCGCCGCTGGAAACCCTGCGCACCGCCACGATCGACGATGTCGGCGGCATTCTCGGCCTGATCGAACCGCTGGAACGCGAAGGCATTCTGGTGCGGCGCTCGCGCGAACTGCTGGAAATGGAGGTCGAGCGCTTTGTGGTGCTCGAATCCGACGGCATCATCGCCGGCTGCGTTGCGTTGTACCCATTTCCCGAGGAAAAGGCCGCCGAGCTCGCCTGCCTCGCCGTCTCGAAGGAATTCCGCGGCCGCGGCTTTGGCGACATGCTCTTGACCGAGGCCGAAAAACGGGGCAGGAAGGCCGGCTTCAAACAGCTGTTCGTGCTGACCACCCGCACCGAGCAGTGGTTCGAGGAGCGCGGCTTCGTCGACAGCAGTCCCGACCACCTGCCCAAAAGCAAGCAGGCGCTCTACAACTACAAGCGGAAATCCAAAGTGCTGCAGAAGTCGCTTTGATGCGATTGACAAGGACATCAGTGCGCACTTCTCTTTTCTGGCCAGGCCTGCCCGGCTCCCTCGCACGTAGGCTCGCGCCGTCCCCCGGCATGCTCTTACTTGCACTGTGCGGCCTGTTCGCGCTGCAATCCGCACAGGGTGCGGACAAACCGCTGGTGCTGGGCGTGTTTCCCAACATGACGGCCAAACAGATCGTCGAGACCTACCGTCCGCTTGCCGACAGCCTGGAAAAGCACCTGCGGCGACGCGTCGTCATCTACAGCGCGCGCGATTTCGAGACCTTCGCTGACCGCACCTACCGCGGCGAATACGATATCGTGCTGACCGCGCCGCACCTGGCCTTCCTGGCCCGCCAGGAAGCCGGCTACCGGCCGCTGCTCAAATATGCCCAGCCGGTCCGCGGCATTCTGGTGGTGCGGCACGACGCGCCGTTGCGCGAGCTGGGCGACCTGCGCGGCCGCACCCTCGCCACGGCCGATCCGCTCGCCGTGGCGGTGCTGGCCATCCACGCCGAACTGGCGGCCCATGGACTGCGGCGCGATCACGATTACCGTACGCTGGATTTCAGCACCCACCTCAACGCCGCGATGCAGGTCATCAATGGGCGGGCCGATGCCGCAGTGATGGGGCTGCACCCCTACAACCTGATGCAGCCGGAACTGCGCCGGCAATTGCGCGTGCTCGCCGAGACGCCGCCGCTGTCGAGCCTGATGTTCCTCACCCACCCGCGCCTGCGTGACGCCGAAGCGCAGGACATCCGCAAAGGGCTGTTGCGCTTTGCCGCCACCCCCAAGGGCCAGGCCTTCATCCAGCGCGGCGGCTACGGCGGTTTTGCCGAGGCAAGCGGACGCGAACTGGAATCCTTCCGTCCCTACGCATTGCAGGCGCAAACGCTGTTGCGCGACGCTGGCCGATGAAGGCATGGCTGGGCCGCCTGTCGCTGCGCTACAAGCTCACCCTCAGCGCGCTCGGCGTGGAGGCCGTGATGCTCAGCCTGCTGATCGTGCATGGCGTACAGCTCACCACGCAGACCTTGCAGAGCCAGGCCGAGCGGCGCATGCAGGAAATTGCGCGCACTCTCGAGGCGGCGCTGCTGGCGCCGCTGGCGCAGCAGGACGACGCCAGCGTGCGCGATCTCATCGAGACCCTGTTGCAGGCGGACGGCCTGAAAATGATCGCGGTGCGCGACAGCAACAACCAAATCATTCATCAGACCGGCGTCAGCGGCACAGCGACCGACTTCCATCGAACCCAGCCAGTCGTGGTGGCAGGCCAGCGCTACGGCGAAGTCGCCCTGGTGCTGTCGGGCAGCTTCATCCAGGAAGCGCGCGCTCACTATCTGCGCAACAGCCTGGTTGTCGCCGCCGTCGCGCTGCTGCTGACCGGCGTCCTGCTGGCGCTGTCGACCGGCGGGGTGGTGCGTCGCTTCGTCGCGCTGACGCGCGCCAGCAAGCGGATGGAACAGGGCGACCTCGACGTCAAGCTGAGTGGGGATGGAGAGGACGAGATCGGCCAGCTGATCGGCACCTTCAACCGCATGGCCGAGTCGGTCCGCTTCAACGTCGAACGCGCGCGCGAGAACGAGGCGCGCTTTCACGCGATTGCCGACTACACCCACGACATCGAGTTCTGGATGTCGCCCGAGGGCCGGCTGCTGTGGGTCAACCCGTCGGTCGAACGCATGATCGGCCACACCGTCGGCGAGTGCATGGGGAAAATGAACTTCCCTGCCGACATCGTCCATCCTGACGACCGCACCGCGGCGGAATTCCAGTTGCGCCAGGCCCTGCGCGGCACCTCCGGCCAGGGCTATGCGCTGCGGGTGTGCCGCAAGGATGGCGGACATTTCTGGGCGGCCATGAACTGGCAGCCGATTCATGACTACAGCGGGGTCTACCAGGGCATCCGCGCCAGCATCCACAGCATCGACGATCTCAAGGCAACCGAGGCCAACCTGCGCCAGGCCATCGCCGAGCTGCGCACGGCCGAAGGCCTGCAGGGCAAATACCTGGAGGAAACCGAGCAGGAACGCGCCCGCCTGGTCTCGCTGCTGTCGGCGATGAACCTCGGCATCCTGTTCGTCGCCGCCGACAACCGCGTGGTCTATCACAACCCGGCTTTCAGCCGCATGTGGATGATCGATGCCGAGGCCACGCTGATCGGCCTGCCGGTCAACGATGTGCTGGGCCAGTCTGCCTCGAAACTGTCGCACCCCGATCATTTTTCGCGGCACATGCTGTCGGTGCTGGAAACGCACGAGCTGTCGGACAGCTTCGAGATCCAGATGGCCGACGGCCGCATCATCACCGAGCTCGATTATCCGGTACGCGATCGCGAAGGCCGCTTCATCGGCCACCTGTGGATTTACGAGGATGTCACCCGCGAGCGCCAGACCGCCGAGCAGCTGGTGTACCTGGCCGAGCGCGACGCGCTCACCGGTCTCTACAACCGTCACCGTTTCCAGCAGGAACTGGGGCGCGCGATGCTGGAAAGCGACCGCCACCAGACGCCGTGCGCGGTGATGTTCTTCGACCTCGACGAATTCAAGGGCATCAACGACACCTATGGCCACCGCGCCGGCGATGCGCTGCTGATCCGGGTGGCCGGCGAAATCAGCGCGCTGGTGCGGCGCAACGAAGTGTTCGCCCGCCTGGGCGGCGACGAATTCGCCATCCTGGTCCCGAACATGAGCGGCAACGAGGCCGAAGTGCTGGCCGAACGGGTGGTGCGCGCGATCGCGCAGATTCCGCTCCGCTTCGAGGGGCAAAACCTGCGCGTCACCACCAGCCTCGGCATTGCCTACTTTCCGGCCCACGCCACCGACGCCGACGACCTGGTGGCACGCGCCGACATCGCCATGTACCAGGCCAAGGATGCCGGCAAGAACACCTGGCGTGTATTCCGCGCCGACAGCGCGGCAGACAGCGAAATGCGCCACCGCCTGTCCTGGAGCGAGCGTATCAGCAACGCGCTCGACAAGGATCTGCTGCTGCTGCACTTCCAGGGCATCTACCGCGCCGACGACGGCGTGCTCTCGCATCTGGAGGCGCTGGTGCGGATGCGCGACGAGCACGACCCTGACGAGCTCATCATGCCCGCCCACTTCATCCAGCTGGCGGAAAAGAACGGCCGCATCCTCGACATCGACCACTGGGTCCTGCGCGAGGCCTTGCACAGGCTGGCGGAAAATCCGGCGATCCCGCCGGTGGCGGTCAACCTGTCGGGGCGTTCGCTGTCCGAACCCAGCCTGCCGCAGTTCATCGGCGAGGCCCTGCGCGAATCGGGGGTGGCGCCCAGTCGCCTGATCATCGAAATCACCGAAACCGCCGCGGTGTCGGACCTGCACGACGCCCAGCGGATGATCGACGCACTGCGCCAGCTCGGCTGCGGCGTCTGTCTCGACGACTTCGGCGTCGGCTTCGCCTCGTTCGCCTATCTCAAGCATCTTGCCGTCGACACCATCAAGATCGACGGCATTTTCATCCGCGATCTGTCCAACGATCCCGACAACCAGGTGTTCGTGCAGGCCATGGTCAGCGTCGCACTCGGCCTCGGCAAATCGGTGGTCGCGGAATACGTCGAGGACGGGCCGACGCTCGCCCTGCTGCGCCGGTTCGGCGTCGATCTGGTGCAGGGCTACCACCTCGATCATCCGGTCGCCGACCACCCCGCACTGCGGCTGTAGCCCGGGGCAGGCCTGCCGGGCAGGTGGTAAAATGCGCCGCTTTTGACGCATCCCAGGATTTCCCGTGCTCACCGCTTCCAGCATCACTCTGCAATTCGCCGCCAAGCCCCTGTTCGAGAACGTCAACGTCAAGTTCGGCGACGGCAACCGCTATGGCCTGATCGGCGCCAACGGCTGCGGAAAATCGACGTTCATGAAAATCCTCGCCGGCGAACTCGAACCCACCGCCGGCAACGTCTCGCTCGACCCCGGCGAGCGCATGGCCTGGCTGCGCCAGGACCAGTTCGGCTACGAGGACCAGCGCGTGCTCGACGTGGTGCTGCAGGGCCACGCCGAGATGTGGCGGGTGATGCAGGAAAAGGACGCCATCTACATGAACCCGGAGGCGACCGAGGCGGACTACCTGCACGCCGCCGAGCTCGAAGCCAGGTTCGGAGAAATGGGCGGCTACGACGCCGAGGCGCGCGCCGGTCAATTGTTGCTGGGCGTCGGCATCCCGACCGAACAGCACAACGGCCCGATGAGCCAGATCGCGCCCGGCTTCAAGCTGCGCGTGCTGCTGACGCAGGCGCTGTTCTCCAACCCCGACATCCTGCTGCTCGACGAGCCGACCAACAACCTCGACATCAACACCATCCGCTGGCTGGAAAACGTGCTGAACGAGAGCAACGCCACCATCATCGTCATCTCGCACGACCGCCACTTTTTGAACCAGGTCTGTACCCACATGGCCGACCTCGACTACGGCACCATCAAGGTCTACCCCGGCAATTACGACGACTACATGCTGGCCTCGACGCAGGCCAAGGAACGCCAGGCGTCGGCCAACGCCAAGGCCAAGGACAAGGTCGCCGAACTGCAGGAATTCGTGCGCCGCTTCTCGGCCAACAAGTCGAAAGCGCGCCAGGCCACCAGCCGCATGAAGATGATCGACAAGATCAAGATCGAGGACTTCAAGCCCAGCTCGCGGCAGAACCCCTACATCCGCTTCGAGCCGGAGAAGGCGCTGCACCGCCGCGCGCTCGAGGTCGAGGCGCTCAAGTTCGGCTACGATGGCGCGCCGCTGTTCAGCAACCTCGGCTTCTCGCTGGAGGCCGGCGAGAAAATGGCCGTCATCGGCGGCAACGGCGTCGGCAAATCGACGCTGATGAAGCTGCTGATGGGCGAATTGACGCCGCAATACGGCGAGATTCGCTGGAGCGAGAATGCCAACGTCGGCTACTTCTCGCAGGACCACGTCGCCGACTTCGACAGCGACCTCAACCTCACCGACTGGATGCACCAGTGGACCCAGCCGGGCGACGACGAGCAGGTGCTGCGCGGCATCCTCGGGCGCCTGCTGTTCTCCGGCGACGACGTCAAGAAATCGGTGCGCGTGCTGTCCGGCGGCGAAAAGGGCCGCATGCTCTACGGCAAGCTGATGCTCGGCCGCCACAACGTGCTGGTGATGGACGAGCCGACCAACCACATGGACATGGAGTCGATCGAGTCGCTCAACCTCGCGCTGGACCTCTTCAAGGGCACGCTGATCTTCGTCTCGCACGACCGCCAGTTCGTCTCCAGCCTCGCCACGCGCATCCTCGAAATCACCCCGGAAGGCGTCGAGTTCTATATGGGCGGCTACGACGAGTATCTGCATTCCAAGGGACTCGAATGAGCGAAGCCGTCGTCATCGGCCTGGGGCAATTGGGCCGCGTCTTCGCGGGTGGCCTCCTGCGCAGCGGACACATCGTGGTGCCGGTCAACCGCGGCGACGACCTGTTCAGCGTCGCGCATGCGCATCCCGATCCCGCGCTGGTGCTGGTCGCGGTCGCCGAAGATGATCTCCACATGATGCTCGCGGCGATGCCGGGCGCCTGGCGGCCACGTGTCGCGCTGATCCAGAACGAGCTCTTGCCGCGCGACTGGGAGAAATATCACTACGCCGACCCCACGGTCATTTCAGTGTGGTTCGAGAAGAAGCAGGGCACCGACGCCAGGCCGCTGATTGCCTCGCCGGTGGCCGGCCCCGGCGCCGAATTGCTGTGCCGCGCGCTGACATCGATCGACCTGCCTTGTCGCGAAGTGGCCCCGGGCGCTGCGCTGCTGTTCGAACTGGTGCGGAAGAACGTCTACATCCTCACCACCAACATCGCCGGGCTGAAAACCGGGGGCACGGTGTCGCAACTGTGGACACGGCACGAAGCGTTCGCGCGCCAGGTGGCGAACGAGGTGATGGACATCCAGGACGCGTTGACCGGCGTTGCGCACGATCGCGACAAACTGATCGCGGGCATGCTCGAAGCCTTCGACGGCGACCCCGACCACGGCTGCACGGGCCGCTCGGCGCCGGCGCGACTGGCGCGCGCGCTCTCGCATGCCGACGCGTTCGGCCTGGCCGTGCCGACGCTGCGGGCGCTGGCCGACTGAGCGCTGGCTGCGCTAGATCGTGCGCCCCGTGGGTGGTTTCGCGCCGCCGCCATATACTCCCGCGTGATCGAACGGCAGCCAGCGCGAGGACTGGTCGGTCTTGATGCGGCCCTGAATCCGGTAGGGGACGCCCTGCTTGAGCGTGTCGGGGGTCAGCGTCCGCAGCTGCTCGAGCAGGTTTTTCGATTGCATGATCGCATCGATCTGCAGCACCGCGCTGGATGCTGCCGGGATTGTTGTGGCGGCGCGCGACAGGCTTTTGGCAAACGCGCGTCCGTTCACTTCCAGGTCGAACTCCAGCGCTTCGATGGTCAGGTCGAAATCGTTCGGGTTGGCCACTCGCAAGCCCACGTCGAAGTGTTGCTCAAGCAGGCCGATCTGCCGGAGGTCGACCGTGGCGACGCTGACCCGCGGCGCATGCATGTTCAGCGGCAGGCCGGCACACGCGGCAAGGCTGAGGATGACCGGCAGTACCCCTATACGCATGAAAAACCCTATCGAAGTTCGGCCAGCAGCTGCAAAGTCATGCGGTGCGCCTGCGCTGCGTAGCTGCCGCCAAACAAATTGGCGTGGTTGAGAATGTGATACAGATTGTAGAGCGTCCGGCGCGTAGCATAGCCCACGTCGAGCGGCCAGGCCTCGCGATAGGCGGCGTAGAAGCCAGACGCAAAACCGCCGAACAGCTCGCTCATCGCGAGGTCGCATTCACGGTCGCCGTAATACGTCGCAGGGTCGAAGATCACCGGCGTTCCGTCCGCCAGAAAGCCGTGGTTGCCGCCCCACAGATCGACATGCAGCAGCGCGGGCTGCGACCGGTAGCCGATGAAAAATTCGCCCAGCCGCGCCATCAGCGTTTCACCATCGCGTTGCAGGGCGCCACCGTAGCCGTTCTGCGCGGCAAGCTTCAGTTGGAAACCGAGTCGATGAATACGCCAGAATTCGACCCAGTCGTCCAGCCAGGCATTCGGCTGCGGCGTGGCGCCAATCCAGTTGTCGCACGGCCCGCCGAACTGCGCGGCATTGACACGGTGCTGTTGCGCCAGCTGCCGGCCGAGCAGCGCCGCATCGCCGCGCCCGTCGAGCGGCAGGTATTCGAGCACCAGGTAGGCGTGATCATCTGCGATGCCCTGACAGATCGCCTGCGGGACCCGCACCGCGTGAGCTGCCGCCAGCTCGGCAAGCCCGGCGGCTTCTGCCTCGAACACGGCGGGCAGTCTTGGCGCGGGCTGGGTTTTGACGAAGAACGTACGCGTGCCGTCGCCGAGCGTGAACGCTTCGCTGATGTCGCCGCCGTGCATCGCGCGCGTGGTCTGAGGCGCAAACGTCTCGCCGGTGGCGCGGCCGATGGCAGCAGCGAGTTCCTGTTCAAACGCCTTCATGCGTCGACCAGGGGCTGGATGCGCACGGCGAGCGCGGCGTGGGCACTGCGCAATGCAGCTTCGGCTTGCGCAGGCGTGGCCGCACGGCTGAAGAGGAATCCGAGGTAGCCCGCGCCTTCGGGCGGCGGCGCGACCAGTTGGCCGGCCAGCGCCGTGATCTCGATGCCGCTGATGTGCGGCACCGCGCGCGCGGCAGCGAGGCCGTCGACGCCGCGCAGGATTCCGCTGACCGGAATCGGAATCATCATCACGCCGGCAGCGCTGCCGTTCGCCTGTGTCGGCAGCGGCAGGCCCACAGCGTGGCGCAGCACGATCTCCGCGCTGTTCATGCCGAGCGTGGCATCCAGCACCCGGCCGCACAGGCCGCCGATGCCGCGCGGCGCGATTTCGAGCAGCCACGCGCCTGCGTCGTTGATGCGTGCCTCGGCATGCACCATACCTTCCGTCACCCCCGCCGCCACGCAGGCACGCGCGACCGCGTCGGCGAAGTCGCGCTGCGTCGCCTGTGGCAGGCGGGAAGGCGTGATGAACAGGGTTTCCTCGAAATAGGGTCCGTCGAGCGGATCGGGCTTGTCGAATACGGCGAGCACCTGCAAGCTGCCGCCGCACAGCACGCCGTCGAGTGCAACCTCGGCGCCGGGGATGAAGGCCTCGATCATCAAATTCTCACGGTCGCGCTGGGCGCGGTCTCGGATGCGCCGCACCTGCGTCAGCGCACGCGCAAGCTGGTCGGCATCGTCGGCACGGATCACGCCGCGGCTGGCATTCAGGCAGCGGGCTTTCACCACCAGCGGGAAACCCGGCGCCGCAGCCGTGCTCACCCCGGCGTCGCCGATCTCGGCAAAGGCCGGGTGCGGCAGGCCGATCGCCTGCTGCAGTTGGCGGAAACGCAGCTTGTCGGTCAGCGTCGCCACCGCCGCGGGAGGGTTGCCCGGCACGTTGAGCGCCACGCGCAGCTGCGCCGCCAATGCCTGCCCGTGATCGTCCACCGCCAGCACCGCATCGACCGGGTGCTTGAGCGCCGCCAGCACCTGGGGCAAGGCGGCCGCGGGCTGGTCGAACGGCACGCTCATCAGAGGCGGCAGGCCCCAGCCGGGCGCAAGCCGGTAGCAGTAGTCGGCGCAGGCGACGAGCTCAATGCCGAGCCGCGCGGCGGCGGCGATGAAATCCGGGTTGGCGTAGCCCGCGGCGGGGAGCAGCAGGAGCAGGCGGGGCATGGCGTTTAAAAACTGGCGAGCTGGGTTTCGGTCGGCTCGGCGCAGCAGTACCACGGCTCCGAGTGATGCGGGATGGCGGTGCCGAACTGTGCCGGATCGAGCGGCGGCGCCGTCTCACCCAGCGCGGCATGGGTGCGCGCCCAGATCCCGGCGAACACGTCGGCGCGCGGCAATGCGGCTTTTTCCGCATCCATCGCCCAGGCCATGATCTCAGCCTGCAGCGCGTCGACGCGTGCATCGACGGCCTGCCAGGGATAGCCGAGCAGGGCCTCGTCGAAAGCGCCGACGCGCGCGGCGAATTCCGGCAGCCGCATCAGGTACGAGCCCTGCGGCACCAGCAGGCGGATCGCCAGCTGCACCGGCGGCACCGCCTCGACCAGCCGGAGCTTCAGCAGCGTGACGAGCAAATCCCGATAACCTGCCAGTGCGGTCCACGGCGTGAACGGCACGAAGGTGGGCGCAAGCGCAATGCCGAGCGCGCGGCTGTGCGCCAGCGCCGCCTCGAAATCCGCGTGGGTGTGGCCCTTGGCGAGCCGGGCGAGGATCGCATCGTCGACCGACTCGACCGCGGTGACGATGAACAGCAGGCCGCATTGCTTGAACCGAGGCAACAGTTCAGCATGATTCAGCAGATGCTCGACCTTGATCGTCGCATCCCAGGTCAGCCCGGGAAAGCGCGCGTGCAACGCCTCGGCGACCTTCAGCGCGTGGGTCGGGCCGTTGAGGAAATCGGGGTCGCCGAAGCTGATGTGCGCAGCGCCCACGGCCACTTGCTGTGCGATATCCGCGATCACCGTCTCAACCGGGACGACGCGGAATTTGCCCTCGTACACCGGCACCACCGGGCAGTGGCGGCACAGGTGCTTGCAGCCGCGACTGGCTTCGGCAAAACCGGTGGTTTTTTCCGTGCCGTCGGCCAGGATCAGCCTGGCATAGCGCGTCAGCTCGGGCAGCGCGCTGCGGTCGGGCAGCAGGAAGTCGATTTTCTCGCGGCGCACCACGGTGGCGGCCGGCGCAACGCCGGTCTGCACCCAGGCCAGCAGGTCGGGTTCGGATTCGCCGCCGAAGATTGCCTCCACGCCCAGGGTTCTCAACCAGTCCGCGTTGACCGGCGCATACAGGCCGAACGCGGCGATCCGCGCGTGCGGTGCCAGCGCGCGGATTTTCGGCAAGGCTGCAGCGGCAATTCGCGTGGCGGTGTGCATGCCCAGATAGATCGCGACGTAATCGGCGTCGACGAACGTGGCCGGGTCGAGCTTTTGCTGCGACAGGTCGACGCACGCGACGGCAATATCGGCCCGCCCGAACCACGCGGCCGGCTGCGCCAGATTGAACGGCTGACGCCCCAACTCGTAGGGGCTCACCAAAACAATACGCGCCCCGAAGGGCGCGCATGTGTGTGCCGTGCAAGCCGTCATGGCAAGACGCTCACTTGGCCTTGGGACGCTGCTCGAACATCTTGGCAATGCCGGGATCGCGCGATGCGCCGGCGGCTTCCATGCGCTTCAGGTATTCGTCCCACAGCGCGGTCTGGTTGACCCCGAGGTCGTAGAGGTATTCCCAGGAATAGATGCCGGTGTCGTGGCCGTCGGAGAAAAAGAAATTGATGCCGTACAGACCGACCGGCTCGGCGGCGTTGATCAGCACATCGCGCTTGCCGACCTGCAGCACTTCCTGCCCGGGACCGTGGCCGCGCACTTCGGCGGACGGCGAATAAACGCGCAGGAACTCGAACGGCATCTCGAAGCGCGCACCGTCTGAAAACGCGATTTCCAGTTTGTGCGAAGCCTGATGCAGCTTGATGTCGGTGGGGGTGGGAATTGCCATGATTGAAACACTCGAATGAACGCCAGCGCACAGTTTAAACCCGCGATGCGGGGATTAAACCCCTGCGCGACCAGGGCTGGCGCAGGAAGGGACGATGAAATTTGGCGCGCCCGGCGCGATTCGAACGCACGACCCCTGCCTTCGGAGGGCAGTACTCTATCCAGCTGAGCTACGGGCGCCTGGAGCTCGGTGCTCCCGGGACCGCGAAGCATAGCCGGTTTGCTCGGGGGCGTCCATCCACCCGCCCGCCCCGCCGCCCTTTCCTGCGGGGGCGGCTTTCCCTATAATTCCGGCTTTTGACGCAACCCCCCTAAGGATATTTTCCATGGCCGATTCGCACGCCAAGATGACCCAAGCCACCCCGCAGGAAGTCATCATTTCCGTTATCGCCGGACTGCTCGCGCCGCTGCTGGCCATTTTTCTGATTGTCCAGCTGGTGCTCGGCATTCAGGAAGACCACAAGTCCGACACCACCAGCGAAGCCGCCCAGAAGGCCACGCTCAAGCGCATTCAGCCGGTGGCCAAGCTGGTCGCGCTCGACGCCAACGCGCCGCGCGTCGAAAAATCCGGGCAGGAAGTCTATGACGCCGTATGCGCCTCATGCCATGGCTCGGGCGCGTTGGGCGCGCCCAAGTTCAATGCCCGTGGCGACTGGGCCGGCCGTCTCGGCCAGGGCTACGACACCCTGGTGAAGCATGCGATCGAAGGCCTGCGTCAGATGCCACCGCGCGGCGGCGACAGCGACTTGTCGGATATTGAAATGGCACGCGCCGTGGCCTATCTGGCCAACTCGGCGGGTGCCAGCTTCAAGGCGCCGGAACCCCCTGCGGCCCCTGCTACCGCAGCGCCGGCGGCACCCGCTGCAGCGGCTGCGCCGGCGGCGCCCGCCCCCGCCGCGG
>DAHWJK010000211.1:0-16979 GCA_027344185.1 Thiobacillus sp.
CTTCGTGCATCAACTCCCACGAGCGCAGCGCGGCCTTCTCGCCGAAGCGCTCGACCAGGGTCGAAAGCGCCACCCCCGGCCCGGGCCACAGCTGGCCGCCGCTGCGCCCGGACTGCCCGCAGCCGACGCTGCCGGCCTCCAACACCACGACGCTGCGTCCGAGCTCGGCCAGTTCCAGCGCGGTGGACAGCCCCAGCAGCCCGCCGCCCACCACCGCGACGTCGGCGTCGCGCGGGGCAGCCGCGCAAGGCGGGGTGGAGTTGGCAGGGACGGCGCGGCGCATCGTCGACCGATGCTAGACCTGTGGTGCGGACCCGCGTGGCCATGGTGGATTGAAGGCGCCGACGTCGACGTTCGCGGGAACGATCCATCATGCAATCCCAATATTTGGGCGTGCCGTTGCATTTCTTGCTCGCAACGACGAGTTTGCGGCCACAATGTTTCCCATGGCTGGCGCGTCTCGAAGTCCAATCGCGCCGGCGGAATGGCGCGCCGCATGGCATCGCGCATGCGGCCGCGAGGCGAGATCGACGAGGACACGCGCACATGCAACAACCCTTGCAAGGAATCAAGGTCATCGAATTCTGCAACGTTGCGGCCGGACCTTTCTCGGCCATGCTGCTCGCGGACATGGGGGCCGACGTGATCAAGGTCGAGGCCCCGGGAGCGGGCGACTCCCTGCGCACCTGGCCGCCGATGTCCGACGGGTACAGCGAGAATTTCGCGTCCCTGAACCGCAACAAGCGCTCGGTGACCCTGGACCTCAAGCAGCCCGCGGACCTCGAGCGTGCGCGCGGGCTGATCCGCACGGCCGACGTGCTGCTCGAGAACAACCGTCCGGGGGTCATGGATCGCCTGGGCCTGGGCTATGAGGCGGTGAAGGCATTGGCGCCGCGCATCGTCTATTGCTCGATCTCCGCCTACGGGCAGAGCGGTCCACGCTCGCGCGAGGGCGGATTCGACCTGACCCTGCAGGCGATGAGTGGCATCATGAGCGTCACCGGCGAACCCGGAGGCGCGCCCGTCAAATGCGGCGTGCCGCTGGCGGACTTCTCCGCGGGCCTGTATGCGGCGTTCTCCGTCGTGTGCGCGCTGCGCGAGGCCGCGAGCAGCGGCCAGGGCGCGCATATCGACGTCTCGATGCTCGGCGCCACGCTGGGAATCGCCGCACTGCAGACCTCCGAGTACTTCGGCACGGGGCGTGATCCGGTCAAGCTGGGATCCGCGCATCCGCGCAACGCACCCTACCAGGCCTTCAAGGCCGCCGACACCTACTTCGGCATGGCGGCCGGCAATCACTCGCTGTGGCAGGCCGTTTGCCGCGTGGTCGGGCGCGAGCAATTGCTGGAGGATGCGCGCTATGCCACGCCGACCCTGCGTGCCAGGCACCAGGCCGAATTGCGCGAGACCCTGGAGCAGGTGTTCGCCACGCGACCGGCCCGGCACTGGATCGAGCAGTTCCGCGAGGCCGGCGTGCCGTGCGCACCGATCAACACGTATTCCCAGGTGCTGGCCGATCCGCAGGTCGAGCACATGCAGTGGGTGCAGCCGCTGGAACTACCCAACGGCGCGCGCACGCGCACCTTCGTGTCTCCGGTGCGCATGGACGGGCACACGCAGCCCGTGCGCAGGCGCCCGCCGGCGCTGGGCGAGCACAACGGCGAGGTGTTCGGCGAAGCCGCGAGAGAGCAGGCGGCCTGAGATGGGGGAGCATGCCGCGATGAGCGTGTTGCAGATCGACCGGACACCCACCTGCTGGACCCTCACGCTGAATCGTCCCGACAGGCTCAACGCCCTCGACGAGGAACTCGTGGAGGCCTTGTCGCAGGCCTTCGACGAGGCGGTGGCCGCGGAAGTCCCGGTGGTCGCGCTGCGGGGCAACGGGCGCTGCTTCAGCGCCGGCTTCGACATGAGCGAGGTGGACTCCAGCAGCGACGGAGACCTGTTGCTGCGCTTCGTACGCATCGAGTCGTTGCTGCAGCGAATCGCCGCCGCGCCGTGCCTGAGCCTGGTGTTCGCGCACGGACGCAATTTCGGCGCGGGAGTCGACCTGATCGCGGCCTGCGACCAGCGCGTGGCCGCGTCCGATGCGAGCTTTCGCATGCCCGGGCTGCAATTCGGGCTGGTGCTCGGCAGCGCGCGCTTCGCGCGCATCGTGGGCACCGCCCAGGCGCGCCGCCTGCTGGAGACGAGCGCCACGTTCGACGCCGGGCAGGCGCTTGCCGACGGCTTCATCGAGCGGGTGGCGACGGCCGAGCAATTTCCCGAACTGCAGCGCGCCGCCACCGAGCGCGCGCTGGCGCTTCCCGCGCGCAGCCGCCGCCTGTTGCGCGAGGCCCTGAGCGAACAGCAGTCGTGGGACCGTGACCTGGCGGCACTCGTGCGCTCGGCGGCTGCCCCGGGACTGAAGCAGCGCATCCAGGAGTACCGCCGCAATGCCGCGCAACAGCGCGCTCCACGCAAGGAGTCATGATGGGATCCGGATTCGCTGGAGTCGACAAGTTACTGCCCCTGGCCGAACTCGCGGCGCGCATCCCCGACGGAGCCAGCGTCGCGCTGGGCGGCAGCTTCCTGCACCGAGGACCCTTCGCGCTGGTGCGGGAACTCATCCGCCGCGAAAGCCGCAGACTGGAGATCGTCAAGCAGTCACCCGGCTACGACATCGACATCCTGTGCCGTGCCGGAGTCGCATCCCGGGCGCGCTGCGGGATCGTCGCGATGGAAGGCCATTTCGGGCTCGCGCCGCACTACCGCAAGGCCGTCGAGCAAGGGCGATTGCAGCTGGAGGAGCATGCCTGCGCAAGCCTCACCGCGGGCCTGCGGGCGTCGGCCTTCGGCGTGCCCTTCATGCCCTGCGGGGGCCTGCATGGAAGCGAGCTCACACGCATCAACGCCTGGAAGTGCCTGGACGACCCCTACGGCAGCGGCGCGCAGACCTGGGTGATCCCGGCGATCACCCCGGATTTCGCGGTGATCCACGCCAACAGCGTCGACCGAAAGGGCAACGTGCGGGTGGCCGGGACCTCGCACTGGGACCGCATCATGAGTCGGGCCGCGCGCAGCGTACTGGTGCTGGCCGAAGAGGTGTCGGACGAGGACTTCTCGCGCCAGCCCGAACTCACGCTGGTTCCGTATTTCATGGTCGAGGCGATCAGCGTCGTCCCCGCAGGGGCCTGGCCGGGCTCATGCTGGCCCGCGTACGCGGTCGACTACGCGGCCGTGCAGGCCTACCTCGAGCCCGGCGACGAGTCCCTGCAGCGGCATCTCGCGGCGGCGCCGGAGGCGAGGAGCGTGCAGCATGTCTGAGCCGTGGAGCGGTTTTTCCTACATCGTCACCAACCTCGCGCGCTTCATACGGCCGGACGAGATCACCTTCAGCGGAGTCAACTCCACGCTGCCGATGCTCGCATGCCTGATGGCCAAGCGTGCCTACGACTGGAACTTCATCTATATCAACGTCGCGGGTGGAGTCGATCCGCAGCCCTCGGAAATCCCGTTGTCGAGCTCCGATCCGGTGCTGTGCGAGGGCTCCGCGTCGATCTTCGGCAACGAGGACTTCTATGATCTGTGCACGCGCGGGCGCATGGACCTGAGTTTCCTCGGCGCGGCACAGATCGACGGGCGCGGCTTCGCGAACAATTCCTGCATCGGCCCCTGGGAGCATCCCAAGGTGCGCCTGCCGGGAGGCGGCGGCGGCTCGGTGATGCTGCCCACCGCCCGCCGCGCCTGCACCTGGCGCACCGAGCATTCGCGCCGCACCCTGGTGGACAAGCTGGACTTCGTCACGTCGGCCGGCGGACTGCACGGGGTCGTCACGCCGATCGCGGTGTTCGTCAAGCGTAATGCCCGTCTGGCCCTGCAATCCTGGCATCCCGAGTCCAGCCTGGACGAGGTGCGCGAGCGCACTGGCTTCGCATTCGACGCCGACGGCGCCGCCCCCACGCAGCCGCCCAGCGAGCGCGAGCG
Source organism: Thiobacillus sp. (assembly GCA_027344185.1). Classification (GTDB taxonomy): domain Bacteria; phylum Pseudomonadota; class Gammaproteobacteria; order Burkholderiales; family Thiobacillaceae; genus Thiobacillus. Next base: position 3,967 of record DAHWJK010000211.1, read on the forward strand.
CCGTGCCCTGCACAGCCTGGATCCGGCCGGACGCTTCGAATCCGACGCAGGAGTGAGCTTGCGATGAGCTGCGCGAACGCCTCGCGTACCCTCGCGCAGGCCTTCGATGCGCGCTGGGCGCAGGCGCCGCTGCGCCGCATGCCGGCGCTGGGCGATGGCGAGCGCGAGCTGGACTACGCCGAGCTGGACGAGCGCACCGCCGCGCTTCGCGATGGCCTGGTCGCGCTCGCACCCGGCCCGGGACAGGTGCTGGCGATCGCCATGGAGCGTTCGCTGGACTCCGCGCTTTTGCTGCTCGCCGCGCTGCGCGCCGGGCTGTGCCCCTGCATGCTGGAGCCGGGCCTGGCGCCCGCCGAGGTGAGCCGGCGCCTGGAGCTCATCGGCGCCGTGGCGATCGTGCATGACCCTGCGCACGAGGACCTGATCCGGGCCCTGGGGCCGGTGCGCGCGCGTGGCGTGGAGTTCGGCCGCGTCGAGTCGCTGGCGCGCAGCGGTGGCACCCGGCTCGAGCCGCGCGAGACCACCCCGGCGCTGCTGTTGTTCACCTCGGGAAGCACGGGACGGCCCAAGGCGGTGCAGCTGTCGCAGGCCGCGTTGCTGAACAACGCCGTGGGTGTTGCGGACCACTCCGGGCTGGATCCGCGCGACCGGCTGCTGCACGTCATGCCGCTGTATCACACCAACGGCCTCAACAACCAGTTGTTCGCGCCGCTACTGGCGGGCAGCAGCGTGGCGCTGGCCCCGCGATTTCGCGCCGAGCACATGCCGCAGTGGCTCGAGCGTCACCGCCCCAGCATCGTCACCGGCGTGCCGACCATGTTCTCGCGCATGCTCGGCCAGAGCTTCAGCGCGCAGGCGCTGGCGGGGCTGCGCTTCGCGCGCTGCGGTTCGGCGCCGATCACCGAGGCGCTGCACCGGGCCGTGGAGCGCCAGCTCGGCTGCCCGCTGCTGATCTCCTACGGGCTGTCCGAGGCCACGTGCACGAGCACCATGAACCCGCCGCGGCAACGACGCATCGGCTCGGTCGGAACGGTGCTGCGCGGACAGCAGGTGCGGCTGCGGCGGCCCGACGGCAGCCTCGGCGATGCGCCCGGGGTCGAGGGGGAGATCTGCATCGCCGGCGCCAACCTGATGAGCGGCTACCTGGGAGCCGAGGATGAAACGTCGCGCAGCCTGGTCGATGGATGGCTGCGCACCGGAGACCTCGGACGCTTCGATGCCGACGGATATCTCTACGTCACCGGGCGCATCAAGGACGTGATCATCCGCGGCGGCGAGAACCTGTCGCCGCTGCTGATCGAAAGTGTGATCATGGAGCGGGTCGCGGCGCAGGCATGCTGCGTGGTCGCACGAGCCGACGAGGATCTCGGCGAGGTCCCGGTGGCGGTGGTCGTGCCTCGGCCGGGCGCGCGATTCGGCCCCGCGCAGGTGATGGATGCGGTGCGCGACGCGCTGGCCCGAATCTATGTGCCGCATGACGTGATCCTGGTCGACGCGCTGCCCGAGAACAGCGTCGGCAAGGTCGACCGAAAGGAACTGGCGCGCCGCGTTCGCGACGGCACCGCGGGGCGCGGCGCGGCGGCGTGAGGTGCGGGCGCGCGGCCGCAGCGCGCGGCGTCAGTCGCGCGTGGGGTAGCCGCTGGTCTCCTGCGCCAGCGCCACCACCGCGCTGATCAGCGCCTCGGTGCTGGTGAGCCGGTGCAGCGCCACCAGGTCCACCGGCCGCAGCTCGGGCTCGGTGTCCAGGATGCGCAACCTGCCTTGCCCGACCTCCTGCGCGTACGAGCGCTCGGGAAGCAGGCTCACGCCCAGGCCGTCCAGCGTGAGGTCGGCCAGCACGCGGATGTTGCTGCAGGAGATGACCGGGCGGAACTCGACGTCGTTGCTCGCGAACCACTGTTCGATCACCGGGTAGTGGTGGGACTGCGCGCTCAGACTGAGGATGGGCCAGGCCGCGAGTTCGCGAGGGCTCAGCCGGCGGGTCGGCAGATCCAGTTGCGGGGAGGCCATCCAGACGAATCGGTCGCGGCCCAGGAAAACCGTGCGCAGCGAAGACTCCAGCACCGGCCCGGTGACGATGGCCAGGTCCACGTCGCCGTTGCGCAGGCGCTCGAGCAACGTGGCCGTCAGCGCGACCTCGATCACCGCCGACACGTTCGGGTAGCGCGAGCGCAGCGCCTGCAACAGGCGCGACAGCCAAGTGATGGCCACCAGCCCGACCACGCCGATGCGGATCATGCCGGTCAAGGCCTGCGGATCCCCGACCCGATGACGCAACTGCTGCGCCAGTCCGACGATCTGCCGGGCCGGCGCGACCAGCTCGTGGCCCTTGGCCGTGAGCCGGGCGCGGTGCTGGCTGCGGTCGAACAACTCGACGCCCAGGGACTTCTCGAGTTCGCGTACGCGTGCCGACACTGTCGACTGGGTCGCTGCCAGCGCCTCCGCGGCAGCCGCGAAGCTGCCGTTGTCGACGATGCGTAGAAAGGTTTCGAGCTGGCGGATGTCCACGACCACGACGCTGTTGCGCGGAGCGGCGCGGCTCCGCAAGCGCCAGCATACAGGCTGCAGCCGCGCGCTTGCGCGGCTTGACGTCACTCCAGGCGCATCGCGCGCAGCATGCGCAGCGCGGCGCAGGCGGCACCGTAGCCGTTGTCGATGTTCACGCTGAGAATTCCCGGCGCGCAGCTCGCCAGGGCGCTTTGCAGCGCGGCATGCCCGTTGGCGGAGACCCCGTAGCCGACCGAGGTCGGTAGCGCGACGATCACGCCCGGAAGCAGCCCTCCGACCACGCTGAACAGGGCGCCTTCCATGCCGGCGGAGACGATCAGCACACGCATCTCGCGCAGCATGTCCACATGCTCGAGCAGGCGCCACAATCCCGCCACTCCGACGTCCTCGATGCAATGCGCGCGGTAGCCGTAGTAGGCCAGGGTGCGCACGGCCTCGAAGGCCGCCGGAGAATCCGAGCTCCCCGCGGTGAGGACGGCCACCCCGACATCGCGCAGCGGCCTGGCCGAGGCATTGACCACGCCCGTGCGCGAGCGCGGGTCGTAGTCCAGCGCCTCGCGCTGCTCGGGGGGCAGGGCCTGCAACTGCTCCGGCGCCAGGCGCGTGAACAGGCGGCTGGCGCCGCTTTCCACGGCCTGTGCGATCAATGCCTGCAGCTGGGCCAGGCTCTTGCTCGCGGCATACACCGCCTCGTCGAATCCCAGGCGCTGCTCGCGCTGGTGGTCGTATCGGATGCCATGTTCGATCATCGGTGGTTTCCCGCGTGCACGAAGCTGCTGCCCATCCTGTAGGTCTCGAAAGCCGGGGGCGCCGGGAACGCGTAGCCGGCCTGCTCGAAGCGATGCCGCACCGCGTCCGCGATGCGCTCGCGCTCGGCGAGCTCCAGACGCGCAAGCGCGCCGGCGTCCATTTCCAGCACCACGCCGTCGCGGCGCACGCGGCAGCGCAGATCGAAGGCCCCGGTGGACTTGCGCAACACCTGCTCCACGTCGTCGACCACGCGCAGCATGCGCGGCACGATGCGGATGCCGCTCTGCACGCGGCTCGACAGGCAGGGCGAGGCCGGCAGCTCGGCGATCAGGCCGAGCCCGAGGCGGCGCGCCACGGCCCGCACTCCCTCCTTGTCGATTCCGGCCTCGATCCATGGATGCCGGACCTGCGCCTCGGCTGCCGCGACCAGGCCGGGCCGATAGTCCGCGAGATCGTCCAGATTGGCGCCGCTGAACAGCTGTGTTTCCTGCGGTGTGTGCTCGCGGATGCGCGTGTACAGCGAGCGCTTGCAGTGCAGGCAGCGATCGGTGGGATTCGAGACATAGGACTCCTGCGCGAACTCGTCGGGCTCGACGATGCGCAGGTCCCAGCCCTCGTCACGTGCCAGCGAGCGCACACGCTGCGTGGCCTGGGGCGGGACGGCTGCCGACACGGCGTGGAACATACGCACCGAGCTGCCGTCGAGCCGGTGCGCGAAGGCGGCCAGGGTCATGCTGTCGACACCCCCGCTGACGGCCACCGCGAGGCCGCCGTCGCGCTCGGTCAGCGCGTCGCGAAGTCGTTCGAGGAGGCCGTCGAGTTGCGTCGTCATGGTTGTTGCTCCTGCGTTCCCGGTAGAGCCCGAAGGGCCTGTTCCTCGGCGCTGCGTCGCAGAGCCTCACGCTGAGCATGGTTGCCGGCATGTCGTGCCAGGTCCTCCATTTCAGCCTTCGCGGTGCTGTGCCCGTCGCGCTCGCAGACCTTCACGCGCAGCTCGGCCGCGTCGCGTCCGAGGCGAAGTTCCCGACGCGCGAGCAGCTGCCGGTGCGCGGTCTGCACGCGCAGTCCGATGGTCGTCGTCTGCTCGAAGCAGGCGGCGGTGACGGCCTCGCGGGCATGTTCGGGCGCCAGCAGTTCGACACGCGTGCTCAGGCGTCCCTTCTTGCCGAAGATCGGTACTTGCACGACCTGCAGCACATCCGGGCGGTGGCGCAGGAGCTCCAGCGCCACCGCGAGGTCCTCGGGCGATTGATCGTCGATGTCGAAGTCGATGCGCACCACGTGATCGCTCGTCGCCTCCCGGGCCTGCGCCTCGAGGTCGTAGAGGGTCGCGCGCAGAACGTTCGCGCGACCGGGCAGGCTGCGGGTTCCCAGCCCGTAGCCGCTGGCCTGCGGGCGCATGCGCAACGGGGTGAGCGGCGTGTTCTCGCTGATCTGGTGCAGGTAGCGCAGGATCGCCGCCCCGGTCGGCGTGGTCCGCTCTCCGCCGATGCCGTCGTCGACCACCTCGATGCCCTCCAGCAGGTGCAGGGTCGCGGGGGCCGGCAGTGGGATCATGCCGTGTGCCGTGCGCGCCATGCCCCGTCCGAGCGGAACCGGCTCGTGACTCCAGCAGGCGGCGCCCAGCGCGTCGATCCAGAACGCGGCCGCGACGATGTCGACGATCGAGTCCCAGGCACCGACCTCATGGAACTCCACCTCGTCGACGCTCACGGCATGCACTCTCGCTTCGGCCTGCGCAAGCCCCTGGAACATGCCCAGCGCATGCTCGCGTATCGACGCGCGCAACGGCGAATCCCGCAGCATGTCGCGAATTCGTGCGTGCGCGACATGCCCATGGCGCGTGTAGGAGGACGGCGGCGCAGCGGGGCGAAGGCCATGTCCGTGGCTGTGGCTGTGGCTGTGGCTGTGGCTGTGGCTGTGGCTGTGGCTGTGGTCGTGGTCGTGGTCGTGGTCGTGGTCGTGGTCGTGGTCGTGCGCGTCGGCGGGCTCGTCGCGCGGGCCCCGCGCGCCCGGCAGTTCGACCACGAAGCGCAGGCCGGCCAGCGAATGGTCGGTGTGCGACTCGAAGCGCGGGGCGATCTCCGGAGGCAGCGCCAGCTGCGACAGGCAGCGCAACAGGTCGGGCTGCAACTCGGGCATGGCATGCGCCAGCGCGGCGCAGAACATGTCGCCGGCGATTCCGCCGCAGGGGTCGAGGTGGATGCGCCAGCGCGGCGTCATGCCCAGGCTCCCGTCGATGCAGCCGGCGCGTCCACCGCGAACTTGATGCGCGGGCGGCTCCAGAAGTCGGGCGCGACCACCACCTGCGGGTTGGCCCCGACATGCTTGCGCGCCATGCGCCAGGCCTCGGCGAAATCGCGTACCGGGCTCAGTCCGAGGCCGCGGAAGGCGCCGGGGTTGCTCGTTCCGGCCATGTACACCGCGGATGCCCGCTGCAGCGCGTATTCCATTTCGTAGAACAGCCAGAAGGGGTGCAGCGGCGGGTAGCCGTAGGCGTTGCGGTAAGCCTGCAGGTACTCGGGGCGGGCCGCGAACTCCGGTTCGTGATCGACCAGCTGGCGCACGCTGTGATAACGCCCGTACAGGCGAACCAGCTCGTTGTAGGAAGGGAATCGCTCCGCATCGATGATGCCGTTGCTCGGGCTGAGCGCGATGATCACCCCGCCTTCGCGCAGCACCGGCTGCTGCGGTGAATAGCGCGGAGGCACGAGCGCGCCGATGGCCGCGATCAGCGCATTGTGCGAGCTGCCGTAGGAGTAGGCGGGCGCGAGGCCGACGATCAGCACGTCGGCCTGGGGAACGGGCCGGGTGAACAGCTGTTGCGCGCGGGCCCACGCCGGCGCGGTGATCTGGCCGGAGTGTCCGGCGTAGACGTCGACCATGCGGCCCTGGGTGCCGGTGATGGCGTTCACGTAGAACACCGGCTTGCCGGTCGCGGCCTCCAGAAAGGCGCTCATTTCCGGCTTCATGCCCGGCGGTTTGGGCCGCGGCTTGCCGCCCGGGCTGGTGGCCTGTGCGTGGGGAATCACGTTGAGGCTGTGGTGCGAGGCGATGCTGCGCGTGGAGGCCAGCCCGATCACGGCGCCGGTTCCGGTGAACCCTTTCCAGGCCTGCGCCGACACGTTGCCCTGGTAGATCAGCAGGTCGCTGTCGAAAAAGGTCTTGTTGTGCTCGACCACACGCCCGCCTTCGGTGACGCCGAAGTAGCGCAGACCCTGCGCGTCGTCGCAGTCGTGGTTGAGGATCTGCCCGCGCGGCCAGAATCGTTCGAAGATCTCCGGCCCCAGATGCTGGGCGAGTTCGGAGCGCGTGTTCTTGCGGTGATTGCTGCAGGCGCTGATGAACACGATGTTGCGCCAGTCGACTCCCGAGTGCTCCAGGGTCTGGACGATCAGCGGGAGGATGGTGCGCGGCGGCAGCGCCGGGCGCGTGATGTCGTCGAAGGCGATCGCCACATGCATGCCGGGGCGTGCCATCTCGGCCAGCGGCGGCAGGCCCAGCGGCGCGGCCAGCGCGTCGCGCACGGCCTGTTGCGGATCGGCCAGGAACTCGGGATCCTCGAATCGCGCGATGGCCGCCGAATCGGGAACCTCGATGTCGATGCGACGATCCCCGAAATCCACGTTCACGAGTTTCATGTCCGGCTCCCGGTCTGCCGCGGCGTTCCCGCGGGCTCGGTTTCGAAGCACTCGCGAACCCGCGGGCGCAGCACCTTGCCCATGGCGTTGCGAGGAAGCTCCTGTACGAAGGCGATGTGCTGCGGCAGCTTGAAGGCGCTCAGGCGCGTGCTGCAAAAGCCCAGCAGTTCCTCGGCGTCGATGGGCCCCGCCGCGACCACGGCCAGGCCTACCGTCTCGCCCCAGATGGCGTCGGCGAGCCCGACCGCCGCGGCCTCGCGCACGGCCGGATGCTCCAGCGCCGCCTGCTCCACCTCCAGCGGCGAGATGTTCTCGCCGCCGCGCAGGATCATTTCCTTCCTGCGTCCGACGATGCGCACGAAGCCATCCTCGTCGGCGACCGCCATGTCGCCGGTCAGGAACCAGTCGCCGTGCATGGCCTCGCGGGTCTGCTCGGGGGCCTTCAGGTATTCCTTCATGATGGTCGGTCCCCGCAGCGCGAGCTCGCCGGCGCGGCCCGCCGCCACGGGCCGGCGCTGCTCGTCGAGCACCGCGAGCTCCTGCGGCTCCAGCGCCTTGCCGATGGAGCCGAAGCGCCGCGGTCCGCGCAGCGGGTTCATGGTGGAGATCGCGGTGGTCTCGGTCAGGCCGTAGGTCTCGAGCAGCAGGCCCTTGCCGAAGCGGGCCTCGAAGCGCTCGGCGAGTTCGATCGGCGTGGGCGCCGAGGCCACCTTCAGGTACTTCAGGCCGGTCTCGCCGCAGGCCGGCCCCGTGGCTTCATGCTCGAGCAGCAGCGCCAGGATGGTCGGCGATGCGCTGGCCACGGTCGCCCGCTGGCCGAGGCACTCGCTCCAGAAGCGGCTCGCGCTGAATCGCTTGCGCAGCACCACCGTGGCGCCGGCCGCGAGAAAGGGCAGGTGGCTGAACATCAGCGCATTGGTGTGGAACAGGGGCATCACGCAAAAACTGCGGTCGCTGGATTCGATGGCGAAGCCGCGCTGCACGATGCGCACTGCCTGGGTCAGGTTGCGATGCGACAGCACGACTCCCTTCGGGTGGCCGGTGGTGCCCGAGGTATAGATCAGCAGCGCCGGATCCTCCGGTTGCAGCGACGCGCGCGCTGGCTGCGGCGAGGAGTCGCGCAGCGCATCGTCGGCTTCGGGGCCGCGCAATACAAATACCGCGGGCGGATCGCTGAGCAGCGGGAGAACCTCCAGAAAGAGCTCGTGATAATCATTCCCGACGACGACGAGCCGGCTTTCCGCGTGGTTGAGTATATATGCAATCTCGGGAGGGGTGAGCCGAATATTTATGGGATTTGCGACGACACCGGCGCGGAAGGCTCCGAATAATGCAGCAACCAGCAAAGGATCGTTCCCCACGAGGAAGCTGACCGGTCCGCCATGCCGGGCAAGCCTGGTCTGGAAGCAATGCGCGAAGCGATTGGCGAGTTGGTCGAGTTCCCCATGGGAATACGTTTCCAGATTTTCAAAGACAATGGCCGGATGCTTGCCGTGTGCGGCGTCGAGAAGGTCTCCGGCGAGCAATTCATTTTCCATTTGCGACGATCTTGAATGCCTTGAAGTGCGAACGATTCTAGGCGTATCAAAATCCTCGGAAAGCGAATATTTTCGAAGGATGTTCATCGACAAACCCGATATTCCAAGGGTTTTCCCGGAATCGATTTGCGGCGCGCAAGCCGGAGATCCCAAAAAACAGGACGGCATCTCACATTTCATTGACTGGGCCGGAAGCGCGACCGTAGATTGGTTTCACGAACGGCGCCGATCCACGGCCGCGGCCAAGACCCGGAACCGCGGCGCCGGAGCATCACTTCGAACAGGAGGAGACGAGATGAACAGGTCCCGATGGATCAGGTTCGCCGCGGGCGCGGCGATGTGCCTGCTCAGCGCGAGCAGTTTCGCGGCTGACAACTACACGATTCTCGGCGGGCCGATCGGCGGTGCCTGGTACCGGATCGTCAGCGGTCTGGCCAGCATCGTCCACCAGTCGGATCCGTCGATCAATCTGAAGGCGCTGCCCGGCGGCGGCGTCGCCAACCCCGCCCGGGTGGGCAATGGCAGCGCCGACTTCGCCATCACGCTGACCGTGCCGACGGTGCTGGCGATCCGCGGCAAGGAGATGTATCCGCAGAAGTTCCCGGACATCCGTGCGCTGGCTTTCGGCTTCAGCCCGCTGTACCTGCAGGTGGTGGTCCCGAAGGACTTCCCCTACAACACCCTGGCCGAGGCGCTGGCGCATCACTACAAGCTGGAGATCGCCGCCCCCAGTGCATCCACCTTCGGCAACTGGATCACCAAGTGGCTGCTGCATCACTATGGAACGTCGCCGCGGGCGATCCGTGCCGCCGGCGGGGCCTTCTACCAGGTGTCGCATGCGCAGCAGGCGGAAATGCTGCAGGACAAGCGGGTCAACATGATGATCACCCTCGAGTCCATCCCCACGCCCAGCGTGATCCAGGTCGGCAGCCAGCGCAACATCCGCATCCTCGACCTCGCCCCGGACACGCGCGCGGAAATGGTCAAGGTGTTCGGGTTCCAGAAGGCCGACATCGACAAGACGACCTACAAGGACGTCTCGCACCTGGTCCTGCCGCCACGGGTGAACACGGTCGCCATGAGTTCCGGGATCATCGTCAACTCCAAGGTGCCCGAGAAGGTCGTGTACGCGGTGACCAAGGCGCTGTACGCGAACGCCGCCGAGGTCCAGCAGGTGCATCCGAGCCTGGCCGACTTCCAGCCGGATCAGGTCGCGCGCTCGAAGTACCGCGCCGACGGCACGATCAAGCTGGCCGCCGGCGCGCGCAAGTACATCGAGCAGAAGGGCTACCCGCTGCATTGAGCAGCGACCGCGCCCCAACCCGCAGCCAGGTCACCGCGATGCGACAGCTCAAAGGTCCGCTACTCCTGTTCGTCACGCTGCTGCTGGCAGGCGCGGCGCTGTTCCACCTCTGGTACGTGGGCATCACCGATTCGATGCCCACGCGCGTCCTGCGGGGCATGCACCTGGCGATGTTCGTGCCGCTGGTGTTTCTGCTCTACCCGGCCTCGCGCAAGCGCTCGCCGCTGCATCGTCCGTCGCTGCTGGACTGGGCGATCGCGCTGCTCGGCGCCTTCGTGTACGGCTACGTGGCGTGGAACTACCACGCGCTGGACGCGCGCATCCCGATGGTCAGCCCGGTCACCCGGACCGAGGTCGTGCTGGGCATCGTCGCGACCGTGATCCTCGTCGAGGCGGTGCGCCGAGTCATCGGCTCCGGCATGGCGGTGGTGGCGGTGCTGGCCATCGCCTACCTGCTATGGGGCGCCAACCTGCCGGGCATGTTCGGGTTTCGCGCGCTTTCGCTGCCGCGCATCGTGGAGAACCTGTACCTGAGCAAGAGCGAGGGCATGTTCGGCGACCTGACCGGCCTGTCGGCGCAGGTGCTGATCCTGTTCATCGTGTTCGGGGTGTTTCTCGCCAAGACGGGGATCGCGGAATGGTTCGGCGACGTCTCGGTGCTGCTGGCGGGCAACTGGAAGGGCGGCAGCGGCAAGATGGCCATCCTCTACAGCGCGCTGTGCGGCTCGATGAGCGGCAGCCCGACGGCCGACCTGTACACCACCGGCACCTACACCATCCCGCTGATGAAGCGCAACGGGTACACGGACTCCTTCGCCGCCGGGGTCGCTGCCGCATCGGCGGTGGGCGCGCAGATCATGCCGCCGGTGATGGGTGCGTCGGTGTTCATCATGGCGGCTACGCTGTCGCGCAGTTACCTGAGCATCGCCATCGCCGCGCTGCCCGCGGCGCTGCTGTTCTTCCTGGCCAAATGGACCGCCGTGCATTGCGAGGCGACGCGCCGCGAACTGCCGGTGCTGCGCCTGGAAACCGACGTGAACCTGCGCTCGGTGCTGCTGCGCTCGTACTACCTGCTGCCGCTGCTGGCGCTCATCGTCGCCTTGTTCGCGGGCTACTCGCCCACCTTCGCCGCAATGGTCGGGATCGGCGGCAGCATCGTCGTCAGTTGCGTGCGTCGCCAGACCTGGCTGACGCCGAGGCGCCTGCTCGAGACCCTGGCCGAGGCAAGCCGTGCCGCGATGTTCGTGGCGGTGCCCTGTGCCGCCGCCGGCATCATCATCAGCGCATTGACCGCCACCGGGCTGGGACTGGCCTTCAGCAGCATCATCACCGGAGCAGCGCATGGTTTCGTGTTCCTCACGCTGATCCTGGTGGCTGCGGTGTCGATTCTCATGGGGGTCGGCGTGCCGACCACCCCCGCCTACATCCTGGTCTCGGTGATTTCCACGCCTGCGCTCACCCATCTGGGAGTCGACGCGCTGGCCGCCAACCTGTTCGTGCTGTATTTCGCCGTCCTTTCGAACATCCACCCGCCGGTGGGCATCACCGCGTACGCGGCCTCGGGAATCGCGGGGTCGCCTCCCCTGCGTACCGCGATCGATGCGTTCCTGATCGCCATTCCGGGGTTCATGGTGCCGGTGGCGTTCTGCTATCACCCCTCGCTGCTGCTGCTCGGCGGAGCCGTGCCATTCCTGTTGCACTTCATGTTCACCGCGCTGAGCGTGATCGGGGTCTCGCGGGCCATCTGGGGCTACAAGCAAGGAGGCCGCTGGGCCACGCGCCTGGCTTGCATGCTCGCCGGCTTCGCGCTGGTCGCGCCGTCCATGGCGGCCAACCTCGCGGGTCTGGCATGGATGTTGGCGAGCCTGCTCACGGCCTGGCTGTTCTCGGCCGAGCGCGGCGCGCAAGGCATGGCGCTGAAGTGCCGCAAGCTGCTTGGCAAGTAGCACGAGGTCCGGCCGCGGCATGCCCGGCAGTCGATAAGATGGGAACGCGGTCCCGCATGCTGGACCGTGCGCTGCATCTCCCAGCCGAGGCACCATGGACAAGACGCTGCTCAAGGGGCTGGCCGTACTCGAGGCGGTCACCAACGAACCCGATGGCGTGCAGACCATCGACGATCTCGCCGCGCTGGTCGGTTTGACGCGCAGCAACGCGCACCGCACCGTGCAGACCTTGATCCACGCCGGCTACGTGGAGCGCGAACCCGGCGCCGGCTGCTACCGCGGAACCACCAAGCTGTTCGAGCTCGGGGCACGTTCCGTGCGAAAGCTCGACGTGCGCAAGGTCGCGCCGCCTGTGATGCAGCGCCTGTCCGCGACGACCCACGAGACCGTGCACCTGTCGGTGCTCGACGGCATCGACGTGGTCTACATCGAGAAGATCGACAGCGCGTTGCCGATCCGTGCCTATACGTCGCTGGGCGGGCGCGCGCCCGCCTACGCGGTGGCCACCGGGAAGGCCCTGCTCGCGGTGCAGACCGACGACTACCTCGACGCCTATGCAGCGCAATTGCAAAAGCACACTCCTTCGACCCTGGTCGACCTCACCGCGCTACGCAGGGAACTCGCGCGTGCCCGCGTCGTCGGTTACGCGATCAATCGCGGCGAGTGGCGCGAGGGCGTAGGCGGGGTCGCGGCGCCCGTGTTCGATGGTTCCGAGTGCGCGGTGGCGGCGTTGGGCATTTCCGGGCCCCTGGACCGTCTCAACATGGCTCGCATGCGCGAGTTCGGCCCGCTGGTGGTGCGCCTGGCGTTCCAGTTGTCCCGTGCGATGGGCTACACGCGCGACTACGCGCCGTCTTTCGACGGCGTCGCGCGCAAGCCCGCGCCGGCCCGCCGGGTCAAGGCCGGCATCTGAGCCTGCGCAGCGCCGCTGCGCCGCCGGCACCCTGGAAGGCCGCAGCTCAGCTGCCTCGGCGAAGCGTGCTCGCGATCAGGCGCTGGGCCGGCTCCAGTTGCCGTGCGAGTTGCTCGGCCACGCCAAGGGCGCGCAACATCGGTGCTACCGGATGAAACGACACCAGCACGTCGCCGTCGCGGGTCTCACGCACCAGGACGCGCAGTGGAAGATCCAGTGCCGCCAGCGGGGTGTCGAGCATGATCGGCGTGCCGCCTCTGGGATGTCCGTACAGCAACAGGACCGTGGGCGGCATCGTCATCCCGACCTCGGCGGCGCCGGCCGCGTGGTCGATGCGGGCGAATACCCTCATGCCGGCGGTCTCGATGGCTGCGCTCAGCCGCTGCAAGGTGTGGTCGAAGGTCTCGTCGCTGG